>CAIZGN010000294.1 GCA_903932505.1 Candidatus Hydrogenedentota bacterium
GGGAAATGGACGAAGTTTCCCTCCTCATGGGTCACGATCGGCTTCAACGGTTTTCCCGTGTTGAACTTCGTAGGATTATCGATCGGTGACGTGACAATATCGAACATGACGGTGAAAAAGTCCAAGGTCGGGCGGTCCTTCGTGCCATCGATGAAGCCGGGCATGAATAGGCCGTCGGAATCGATCACCGGTCTGGTAGGGTCGAGTTCCTTCGCAATTTTATAGAGGTCGGGTGCCAGCTCGGTCATGCCTTCCCACACCTCGTTGCACATGCACCAATCGAAAATGGAGGCGTGGTTTCGGTAGCGCTTGAGAAGGGCTGTCCATTCATTCCGGTAGAGGGTCATTGCCGGGGCACTTTTCAGTGCGCGTGTGTAGAAGATCGGGTAACCGATTTGGAGTTCGGGTGACACAAACATCCCCACCTCATCGCAAGCCTCGTAGTATTCGGGGGCGACAAAATGGCTGTGATGCCGGACATAATTGAAGCCGTAGGATTTGGCCACGCGAAGACGATCCACATAGAACTGTTTGTCCGGTGGGGGGGCGATGGTGTCGGGATACACACAATCATCGCCATAACCGTTGAGGTAGTACTTTGACCCGTTGACGTAAAAATCCGTGCCGCGCACTTCAATGCTGCGCACACCGAAACGATCTTTGATTTCATCAATTGCGGCTTTGGTTCCGGCTAAGAGGGTGAGCCGGGCGGTGTAAAGATAGGGCGTTTCGGGTGTCCAGAGACGGGCCTTCGGGATATCAAGTGCCACAGCAATGCCACCGTCCTTCTCGAGTGGCTGTTCCTTTGCGACCACGACCTGACCTTTGGCATCCATGACCTCGGCGCGAACCCGGGCCACGCGACCGGTGTCCCCTTGAACCGAGGCGGACATCGTACAACCGGCGGGCGAAGTGCGCGGGGCAATATACAAGTCTCGCAGGTGTGCGGATGGACGGGACTCCAACGACACGTGACTCCAGATGCCGCCCCAAGAGGTGTACATCCCGTCGATGATATCCATGCATCCCTGCAGGGCATCTTCCTCCCAGCGCTGCTCGGAGTCCACCTGCACCACGATGTCGAGCGTACCGTTCCCCTTCGCCGCATCGGTAAGGTCCAACTCAAAGTTGGAGGCGTAGCCGATGTGTGCGCCGACCTCCTTGCCATTCACCCAAACGCTGGCGGAACGATAAACCCCGCCAAAACACAGCGCGAGCGGATGACCCTGCCAGGGGGTCGGCAGGTTCAGCGTCTTCCGATACCAGCCCTTGCCGATGTAGTTATGGTGAAGCTTGTCGGTCTCTTCGCCGAATCCTTGAGCGTCCCACGCCCCGGGCACCTGGATGGTATCCTGGAACGTGTGCCCGGGGAGAAACCACTGCTCCTTCTCCCCCAGACCGCCGGGATCCAGCTGGAAAGACCATGCCCCGTCCAAGTTCATTACCTCGCGGCCTGGCGGATCGGCAAAGACGGCGACCCCTGACATGAGCACCCAAGACAGCATCGCGCACACAAACAGCGGTCGGGAAAACGAGAAGATATTCATGAATATTTCCTTGTGAACGTGGCTCCGTTTCTATTCGTCAAGATGCGCAGCCACCTTGCGAACTGCTTCTGCAATCCATTCCACATGACGGGGCTCCAGAGCCTGGGAAATGGTGAGCATCACCGCGCGGCCCAGAATATCGAGGGTATTGGGGCACATATCGGGCGTGTACTGGCGATCAGGGTCGTGTAACGGGGAGGTCCAGGGGCGACCGTGCCGGTCATGCGAGCCTTTTTCCATGACGTACTCCCAATAGGGGTAAACATGGCGATCCGGGATGCCCTTGTCAAAGAGGCAGCCCGCCGGAACGCCTTCGGCGCGCAGTGCGGCGGCAAACCGTTTTGCGCGGTCGGAATCGCTGACGAAAAATGCAAAGCAGATGCCGCATTCACCCGCCGGGTCGTTCGAGCGATGTAACGCAACGCCTGGAACATCCGACAAGGCGGCGCGAAGACGTTCGCAGATCGAGCGTCCACGCGACAGGATGCTTTCGAGGCGTCCAAATTGCACGCAGCCCAGCGCCCCCTCCATTTCGTTCATGCGGAAATTCTCGCCGGGAAATGGCCGAACGGTTGACTCGCCGGGTTGCCAGTAGCACATCGCGGAGTCATGACGAATGGCGGCGCGGTCAAAAACATCGCGGCGGTTCGTCACAACCATGCCGCCCTCCCCCGCCGTAATCATCTTGAAATGCTGAAGGCTGAAACAGCCGATGTCACCCAAGGAGCCGAGACGGCGACCCTTGTATGAACCGCCACACGCCTGTGCCACGTCTTCCACCACGAGCAGGTTGTGACGTTTCGCAATATCCAGAATGGCGTCCATGTCGCAGGCAAATCCGCGCATGTGCAC
>CAIZGN010000295.1 GCA_903932505.1 Candidatus Hydrogenedentota bacterium
CAACAATATCGCGCCGACCCTGAATATTAGCGCGCCGTCGGTGGCAGATACCTTCGAGGGGCCGGTCACGTTTACGGTGACCTACGCGGATGCGGCGTCGATTTCGCTGGCACCTGCGGATGTGACCCTAAACAGCGTGGACGGGGTTACCGCCACGATCGAGGTGTCCGGAACAGGCACCACCGAACGCACTGTGACCCTAACGAATATTGCGGGGCAGGGACCAGCGAGTATATCGATTGCGGGGAATACGGCACTGAATGTTGCTTCCGTTCCTGCTGGTACCGCAGGACCAAGCGCCACCTTCGAGGTTCATCCGGTGCTTCAGCCTGGCGCGGGCTTCACCGGAGCCACGCCACAGCCTGATCCTATCGGTTCGGGTGCGGGTGTAGACGCCAAAGCCATCGCGCGCTGGGATGTCGTGCCCTACCAGACTTTTGATGGGTATTTTGAAATTGGTGTCGTCGCCTTCCATATCAATGACATCGACCGCGTTGATTTCTCCGTCAATGACGGTCCTTGGGTTGGGGTGAAGAAAATGACGCTCAATCCCCGGACCAATGTGGTGGAATACTGGCTGGGCCTCGACGCCCGTGACTTTGCTGACGGTCCCATTGAAGTACGCGCGATTGCGTATCCGGTCGTGGGGGTTCCGCGGGTGTTGCAGGGGGCAGATGTAACCGTGGCTAATGGTGAATACTCTCTACCTCTTTTCACCAATGCGTTCCAAACGTTTGTGCCAGAGCAAATCTATGTGAGCCTCGGCGGCGACGATAGTGCTGCGGGAACACGCGAACAACCAGTAGCAACTATTGCAAAGGCCTTGGATCTTATCAAGGCGAGCGGGAAAGACGGCTCAGAGGTAGTGCTGCTTGATGCTGGTACATACGATGGACCAGTAAGGGGATTGGGATTTCAAGGGATTTCCAACAATCGTTGGATTACGGTGCGACCCGAAGACGGACTGCAAGCAAACCAGATAACCATCAGTTTCTCCGCGGTTACCCTGTTGAGGCCCGGGGTGGGTCGATTGCATTGGCAGAATATCACGTTCAACTTTGGCAAGATCCTTCAGTACTACGCACTTGGCGGGATGGTGTGGTTTGACGAAACAGCTTGGTACGACGACCTCGGGTGGACTGATTCTGGGCACGAAACTAATGTTCGGGCAACCTATTACGTCACAGGTTCCTCGGCATACGACATGCTCTACGGCTTTGTCAGTGCCGATTTGGTTCGCGGGTGTACCGTGAGGAAAATTACCGGGGATGCTTTGCAAAACTCCAAATGTGTCCTAGACACTACCGTGGAAAATATGGATGGGACTATACTTGCCCATCATGCTGATATCTTTCAAATGTTTGGAGCCGCAGACAATTATATACTTTACGGATTAATTGCAACGGATGTAAAAGGAACTCAGTCGATCTTTCTGGAGCCCACCTACCAGTCTACTATTGGTTCCCCTCGCTATGCGCTCACCAATGCCGCTTTTGTCAATCTTGATATCTGGAATGCACCTGTTTTTCAAGGTGGAACGAATTTTGGAGGACCCCCTTGGTCGCAAATGCTATCCAGTTTTTCTCATGTGATATTTCAAGATGTGCGTTTACCTGAGCAGCGACTTATGTTGCGTTCAGACCTTTCAGGGAATAACCAGTGGTTTGAGGCAACTAACGTCCTGTTTGACCATGTCGAATTTCATCCTTTGACCTGGGAAGTCTATTCAGATGCGGCAAATTGGCCTGCGGGTGTTCGCTTTGAATCCTGCTATGCGTCAGTTCCGGCCGCTCCGGCAAAGTAGTCCACTGGGCCATCATTACTAGGATCGAAGGGGAAGTAAGCCTGAAGTAGTGGAGATTATGGAAGAGAACAAGGGCGGTTTAAAGCACGTTTGCTTGGTTGGAATGGCACCGGATACGGCCAACATGGGCGTGTCTGCGTTGTGCTGTTCAATGCTTTTCGGCATCAGCTCGCGTTCGACTCAAGTGCTTCCGATGGTGTGGGACAATGGGGTTGGCCTGCGCCCTTTCGCATGCGAACTTGGAGGCACTAAGGCGGAAGGTTTACGTTGCGGGGCTTACCACACCAAGCGGATTTACCAGTCAGAGAGTTTCTGGAAAATCCGAATCTGCGCTTGGTTGGGGGGGGCCTGCAATCCCGGGGCTAAGAGCATCCTATCTTCCAGTGCCATTCTTGATATTAGCGGTGGCGATAGTTTTACAGACCTGTACGGACCAAAGCGATTTCGCTCGGTGACGTTGCCGAAGATTATCGCCTTGGAGCAGGGTAAACCGCTGTTACTCCTTCCCCAGACCTATGGTCCATTTCAAACGCGCCACGCCTTCCGTATAGCCCAGAACATAGCCCGGAAAAGCGCGATGGCTTGGGCCCGGGATGAACACAGTTTCGAGGTCTTGCGGGACTTGCTGCGGGGGGATTTTGACCCCATCCGGCACCGAACAGGGGTGGACGTGGCTTTCGGCCTGCCTGTCACGCGTCCGTCAGAAGATTGTATCGCGGGCAAGTTGGAGTGGTTTGAGGACAAACGGACTCCGTTGGTGGGATTGAATGTGAGCGGTCTGTTACTGAACCACCCAAAGGAGGCTGCGGAAAGGTATGGTATCAAGGCAGACTATCGGGAGGTGATTCTTTCGCTCATTAGCCGATTGTTGCGGGATTCCGATGCAAGGGTCCTTCTGATTCCCCACGTGGTGACGCCGGCGGGGCACTACGAGTCAGACATTCAGGCATGTGGATCCATTTTGGCTATGCTAAATTCTCAGGTCACCCATCGGGTGGCAATCGTCCCAACAGTAAATGACCCCTGTGAGGTAAAATGGATCATTGCCCAGTGCGATTGGTTTTGCGGCACGCGAATGCATTCGACTATTGCCGCGCTTTCTTCCTGTGTCCCCACGGCAGCCATCAGTTACAGTCCCAAAACCTTGGGCGTGTTTGATACCTGTGGGCAGGGAGCACATGTCGCTGACCCCAGACGATTGAATAAGGAGGAAACCACTGATCAGCTTTGGGAATCTTGGCAGAAACGAGAACTGGCAAAAATAGGTCTAAACGCTGCACTACCTAACGTGCTACGCCAGGCTGAAATCCAGATGGACGAGATTGTGGGAACCATTTTAAAGACTGGATGTACCTTTAGTGATGGAGTTGTGGCATCATGACGCTTAGGTACAGACTCTTGGGTGCTGGTGGAGTGCTCATGGGGGGGCAGGTGGTTGGGCAGGCGTGCGCCTTTGTCCGGAATATCGTGGTTGCTCGCTTGCTGAGTCCAGAGGATTTTGGTGTTGCCGCGACATTCGGGCTTGCTGTTTCCATGTTTGAAATGGTCAGTAATCTTGGAGTAGACCGACTTCTGGTGCAGTCGGAAGATGGCGACGACAGTACCTTTCAGTCGACTGCCCATGCGTTTCAGGTGATGCGCGGGGTTGGAATGTCCCTGTCGCTTTTTGTATTGGCATGGCCGTTCTCTCGGATGTTTAGCATTCCTCAGGCCTTGTGGGCCTTTCAATGTATAGCCTTAGTGCCACTTTTCCGTGGATTTCTACATCTTGATCCGAAGCGGTTGCAGCGCGAATTTGGATTTACCGCAGATGTGGCCACCGAACTGATACCACAAATCGTATTGGTGCTGGCTGCCTTTCCGTTTGTGAGGTGGTTTGAGGACTACTCGGCGATGTTGTGGCTCCTCGTTTTGCAGTCCGCGGTCATGGTGGCTGTGAGCCACGCCTTTGCAAAGCGTCGTTATGCTTGGGCTTGGGAACCAAAACAATTTAATCGCATGTATGCATTTGGCTGGCCTCTCTTGTTCAACGGACTATTGATGTTCTTCATTCTTCAGGGGGATCGAATGATTGTCGCCTCTGGCTACGATATGACCCAATTGGGGGTTTATTCGGTAGCGTTTTCAATTACTTTTGTTCCAACCATGATGATTGCGAGAGTCGCATCCGCCTTGCTCCTTCCCCTACTCGCCAGAAACAAAGGAAATTTTCACAAGTTTAGCGAGTACTACCTTCTTTCTATCTGCATTCTTTGCTTGCTAGGGGTTGCCATTTCTGCGGGATTTATTTTGCTTGGACAGCGCATAGTCATGTTGACCTACGGGGGAAAATACGCAGGAGTTCAAACCTACATAGGTTGGATGGCCATAATGCAGATGATTCGGGTGCTCCGCGTGGGACCCACCATTGCATCAATGTCATGGGGTGATACTCTTACGCCTCTCATCTCCAATATTGGGCGCATATCCGTATTTCCGATCGCCATTTGGTTGGGCCTGACCGGGAGGCCTATAATTTGGGTCGTCGTCACTGGATGCATGGGGGAACTCATCGCGCTGCTGTTTGTGGTGGGGCATTTGCATCATTCCAGAGGATTATTGGCCGGATATACCATCAAACCAATGATAATCGCTGGATTGGCCATTGCATTTCCCGGCGTTCTTTTGACCTACGCCGGACACTCTTTCTCATGGGTCTATTCTTCGATTGAGCTTCTTGTTGTTGTGGGTGCTGCGCTGGTAGCCATGTTATGCGCTGTTCCCGCATGCCGTTTGAGGATAGCGACAGTTTTTCGGAGTGGTGAATGTCAGGTGGGGTAGGGAATGGAGAACGGGCGATATGAAAACAACAATATTGAGGTGATAGGACGAGCGAGAATTGACAAGAATGTCTCCACAATTTGATTTGGATACGGAGTCTGGACTTCGTTGTTCCCGTATTGCAACAATGCTCGGCAAAAGTTATGGTCGCGTTTGGGCGAGCCGTAGACTTTTGTCTTGGGTGACCCAACTGGAGGGTGGAACGTTCTATTCATATACGTTGCGGGATGTTCTGTGGCAACGGTACGGCGTATATGCGGGAGCCTACAGTTATGGAGAATGGGCCAAACCAGGTGTTTTCCCTCGTGGTG
>CAIZGN010000296.1 GCA_903932505.1 Candidatus Hydrogenedentota bacterium
CACCACGAGCAGTTCGATCAAAGTGAACCCTAGTTTACGTTTCATGTCACACTCCTCCGTTTTGTAAGTTCCCGTGCTTAACGCCGACCCACCACAGGGGCTTGTCTTATGTTACATCTTCTGGGAGATTATGTCCAGTGCAAACCTAGGGGTTCGACTTGAGTCCGGATATGAGAAGTCCCGCCTGCACAGCCGGTGTCAGGCGGGACGGATTCGCGCATTGACGATTTATGGACGGGGACAAAGGGGGTGTGATTACGGTTTCTTTTCCTCGGGTTTAGGGGCTCTGCGGGCCTCCATTTCCTCGATGTCAATCATCCCGTCCTTGTTGGAGTCCACTTTCTCAAAGGCTTCCTTGGGGAAACCGGGGCGGATGGCAGTCATTTCTTCATAGCTGAGCTTGCCGTCCTTGTTTGTATCGCCACGCTCTATGGGGTTCTGCATGGGGGGGCGCGGGGACATGCCGGAAGGGCCGCCCATATCGCCACCGGGCCCTTCGGGCGCATCGTCGGCCGTGATGGCACCGTCCTTGTTCTTGTCCATAAGCGTAAACCGTTGCTCAGGCGCTTTGGGCATGGCGGTCTTGAATTCTTCCATGCTCACTTTGCCGTCTTTGTCCTTGTCCCACCGCTGAACAAACGAGACGAGGTTCTGCCGGTGATTGGGCATGGGCGGGCGCTCACGCATGCGGCCCTGAATGGCCTTGAATTCTTCAAGACTCAGTGCGCCGTTATTGTCCGTGTCGGCCTGCTTGAACATTTCCTCGGGGCCGGGGCGACCGGGCGCATGCACTTGCGGTGGGGCGGTCGCGACCGGAGGCGCGGTAGCTGCTGGTGCCGGTGCTGCGGAAGCCGGGGCTGCGGCGGGGGCTACCACTTGGGCAACGGGTGGCGGGGCTGCATCCTGTTTGGCTGCGGGTGCAGCAGCGGGGGGAGCCGCAGGCGGTTTGGACTCCTGCGCACAGCCGAATGCTGAAACGACGCCTGACACAACAAAGACCAAGAAGGGCGATATCCGTACTTGCATGATTATTTCCTCCATTTTTTCGTTTATTGAACCCCGACCCAGAAGTCCGGAGATGCTCACTTCAACACATTGAAAACGGACACTATTTCGTCGTGATCCACTCCTCGTTAAACGCCGCGTGCTTGATGCTCGAACCGGGCGTTCCCTCGGTGGAATAGGAATAGGTGCAATGTATCATACCGTCGCGGGTTTGGATCATGGACGGATAAGAGAAGTTCCCCTTGCCCGAGTCAACCCGTTCCAAGGATCGGGAATGGGGCCAAGTCGCCCCCTCGTCATCCGAAAGGTAAACCGTCAATTGATGTCTACCATCCTCATCATTGCATATCAAGGCCCAGCGACCGCTCGCCAAGGCTATGCACTCCACGCTCGACCCTGGATTGGTGATGTCGAGCGAGGATACGCCAGACCAGTTTACGCCTTGATCGGAACTGACGGCCGACCTGATTTTCTTGGGAAGGCCATTGTCCCGCATGAAGGCGACGATGGAACCGTCTTTCTTTTTCACGAAACTCGGTTGGATGTTGGACAGTTTGGATATGTCCGGGTCGAGAATGGGGAAGCTGAAACTCCACGTCTGCCCCCAGTCTTCCGTGAAGGCGGCCAGGGAGCAATTGAACACATCGGAATAGAGTCCGAGCATCATGCGCTTATCGGAGGTCATGATGGGGTGGAGGCGGGTCATCCAGCCGAGTCGCTGAGATAGCTTGCTGTCTGCGGCCCGACGTCCCTCTTCCAATAGCGCGGGCAGTTTCGGAATCGTGGCGGCCATTGGCCCCAGCTTTTCCTCGGCGTGATCCAGCACATCGGTGAATCGCGCCTGCAAGTCCTGCGGACGCGCATGGATGACATCCTGCCAGTCCCATTGTGGCGGGCCATCGGCGGTATACTGCTTGGCCGTGCGATATTTCAGGATGGTGCCGCCCCATTGGTTGTCCTGCACCGTGACCCAGAAAAGCCATAGGGCGCCACGCGGGTCGACGAAGAGTACGGGATTGCAGTCCGGTAGATCCGGCGTATCGGCCATTACGAAAGGTGTTTTCCACGTGCCAGTGGTACGATCGGCCTGACGGAGTCGTGCCCCTTGCAGCATGACGTCGTCGGACTGACGCTCGCCTGTGCCATGAAACCAGACCGCGAGCAAATCGCCTTCCGGCGTTTCCACGAGGCTTGAACCATGATTGTGCTGGGGATTGACCGGGAATATGAGTTCTCCGGTTTGTACGGGTGCCGCGAGGGCGCACACGGAAATCAGAAGGAGACTGTGCAACATGATACGTTTCCTTTGGCGGTTTTCGGGACGAGTTAAGTCCCTGATTAATCCATATTTCTCGTGCGGGAATCAAGAATCGAGCAAGGGCTTAACCTATCGCGCCCCGAGTGCGCCCCATTCGTATTGGATGACCGTGGCGGCGGTGATGGCCGCCATTTCGGAGCGAAATACGGTTGGGCCCAATGAAATCGGTCTGGCACCCATGGCCAAGGCTACGCGAATCTCCTCCCCGGAAAAATCACCTTCCGGCCCTATGCAGACCGTGGCATCGCCCCCTGTCAAAGCCTGTGACCACGGCACAGCAGGTTCGTCCATGGCGGCAATCAGGCGGTCGCCCGAGGTCGCTTCCAGTGCTTCGCCAAGACTATCCGCAAGGCGAAACTCCGGCAACCAGAGTCGGCCGCACTGCTTGCAGGCCTCGATTGCCAGGCGGTTCCATTTCGCATCAATCTTGGGCGCGGATTCGCTGTGGTCTGCACGGAAAAACACGAATGCGGCCACCCCGAGTTCCGTGCCATGACGCACGATAAACTCGATGGTTTTTTCGCGGTGGAGCCAGGCCTGTGCAAGGGTCAACGCGGGGGAGGGTTGGGGCACGGCTCGCAATTCTTCCACCCAAACCGTCGCGTCCCGCTTGTCCACGCGCTGAACCGACCCACGCCCCTCGCGACCCTGTCCGTCGAACAACAGCACCGCGTCACCATCGCGGACACGTGCCACACGGAGGGCATGGTGTGCCTCCTCCGGGGGAAGAATGACTGCGCCGGTGGTCAATAGATCCGGCGAGACATAAAATCGGTGACAATGGGCCATGCCCTGAGCATAGCAAGGCCACGGGGCGTCCGGCAAGGGCACAACACCGTGCCCGCCTGTTAATAAAAAACCGGAGCAAGCTTGGCTATGGTCGCAAACTCGAATTCAAACCGACATTGGAGTATTTCTCCGCTGGCCGTATTCTCCAGTGTGCATTCAAACATGCCGCTTGTGTCCTCTTTTGCATGACGTGTGGTCTTTTCGGAGGGTTGTGCAGGGGGTGCTGAGAGTAGCGTTCGCAATAGCAGGGCTTCGCCTGGTTGGACGAGTACGGCTTCCACCCCGGATGGAACCCAAACCCTGCCTTCATCCTTATTGAGCGCTTTCCCAAGTGAAGCGGGTTCGCCGTTCCATTTGGGTTTTGGGGTTATTACGATGGTGTGGCAGGCACTTTCCACGGGCAAAAATGGAACGGCATCAAAGGATGGACCACTCTTGGGGTACTGGGAGGCGGGAAAGTACTTCCACCGGATGGCGGCTATGGGGATCCTGATTGGGTGGTCAGTCCCATTGCGGACGACGGTTTCGCAGGATAGCCCGCGTTCGGAGAGCCCATCCACTAAGGTTACGACATGCAATCCGTCCAATGCGAGTACCTGGGTTTTGTATTGGAAGGTGCTGCCCGATTTGAGACTTAGTCTGTCGCCCGTTTCATCCCAAAGGACTTTCGGCGTTACCTCCACGGATTCAACCCGGGCCCGCGCCGCCTGGGGACCGCTTACGGTCAGGTTGCTCGTGGTGTACAAGGCGCGCTCGCCGGGTTCACCGGTGATACTCACCAAGAATCCAGCCGTATACATAGCCACGCCACCGCATCCCGGGAGGACGAGCAGAATGACCGGCACGAAGAAACGGGCAATCCAAGCGGCGAGACAGTTTTGTTGGTGCAACATGCTTGACCTCCTCATACTGTGCATAATCCTCATCGCACAAAAACGGTTCCAACCATCCATCCCGTCCCAATAAACGTGGGGCAGACATTCCCCTCTGCCCAAGGCTCCAACCAATAATGTGGGGCAGACATTCCCCTCTGCCCAAGGCTCCAACCAATAATGTGGGGCAGACATTCCCATCTGCCCAAGGCCTCCAACCAATAATGTGGGGCAGACATTCCTGTCTGCCCAAACGCTACGACGAAATCCGCTTGCGGCCTTGAACGCATTCTTGTTATGGTAGCCGGAGCAAAACAAAACGAGGAGCACACCATGCTGTATCGAGTGCTTGGCAAGACCGGGCTGCGCGTGTCGCAATTGGGATTTGGCGCAATGCGCCTGCCGATGCAGGGCGAGGGAACCGCCGCTCGCGTGGATCGGGATAAGGCCATTCCAATGATTTACCGCGCCTTTGAGGGCGGGGTGAACTATATTGATACTGCGGTTATGTACTGCAACGACGACAGCCAGTGGGCGGTGGGCGAAGCACTCAAGGGTTGGCGCGACAAGGTCATCCTTTCAACCAAGAACCACTACTTCGGCGAAGACGAGGGCACTTGGCGGCGCAACCTCGAGAACAGTCTTGAACGCCTGCAAACCAGCCATATTGACATTTACAACACCCACGGCATCAACTGGAAATCCTACTGCACCGAGGTCGAGCCCCGGGTTGGAAAATGGATGCGCAAGGCGCTCGACGAGGGGCTGATCAAACACATCTGCACATCCTTCCACGACAACAACGAAGCCCTGCTCAAGCTCGCCGACACCGGCTATGCGGATGTCATCACCCTGCAATACAACTTGCTCGATCGCGAGTTGGAGGAAGGCATTGGCGTGCTGCATGCAAAGGGCATTGGCGTTATTGTGATGGGGCCTGTTGGTGGCGGTCGCTTGGGCGCATCCAGCGAAATACTCCAGTCCATCAACCCCGAAATCCGACGCGTGCCCGAATTAGCCCTACGCTTCGTGCTGGCCAACCCCAACGTTTCCATCGCACTGTCCGGCATGAGCACCATCGAACAAGTCGAAGAAAATCTTCGTATCGCCGATTCCGCCGCCGCACTGACCGAGGGCGACCGCAACGCCATGGACGCGCAACTTTCCCGGCTCAAGGCCATGGCTGACCTCTACTGCACCGGCTGCAAATACTGCGTCCCCTGCCCCTCCGACATCAACATCCCCCGCATCTTCCAGATGTACAACGAGGCCCGCGTCTACGGCCTTTGGGACCATGCAAAGAAAAGCTACGCGCGCATGTGCGAGAGCGGCGAAGAGGGACAACAACCGGCAGACGCCTGCGTCGACTGTGGCGAATGCCTCAGCAAGTGCCCGCAGTCCATCCCCATCCCCGACCAGCTGCGAGAAGCCGCCACAGCCCTCCGGCAAGAAAAAGACGCGGAATCAATTTGACAAGGCGGGCCAACGTTTGCTATTATCTTTGAACGCTTCGCGGGAGTAACTCAGTGGTAGAGTGCGACCTTGCCAAGGTCGAAGTCGCGGGTTCAAATCCCGTCTCCCGCTCCATTCTTTTTTGGGCCGTTAGCTTAGCTGGTAGAGCAGGGGACTCTTAATCCCAAGGTCGCAGGTTCGAATCCCGCACGGCCCACCAGATAAATCAAGCTCTGACAAGCACTTATAGAGTTTTTGTCAGAGCTTTTTCTTTGCCCTCTTGACGGATTGTGCATGAATTGTGTATGATGTGTTTAGGTGGATACCTCGCATGGCCAGTATTTACATTCGTAGCGGCACATGGTGGATTGCTTATTCTCAAGGCGGCAAGCTAGTGAGGAAGTCGCTGAAGACGGACAAAAAACGCATCGCTGAACGTGAGAAGCAAGCGCTTGAGGCGATTCTATTGGAGCCCAATCGGCGGGCACCTCAAGAGAAGAATCCGTTGGTAGACGACTTCTGGAGCCAGTACCTGAGCACGTACGCCACGGACCATAAGCGTCCCGGCGCAATCAGACGAACGACCACTTTCTGGAAGCAACTCTTGGAGTTTACGCACGCCGCACGTCTTGGGGACATCACTCCTAAAAAACTGGAGGACTTCAAGCGTTGGCGGAAAAAGAAGGGCAACTCGGACCAGACCATCAATAATGCGTTGCGGGAGATCAAGGCCCTGTTCAACCGGGCCAAGAAGATGGATCTCTATACCGGACTCAATCCAGTGCTCAAAGTGCCCATGTATCCCATCGCTAAAACCATGCCGGAATTTCACACAGAGGTTGAAATTCTTCGTCTATTGGATGTTGCCGAAAAGAAGGGAATCGTCCTGAAAAGGGTTGTGCTGCTGTGCGCCTTCGCCGGATTGCGAAAGAATGAATTGGCAAATGCTCGATGGGAGTGGTTCGATTTTTCCAACACTCAGAAACCCATCATCAAGGTTAAGCGTTTTCCGGGGTTCGACATCAAGGACCATGAGGATCGCGCGATTCCGATGAGCAAGCGGATATACGAAGAATTTTTTCCTGACCGTCAGGAATCTGGGTTCATCTTCGATTCTGGAAAAACGACCCAAGGAAAGAGCGACTACCGGTTTGACCCCAAAAAATCCTTGATGTCTGCACTGAAGGAGGCGGGACTCACACAAGCCGATCCCTTTCAGAGACTGCGACATACGTTCGGCAGCCTGCTTGCACAAAAGGGAACCAGCATTTACAAAATCGCACGCTGGATGGGGCACAGCAGTGTAACCGTAACCGAGAAGCATTATGCGGGTCTGCAGGCTTACGACGATGAAATCGATGCGATATAGAAATGCTGCTTGGGAAAACGGGACTGCAAGCCTACGATTCCGACATTGATTCCTTCTGAAGAAAAACGGGTAGGGCCAGGGACCCCGGCGTGATGCCGGACCCTGGCCCTTCATGTCATCATTAAAATTGCTCGGATCTACGAGCGCCTCATCATAGTGTCCTCAACCGTTGGTATCCGCTGTTTGCTGAGGAACTGGTCCAGGTCCTTTTTCAAAAACCGTAAGGAAGCCCGAGCCCCTTCACCCAATCGGCAGTAGGCAATCTTTCCCTCCTCGACGGACCAGCGATAAAGCGTGTCCGGATGAACCTGTAAATATTCAGCAGCCTCCGCCCTTGTCATCGGTCGACTGCTTTGGATTGAAATCATGTCTTCGTTTTTTGGCCTCTTCGTTAAAATTTGTGGGTCATTTTTGGTTCAGGAAGGTGTCCAAGTGAGTGAAATAGGGCTATTTTTAGTGAAGTTACCCCCATTTTTTGGACAGTGGCTAAGTAAAGATTGGCTGGCTTGCGCTGGCCTTTCGCCACCCGGACAATAGTCCGACAAGGAGTCCACAAAATGGG
>CAIZGN010000297.1 GCA_903932505.1 Candidatus Hydrogenedentota bacterium
CCTCGTTCGCGAGACGAAGCCGTGTAGCCCCAATAATAGCGTCACCCATAGAAGCGGTATAACTGGTCGTGATCGATTTCTGCCAGATCACTTTCTGCTCGCGCCGGTTCTTAAGAAACCAACTTGTCTCGATGGTGACTGTGAAGGACGCGCCAAAGTTCGGCTGGACGAGACGAACGATTTGAACTTCCAGTTGATAGTCAGCCGCATCGCCCACGGCGTTCCCATGGGTGGCGGACTCGAATATGCGGATGATGCCACCCTCTCCCACGCCATGCAGGGGCGCACCCCCCTTTGAGCCGCCCCTTGCGCACTTGCGGCGACTCCCACAAATGCGGCTTAATAGTCCAACAGATCGACACGCGCAGACAATGCGAAGCGAAAGGGTTTTCCATGATTTCCAAGGAACGGCGGCGTAGCATTCTTGCCCAGGGAAAAACGGCCATCCAATGGGAAGGCGAGCCCATGCTGGGCGGCATGTATGGCGAGGAAGAGGTCGAGGCCGCCACGGCCGCCATCCGCGATTCCATGCTGGTCAGTCGGGGCTTTGGCGGCAATTCCACCGAGATCCCTGAGTTCGAGACGGCCTTCGCAGAATACGTGGGGGCCAAGCATGCCATCGCCCTCAACAGTGCCGGGCCGGGACTCGACATGGCTATGCGCTACCTCGATTTGCAGCCGGGGGACGAGGTCATCGTGCCCGCCGTCAACTTTGTCGCATCCCCGCTGGCGGTAGCCGGTGCGGGTGGCCAGATCATCTGGGGGGAAGTCGATCCGCAGACCCTCCAACTGGATCCCAAGGACGTGGAAAAGCGATTGAGCCCGCGCACCCGCGCGATTTTTCCCGTGCATATGAACGGCCTTGCCGCGCCGCTCGATGAGCTTGTTGCCCTTGGCGAAGCCCATCCCCACCCGAAACACGGCCCCATACCGGTTATCGGAGACGCCGCACGCGCCTGCGGAGCATCCTACAAGGGGAAACCCCTCGGTGGGCACGGTCTCCTCACCGTGTTCTCCTTCCACACCATGAAGAACATGTGTACCCTCGGCGAAGGGGGCATGATCACCACGAACAGCGACGATGTGGCCACCTACTGCCGTTCGGTTCGTTTCTTCGGGATGAGTGGCGGCACCTGGGGCACCTCGAACGTGATGACCAAGGTCCAGGCGGCCGTGGGTCGGGTGCAACTTGCAAAACTCGACTCGTTCATCGCCGCCCGCCGCCACATTGCAGCCCTCCGCAATGAACTGCTGGCCGACGTTCCGAACCTTGTGCTTCCCTGTGAACCGCCGGAGTACACGCACAGCTACTACCTCTACACCTGCCTCACTCCTGAAGACCGCCGCGACGCCCTGCTCAAGCGGATGGACGAGGAGTTTGGGGTGCGGTGTCTTGTGGCGAACCGGCCCGGCTATGAAACCCACCCCTATCTGCGCGCGGCCACACCCGGCCAGCAGTTGCCCCTCTCCGATGAACTCGGTCGCCGCATCTTCTGCGTCCCCATACATCCGGCCATGTCGGAGAAAGACAATGAGTACATTTGCGCCGCGCTTGTCGAGTGCATGGAAAGCTAGCCCCTCCCGATAAGGCGAAAACAGGAGAACCAACATGAGACTCGGTGGCCCAATTTTCGGTTCAGTCGACAGCCCGGAACACTGGGTGGAAGGGGTGCAACGCGCCGGATACCGGGCTGCGTATTGTCCCGTGGGTACCACGGCCGACGACACGACCATCGCAGCCTATGTGAAAGCGGCCAAGGATGCGGACATTGTCATCGCGGAGGTGGGCGCGTGGATCAATCCGATGGCTCCCGACCCGAAGGAACGAGCAGCAGGTCTTGAGAAGTGCAAGGCGTGCCTCCTGCTGGCCGAAAAATTTGGCGCACGATGCTGTGTAAATATCGTGGGTTCCTTGGGTTCGAAGTGGGACGGGCCACATCCAGACAATCTGACCGATTCGGCCTTCGACCGGATTGTGGCGACGACCCGCGAGATCATCGACGCGGTGAAACCAACCCGCACCTATTTCACGTTGGAGACCATGCCCTACATGTACCCGGATTCGGCGGATGCGTATGTCCGGCTGATCCAAGCCATCGACCGCCCGTCCTTTGCCGTCCATCTCGATCCCGTCAACCTGGTGAGCAGTCCGCAGCGGTATTATCGCAGCGGTGACCTGATTCGCGAATGTGTGGAAAAACTGGGCCCGCGCATCAAATCGTGCCATGCCAAAGACATCATCCTGCGAGATGCGCTCACGGTGCATCTTGACGAGATTCAGCCCGGCAAGGGTGGTTTTGACTACCCCGCATACCTGCGCGCACTACAAACGCTCGACCCGGATCTTCCCCTGATGCTGGAACATCTGAAGACTGAAGCGGAGTATGTTGAAGCCGCCGGGTATGTTCGTGGGGTGGCAAAAAGCGAAAAAATCCCCCTCTAAACGCTTCCCTCGATAGTCTGTGGCGATACGCAATTTGGGTGCAGCGCTCGTTGGCGCGTAGGTCGTTCACACGCGACCGCTAATCCCCCACCACCATGAAGCACAACCCCGGTTGCTTTGCCTTTGAATTGCGCGGAGTCCGCATGCATAATTCAACAAGGGGCTGGTCGATTTTGGAATGCTGTGGAGAGGTGAGGTGCGCAGTGCTTTCGCGCCCGACAAAAACGAGGATGATGGGTAGTATATGACGAGCAGGTTTTCCACTCCTGGTTCAGCGCCCTTGAGGTTGACCATGCTCTGGTTGCAGCGTGTCGCCTTGCTGCTGTTTCTTGCTGCCGGGATCATGCTGATACGCTATTCCGTTTACCGCGCTGACCATCAAATTCGTGAGACCCTCTTGCGGCAGGCCCGTCTGGTGATGCAGATGGTCGAACCGGGCCAGATAAAGGCTCTTGTCGGCAGTGATGCCGACCTCTCTTCCCCGGACTACACTCGAATCAAGGACCAGCTCACCCGGGCCCGTCATGCCAATGAGGAATGTCGCTTTCTATACCTCATGGGACGCCGACCCGATAATTTGATTTTTATTTTCGTCGATAGCGAACCCGCGAGTTCCAAGGATTACTCCCCGCCCGGACAAATATACGAGGAAGTCTCTGAGGATTATCGCCGGGTTTTCGACACGAAAAAAGCTGCGGTCGTCGGGCCTGACTCCGACCGATGGGGAACCTGGATTACGGCTCTGGTTCCGTTGACCGACCCGGCGACCGGGGATATAACCGCCGTGCTGGGCATGGATATCAATGCGACGACTTGGGGATGGGACATCGCGGCAAGGTCATGCGTGCCCGTGGCCTCGATTGTGGCCCTGCTTTCCGTTGGTATTGCCTTATACATTCGAACGCGCAGGAAATCTCCTGTTTTCGAAAACGAAGAAATACAGAACCCGGGGGAACCCGGCTTTGAATGGCCCAAAACACCCGTGATTCATCTGCGATTCCATGTTTTCTTCGTGGTGATGCTTTGGACACTGCTCACAGGCGGCCTCCTGTGGATCGAATTTCGGGAAGCAAGCAAGGAGCCCGGAGAACTGGCACTTCAGGAGGCGCGCAGTCATGTGAATCAGTACCTGACCCTCCTTGAGCCACAGTACATGACGAACGAATTTCATGGGGTACGGGCTGAAAGCACGGGCGTTCAGACCCACTCGACAGGCGAAAAATTATCCCCATTGGAAAAACCGATGGATGATGTGGAGACGGAGAGCTTGGAGCGCATCCGGGCGGGCGCGGGGGAATTCACCAAGGTTGAGTTACAGGAAGAGCGTCACATCTTGCGGTATATGGCCCCGGTCACGATGCGCGAGCAGTGCCTGGCGTGCCACACGAACCAGGGATATCGTTCGGGCGACATTTGCGGCATAGCCAGCGTGTCGGTTCCACTGGAGCACTATCTCGCCCAAAGCCGGGTGGAAATCCTTTCATTGTCCCTTAAATTTCTATTGCTGTATTTGTTGGGCCTCGTTGGGATTGGTATTGCCGCCCGCAATATCGACAAACACATCGACCGGAACAGACAATCGCAGGACGCGCTTTCGTATTCACGGGAGGCCCTGCTCAGCAGCGAGTCCCGGCTCCGGGTTATCAAGGATTCGGCACCGGATGCCATTCTGATGATGGATCCTCAGGGGAACATTTCATTCTGGAATCCCGCCGCTGAACGCTTGTTCGGTTACTCAAGCACGGAAGCCATGGGGAAGAATCTTCATTCGTTGCTCGCACCCGCCAGCTACCACGAGGCGCATCAGACCGCGATCGCGAAGTTTTGGCAGACGGGAGAAGGGGCCGCCATAAACAAGACTGTCGACCTTGAGGCCGTGAGAAAAGTCGGGAGGAACATTCCCGTTCAACTGTCTCTTTCAGCCATAGAACTGAATAACAGCTGGCACGCCGTCGGTATTGTGCGGGACGTCACCGAGCAAAAACAGGCCCAGGAAGACCTCCGGGAAACCAATCACCAGTTGCAGGAAGCCATGACCAAAGCGAACGAAATGACCATTCAGGCGGAAATGGCCAACATGGCCAAGGGTGAATTTCTGGCGAACATGAGTCATGAAATACGAACGCCCATGAACGGGGTCATCGGAATCACCGGGCTGCTGCTTGACACGAATCTCGACGAGGAACAACGTCATCTTGCAGAAACCGTTCTCGCAAGCGGTGAATCCCTGCTTGGTCTGCTCAATGATATCCTCGACTTTTCCAAAATTGAAGCGGGCAAGCTGGATCTTGAAATCCTGGATTTTGACCTGCTTGACCTTCTTGATGATTTTGCAGCCACCATGGCCGTGCGGGCGTTTGAGAAGGGTCTCGAATTGGTCTGCGGTGCCGATGCCTGTGTTCCCTCCCTGTTGACAGGGGATCCCGGTCGCTTGCGTCAGATCCTGACCAATCTGGTGGGCAACGCCATCAAGTTCACCCACCACGGCGAAGTCTCGCTCCATGTTTCTCTGGAATCAGAAACTGACACCATGGCTCAACTGGTTTTTCGGGTGCGCGATACCGGCATCGGTGTTCCGGCCGATAAGGTCGGCATCCTTTTTGACAAGTTCACCCAAGCAGACACATCGACCACCCGTAAATATGGAGGCACAGGCTTGGGGCTGGCCATCACTAAACAACTGACCGAGATGATGGGTGGGCAAATCCACCTCGAGAGCGCGTTGGGGCAAGGCTCTGAATTTTCAGTGATGCTGCCCCTTGCCAAGCAATCCTCACCCCGCCCTTCGGAACCCCGCCCTATGGCGAACCTGCGAGGGGTGCGGGTTCTCATTGTGGACGACAACGCCACGAACCGGGAGATTTTGATGGCCCGCCTGAGCTCCTGGGATATGCGGCCATCAGAGTCGTGTGACGGGGAAAGGGCGCTTCAGCAGTTGCGGCAG
>CAIZGN010000298.1 GCA_903932505.1 Candidatus Hydrogenedentota bacterium
TATACCCCGAATACCTCACCGACGTCAAAGTGCTGGCCTGCCCATCGGACAATGGTGCGACCCAAGCCACCGATCCCAGCAAAGGTTTCTGGTATGACCCGACGGCTGGTGCTGGCGTGGTTGATCCCTGCGCCTTTACGGCCGAGTCCTACATGTATGTGGCATGGGTGCTGACCGGCAATCCGGGTGAAGATTATCTGGTGCAGACTGCGAATGAAAATGCCACCAATGTGCCACAGGGCATGGGTGCCTTGGGCGCCTATATTCAGGTAAGCTTCGTCACCGCAATCACCGATGCCTTCTCGCGTTCAGTGAGTGGCGAGGGCTTTGATTATGACATCAATTTCACCCCCACCTATGCCGGTGCCAGCGAGCGAACCGTCCCTCGTGTGCGCGAAGGCGTGGAGCGCTTCCTCATTACCGACATCAATAATCCCGCTGCCGGAGCCAAGGCGCAAAGCTCTGTAGCGCTTATGTGGGATCTTGTCAGTGTGAAGGCGGAAGACTTCAATCACATTCCCGGCGGCTCCGAGATCCTTTACATGGATGGTCACGTTGAGTTTTCCAAATTCCCCGGCCATTTCCCTGTGACCCGCGTTTTCGCAACCATGATCTCCCTGTTCTAAGCGGAGCACACAGAAACATGCGGCGGACGAGCGTACTGCGATAAGCAGCCTCGTCCGCCGCTTTCTGTCTTTGTGAGAAAGGACGACTGTGTGGTTGGGTCAATTTCGATAGGGGTCGGCGGCATCGCGCAAGCCGTCCCCGAGGAAGTTGAACAGCAGCACGGTGGCGATGACAAACAACACGGGAGTCATCAACCAGGGGTAAAGCGCAACCGCGCGGATGTTTTGCGCGTCTTGGAGGAGTACCCCCCAGCTCACGGCGGGAGGACGCAGACCAAGCCGCAGAAAACTCAGGGAGGTTTCGGCGAGCACCATATTGGGCACGGCCAGGGTCGCTGTCACGATGAGGTGGCTAAGAAATCCGGGAACAAGATGACGCGCGATGATGAGGGGTTCAGAAACGCCGGCGACCTTCGCCGCAAGCACATAATCCTCCTCGCGGAGGGATAGAAACTTTCCGCGGACGACCCGGGCGAGATCGGTCCACCCGATAATGGCCAGAATAACGGTCATGAAGAAATAGACCCGCATCTCCGGCCAGTCTGCGGGCATGGCGGCAGAAAGCGCGAGCCACAACGGAATGGCAGGGAATGAGCGGAGGATTTCGATGAAGCGTTGAATCGCGGTGTCGATCCATCCGCCGTAATACCCTGAAATGCCGCCAATGAACACTCCCAACAGAAGACTGAGAAAGACCCCGGCAAAGCCGATGGATAGCGACACACGACTCCCCTTCAATACCCGGCTCAGGAGATCGCGACCCAGACGATCGGAGCCCAGCAGCCGTAAGGGTGCATTGCCGGCGAGTGCGAAAAGATGTCGGCTCATCGATAGAACGCCCCAAAACTGGTACGAATCGCCTTGTGTGAATAAGCGGATGGGCTGTGGCGTGCTGGTGTCCTCGGTATAGGTGCGGGCGGAGGTCTCGGAGTCCATGTGCTGAATCTGCGGATAGACGAAGGGCCTGCACAAGCGGCCTTGGTGGAAAACATGAATCCGTTGCGGGGGGGAATAGCTGAGACGCGCTTCACGTTGGAGCGGATCATGCGGGGCAAGGAATTCCCAAGCGGCGGCGGTGAAATAGAGTGCCAGCAAGGCATAGAGCGACCAATGGGCCAGTCGGTGGTCCTTGAACTTCCACCACATGAGCTGCCACTGCGTGGCCGTCGTGCGTGGTTCATCGCCGCTGTGCGGCGGTTTATTGTGATGGAAGAAGTTCATGGTTGGCTCGTGTTATTACTTGGGTGTTTCATGGGCATAGGATTCGCCTGAGGAAAACATCTCATGAGGGCTTTCCCTCCAAACGAATGCGGGGATCAACCCAGGCCAGTAACAAGTCCGATAACAGGGTACCAATCACGGTCAGTACGCTCATGATCATGACGAAGCTGCCCGCGAGGTACATGTCCTGTTCCATGAGCGCGGTGATCATCAGCGGGCCATCAGTGGGCAGGCTGAGCACCATCGACACGATGGTGGAACCGGAGATCAGGGTGGGCAGCATCCAGCCGATAGTGCTCACAAGCGGGTTAATGGCGAGGCGGACGGGGTACTTCAACAACAACCGCCACTCGGAAAGGCCCTTTGCCCGGGCGGTCACGACATACGGCAGTTCGAGTTGGTCGAGCAGGTTGGCGCGCAGGGTGCGCACCATCGCGGTGGTGCCTCCGACCGCCAGCACCAGCACGGGGGCCCACAGGTGCTTTACCAGGTCCCACACCTTGCCCAGTGACCAGGGCGCATCGGCATAAAGGTCGGAGAAGAGCCCGCCCACACTGGTTCCGAACCACACATAGCTCGCGTACATCAGCAGCAAGGCTAGCACAAAAGGCGGCGTGGCCATTCCGATGAAGCCGAGGAAGGTGAAGAAATAATCGAGGAAGGAATAGGGGTGCGTGGCGGAATAGATGCCGATGGGAATGGCGATGAGCCAGGTGACGGCAATGGTGAGCAGGGCGATGAATAGGGTCATTCCGAGTCGCTCCCAGATGAGCGTTCCTACGGGTTTGTTGTAGGTGAAGGATTGCCCGAAGTCCCCGTGAAGCACCCCGCCTATCCAGTGGGCGTATTGCACGTAGACGGGCTGGTCGAGTCCATAACGCGCGCGCAAACTGGCGACCTGTGCCTCGTTCGCGGACTCACCCGATTGGGCGAGGTTCGACACATAGTTGGTGAGGAAATCGCCGGGCGGCAGTTGGATGATGGTGAAGGACACGATTGATATGACGAACAAGGTCGGTACGAGTAGCAATATGCGTCGCAGCATGAATGACCACATGGTCACTTCTCCTCCTGGTCGAGATAGAACTGTTCAATGCCGATATAGCCGGGGGTCATGAGGCGGTAACTGTAAATGATTTTGTCCGGCACGTTTTTGAATCGCTTGGAGACCAGTGAGACAACGTCGGAGCGCGCAATGCCGATGGTATAGGTTCGTTCCGACCATTGGCGCAAGATCGATTGCCCGAGTTCGAGTTTGTGGGCGGGATTCATCTCAGCGGTCAATTCCCGGTACAGGTCGGTAAGCCGTTGATATTCTTCGGGGGGCTTCACGCCGGCCTTTCCGTTCGTGTCCACATAGCGACCGTAGGAGGGCGCAAAGTAACTGAAGCTCGACCACGGGATATACCAGATGGGGTCGACGGTCCAATGCACCCCCGCGCTCATGTAGGCCCATAAATCCGTGTTCGCGTTTTGCATTTGCAGGACGCTGAGTCCGCGCTGGTCCACCTTGGCAACAATGTTGAGTCCGATCTCCCGCCAATAGTCCGCCACCAGCTGCCATTGGTCCGCCAGGCCGCCACTTTCCGAGGGAAAGATGTGCAATACCTGCCGAAATGCGCGTCCATCGGGCAGGTAGCGCATACCGTGGGCGTCCGCTTTCAAGCCGAGCTCATCGAGCAGGGCCTTGGCCCGTTCCGGATCGTATTGCGCGTAGGGCTGTTCGAACTCCGGTCGATAATACGGGTCGAAAGGCCCGGCCACACCTCGCGCGGGCACGGCCAAACCGCTGAAAATAAGGTCGCACAGTTCCGCGCGGTTGATGGCCAACGACAGGGCCATGCGAAAGCGGACATCTGCGAGTATGGGGCGCATGCCCTCGTCGTGACTGCAGGGATTGACATAAACGACGATAGGTTCGGCCCCCGCATCCCGCCGGACGGTGTAGCCGCCTTTCTCCCGATTTTCCATGAACAGGGCATAGTTCGCGGAGTCGATATTGCGATCCTGAAAATCCACCTCGCCGGTCATGGCCTTGAAGTTGAGGATTTCGGCGTTCTGCACATCGGTGAAAACAATGCGGTCGATATAGGGAAGCTGATTCCCTGCCGGATCCACTTTCCAATAGTATGGATTGCGCTCGGCAATGAAACGGGGCGTGGGTGCGACCGTTTTCATCTGGAAGGGGCGCAGTGTTGGCTGGTCCGGGTTTTCGCGCAGACTGATGCGCGCGAGATATAGCTGGGCCCAATGTTCAAAGCCTGCGTCTTTCACCCGGCGGTCGAGTTCATCCTTCCCGGTGTAACGGGGGTGAAACTGCCGCAGATAGTGCTTGGGTTGCCACATGAAAATCGAATGCACCGCAAGCGCCTCGAGGAAGAGTCCGTTCGGGCGTTGAAAGTGGAACTCGACGGTCAAGGGATCGGGGGCACGGAATTCGGCGGGGACGCCATCGATCGCAAGGTAGCTGGGAAACGCGGGCGAGACCTCTTTGTTCAGGCAGAAGTCCTCATAATAGAACTGAATGTCTTCCGAGGTGAGCGGTGTGCCGTCGCTCCAGCGAAGGCCCTCGCGCAGGTGAAACACATAGCTGCGACCCTCTTCGCGCACCTCCCAAGCTCGCGCCACACCGGGAATCACTTGGGTGCCCGAAGCGTCCCACCGCACCAAAGGCTCGTAACCCAAACGACTGTCCAGCGTAGTGTCCAGCGGCCCCACCGCAAGCCGTCGCCAATCCCCGCCATATCGCCCGATTTCATGCACAGGCGCAACCACGGCGGGCTCCTTTGGCAGCCGCTGTTCCACCGGGGGAAGGGCACCCGCCTCCACCTGGGCATGGAGGGATGGAGGCTCCTGAAACGCCGTCGCGGCGCGGCACAGTAAGACTGCGACGCCAGCGAGCATAATAATGAGAGCCTTTTGAAGCATGCGAAACCTCGTGTCGTCCAGTGTGACATGGAGTCGCGGCGAAAGGCAATTCATAGGGGAAAACCGGGGCTAGGAAAGGATTTTCCGGTAGACTGTTTCGACGCAGGCGCTTTGCGTCTCGAGTGAATACTCGGTTTCCGCCAGTCGGCGTGCGGCCGCACCCATTTCCCGGCGGCGGTTGCGATTCTGCGCGAGTTGACGAAAAGCCTCATAAAGACTATCTGCGGATCCGCTGCAAACGCATCCAGTCTCACCGTCGCGCACAATCTCGCGCAGCATTCCCCGGTCGGCGACGACCATCGGTTTTCCCATCGCCAGAATTTCGCGCGCGGCACGGCAGGTTCCATCGCTGCCGGGCACGAGGAATACCCCGACATCGAATGCCCGCAACATGCCGACATAGTTTTCGCCGTCGATGAACCCGGTAAAATGCACGCGGTCTTCGAGACCCAGTTCCGCGACGGGACGAAAACCAACCTTATCCTGTTTGCTGCCCCGGCCCACGACGATGAGGTGCGCATCGGGGGTGGTTTCGGTCAGGCGTTTGAAGGCCGCGAAAAGGTCCTCGTAGTGGCGGTGGGTCTGCATGCGCGCCACGATGCCGAAGACCGGCGCATCCATCGGGATGTGCAACCAGCGACGGCCACAGGGCGTCTCCCTGCGCGGATCGAAGCGCTCAGTGTCTACTGCGCCGGGCGAGAGGGCCATGCGTTCTTTAGCAAAAGCGAAATGTCGGGCATCGTGGTCGAGCGCTTGTTGCGAGGGCTGGATGATAAAAGCAGTATCGGCGAGCAGCTGTTGCATGCGCTTGGTTTCGGGTAGACCCTCGCCGTGATAATTCGACCGCACCAGCGGGATGCCTGCGCGTCGCGCGACTTTTGCCGCAATCGCATGATCGTTGTCGAGATGACAGTGAACAAGGTCGTAGCCGGTATCACGCAATAGGGCGGAGAGGCTTCTTTGGTCGAGGAAATTTTTCAGCGGATGTCGATGCTTGGAGAGAAAGAAGCGGAGGATGGGTTCAATGCCGCGATCGCGGGCTGTTTCAACGACTTTGTTGATGGAACTCCCGGCATCCGGGGCGCAGGCGAAATCTGCCTCAACGCCACGCGCTCGAAGTGCCACACAAAGATTGAGCGCGGGTTCCGCCGGGCCTGTCCACTTGCAGTTGCTGAACAAGTGAAGCACGCGCAGTTTTTGGGGATGTTCAGATGAAGCGGACAAGGCACGATCCCCTCGCGTTTTTCGCCATCCCGGAGGTTGTGCGGTCGGCTATTCTCACGGAAGTATCCATCCTTTGAATGACGCGCACGCTAGTCGGCTTCTTTGACTTCCTCGAAGCGCACGGAAACAAGCTGCGAAATGCCGCGCTCCTGCTGCGTGACACCGAAGAGGGCATTGGCGCGGCTCATGGTCTGTTTGCTGTGCGTGATGATGATGAACTGGCTTTGACCGGTGAATTCGCTCACGAGGTCGAGGAACCGGCCAATGTTGGCATCGTCCAACGGCGCATCCACTTCGTCGAGCACACAGAAGGGGCTGGGCTTCGCGCTGAAGATGCTGAAGAGCAGGGCGATGGCGGTCATGGCCTGCTCGCCGCCGGAAAGCAGCGAAATCACCTGCGGTTTTTTTCCGGGAGGGCGGGCTTCAATTTCAATGCCGCTTTCAAGCGGATCATCCTCGTCGAGGAGGTAGACGCGGGCCTGACCACCATTGAAGAGTCGCCGGAAATAGCTCTTGAAATAATCGCCCACTGTGCGGAACGTTTCAAGGAACATTTCCTTGATTGTGATGTCGATGCGGCCGACCACAGACAAGAGGGTGTCGCGTGCCTTGCGCAGATCCTGTTCCTGGGTCACGAGGAAGGTTTGGCGCTTCTCCAACTCATCGTGTTCCTCGATGGCACCGAGATTAACCGAACCCAGACGCTGCAACGATTTGCGGTGTTCGGTAATCAGTTTTTCGCGCTCGGTCTCATCGTATTCATCCGTGCCGACTTCCTTCTCGGTGATGGATGCCAGCGCCAAGCTGTATTCAGTGAGAATACGCTCCTGAAAAAATCCGGCGCGATCCTCCCTTTGGGTAAGATCAATTTCAATGCGATGCACTTCGCGCTGCGATTCGGATGAGCGCTTCCGCAGGCTTTTCAGGGTGTCGTTGAGGCCATTGACCCCGGTGATGACGCCCTGCTGTTCCTGCTGCGATTCGAGCACTTTGGTATGGGCTTCTTCGCGGGTTTCGGAGAGAGCCTTAGAACGTTCCACCTGATCCGCAATCTGCGCCTCGACCTCGGACTGACGCGCTTTGAACTGCTCGGCCTGTTCAAGACGACGTGCAGCTTCCTGGTTCATTTCTTGGTGTTCACGGCGTTCACGTTCCCTCGTTCGCGACGTCTCGTCTAGGGTCTGCGCCAGTTCAGCGATGCGCACACGGAGATCAGCCAGACCACCGGCGCTTTCGGACAAGGCCTGCCGGGCTTCGGCGGCCCGCTCCTGTGCATCGGCGAGGGCACGCTGCATGGCGACTTCACCATCCTCCATGGAGGTGACGCGCGCTTGGACTTCTTCGCGCTGTGTCTCGAAGGCCCGCCGTTTTTCCACAAGAACATCACGCTGCCCCGCCATGTTGCGCCCGCTCTCGGTGAGGCCTTCAAGCTCGGCGGTCTGCTTCGCCACCGCGACGCCCAAGGTGTTCACGGCGGTGCGCTGCCCCGATTCGGTATCCTCCAGTTGACGGATGCTTTGGGCGAGTGCCTGAATGGAGGTCGTGAGTCCCTGCGCTTCTTCGGTGAGCTTGGCGATGCGTTTGGCGGACTGAGCCGCCTTCGTTGCGAGTTCCTCGATTTCGGCGGTACGGCCGAGCAATCCACGACCCTCGTGCTTCGTGCTTCCGCCGGTGACCGCGCCCGCTGGAGACACCACCTCGCCTTCGAGCGTGACCAGGCGGGGGTGTCGGCGTTCCGAGCGGGTGATGCGGATCGCGTCGTCGATGGTTTCAACGATGATGGTGTTAAACAGAAGGTACTCGACTGCGGGTTGCAGCCGGGCTTCGTAGTGGACGTAGTCGATGGCCTTGCCGATGACGCCGTGCTGCCCGCTGAGCGTGCCCGCATCGTCATAGCCGCTCGTGCGGATGATGTCGAGCGGGAGGAAGGTCACGCGGCCCGCCTTTGTCCTCTTCAGGAATTCGATGGCGTCCTTGGCGGCTCCAGACTGCTCCACCACAACATTGTTGATGTTACCGCCGAGGGCGGCTTCAATGGCGAGTCCGTATTCCTTGTCGGTGGACAGCAAATCGCCGATGGGGCCGACCACGCCGTCGGTGCCGGCCATCTTTTTTTGCTTGGCCAACATGATCGCGCGCACGCCGGTAGCAAAACCTTCATAGCTGTCCCGCAACTCGCGCAGGGAGGCGAGGCGCGCCTCGACACTGCTCTTCTCCTCGCGCAGCGTCTGCCATTCGGTGTTCAAGCGCTGGATGCGTTCGCCGAGTTCGGTGCGGTTCTTCTGCTGTTCCTGCCGCTGCTGCACGGTGGTGGTCAACGCGGTTTGCGCCTCGGTCTGCTTGGCCTGAATTTCCTCGAGGGCGCTCGCGAGTTCGGCATGGCGCGTGTTGAGGGTGGTCTGCCCCGCATACAGGGACTCGAGTTGTCCGTCAATATTGGCAATACTCACCGTGACCGTCTCAAGCTCCGTTTGTGAACGGTTCCGGGAGTGCAGGGTCTCCATGGCCTGTCCGCGCTTGGCCTCGACTTCCGCGTCGGCATCGGTGGCACGCTGTTGGAGGGCTTCGCTTTCGCGCTGCTTTTCAGCAAGGGCGTTGCGCACTTCGCCCATCTCGGTTTCAACCTGCGCGGTATGCGCCTGGGTGTCGGATTGAGACTCGAGCAGGGTCCCGGCCCGTTTGAGCAATTCTTCCCGCTCTTCGAGTGCCTGCGCCTCCTGCTGTCGGGCAAATTCGATTTCTTGGCGGAACAGCGCGATACCGCTTTCGATGCGCTCCATTTCCGAATCGATATGATGCTCGCCTTCGCGCCGAGCCATGAGCATGCGCTCGAGTTCGATGCGCTTCACGCTCAATTCCTCAAGTTCCGCCTCGCTCTTGCTGGTTTGGGTGGAGGCCTTCTCGTACGCCTCGCGCGCGGCAATGTACTGTTCCTTGAGGTCGGCGATTTGTCCCGTGAGCTCGTTGTATTGCAGCCAGGCGTTTCGGATTTCGAGTTCGCGCAGGGCCGTGGTGATTTCCCGGTGCCGGATGGCTGCAGAGACTTGGCGTTTGAGGTTGCGCATCTGCCGCTGCACTTCGTTGATGATATCCGTGAGTCGCAGCAGGTTCTGGTCGGCGCGGTCGAGTTTTCGCAGGGCGGTTGCTTTGCGCGATTTATACTTGATAATTCCGGCGGCCTCTTCAAAGAGAAAACGTCGGTCGTCCGGTCGCGAGCTCAGGACGAGGTCGATCTTGCCCTGGCCGATCAGGGAGTAGGCGTTGGTGCCGATACCCGTGTCCATGAAGAGTTCATGGATGTCCTTGAGTCGGCACGGTGCTTTGTTGAGCAGGTATTCGCTTTCACCCGACCGGTATACGCGCCGGGAGACTTCGACCTCCGCAAAATCAACCGGCAATCGGGAATCCGCGTTATCAAAGACGAGGCTGACCTCGGCCATGCCCATGGCGGGTCGGTGCTCGCTGCCGTTGAAGATGACGTCCTGCATGTGCGCACCACGCAACGCCTTGGCGCTTTGTTCGCCCAAGGCCCAGCGCAACGCGTCCAGGATATTGCTCTTGCCGCAGCCATTCGGACCGACAATGGCGGTGATGCCATGATCCAGCGAGATCCGCGTAGGATCGGCAAAACTCTTGAAACCATGCAGTGCTATTTGCTTGAAATACATATTGCTAAAAAAAGTCCTTAGCGTAGCATCATTCGCAGCCCGCTCTCCGTCAAATCTGAAATCGAAACCTGCATTCTTGCGCTATGGATTCAACGCAAAGGCTCGAAGACGCAAAGGGAACTCCATCCTATTCACTACCAGACATCTTCTGCCCTTGCTACGGCACTCGATGCACTTCAATCGTGGCTATCTCGTTCTCTCGCTTCTCCATGTCTTACTCTTCGCGTCTTTGCGCCTTCGCGTTTCAATAAAAACGCAAAGGGGATTCATAACCCATTCGCGACCCGACGAATACCGTCCTTTACCCAGCGCTCTCCGAAATTGATCACCAATCCAAGTTTCAAACCACTCAGGCGCAGGTAGGTCAGGCACTGAACCTCAAAAATCACATTGTACTGAGAAGCGGCTTTATTCTCCACGATAACCAGACCCTCAACCAACAAATCAATGACTAAGGGAGACGCCAGCACATTGCCTTTGTAGGTGATCGGCAACGATACTTGCCGTTCCACCTTTAGTCCGCGCTGCCTCAATTCCCAAAGCATCGCCTCTTCATAAGCACTTTCCAATAGCCCAGGCCCACCCAGCGTTCGATGCACTTCAATCGCGGCATCGACAATCATCGCGGCTATCTCGTTCTCTCGCTTCTCCATGTCCTACTCTTCGCGTCTTTGCGCCTTTGCGTTTCAATCTACGCATTTGCGTCCGCATCCGATTCCCGCATGCAAATTCGCTCGATATGTCGCGCACGACCCGTTGCCTCATCCACCTCTAGGAGAACCGCGCTCAATACGAGCGGGCCTTTGGCCAGTTCAAATCGCGCCGGCATGCCGGACAGGAATCGGTCGATGATAATATTTCTGTCCACACCCAGCACCGAGTGCAACGGCCCGCACATACCCACATCGGTGATGTAGGCCGCGCCTTGGGGCATAATCCACTCATCGGCAGTCTGCACGTGGGTGTGGGTACCCAGCACCGCCGAACACCGCCCATCAAGATACCAGCCCATCGCAATCTTTTCCGAGGTGGCCTCGGCATGCATATCCACCAGCACAATCGGCGTCTCAGCCCTCAAGGCCTCGAGCGCAAGGTCGGCGGCCCGAAAGGGGCAATCCAGCGGGTCCATGTACACCCGTCCCAGAAGATTGAGCAGGCCAACCTTGACGCCCTTACTCGTTTCCACAATGATCGCACCCTGGCCGGGTGCGCCGTCCGGATAATTGGCGGGACGGGCCATTTCCGGGAATCGCGCAAGCGCGGCCAGCAGATTCTTCTTGCTCCACACATGGTTGCCCATGGTAAAGGCTTCCACGCCGTGGCGTTTCAATTCGTCCAGCACATCGGGGGTGGCTCCGGTGCCACCGGCGGCATTTTCGGCATTTGCGACAACAAAATCAATCGGATGGGTGCGCCGCAATTTGGGGAGCCACCGGGCCACGCTGGTGCGGCCCGGCCTTCCGACAATATCGCCCAAAAAAAGAATATTCATGCAGCCCAACCGGCACCCCAGATGCCACGACGCCCAAAAGAAACCGCCGGGGTCCCTTTTCCAGGAAAAGAGACCCCGGAATAAATAACTACTTCGCCACTTCGACCGCGCGGGTTTCGCGGACTACCGTCACGCGGATTTGCCCCGGGTACGTGAGTTCCGTTTCCACCTTGCGGGCCAAATCCCGGGCCAAGGCCGCCGCGAGTGCGTCGTCCATCTTGTCGGGATTCACCACCACACGCACTTCCCGGCCAGCCTGAATGGCAAAGGCTTTCTCGACGCCCGGGAAGCTGTCGGCCAGACGCTCAAGGTCTTCCAGCCGTTTGATATAGTTCTGCATCGTTTCGCTGCGCGCACCGGGGCGGGCTGCTGAAAGCGCGTCGCCCGCCTGAGTCAGCACCGCGATGATGGTGTCCATCTCCATTTCGCCATGGTGGGCGCCGATTGCGTTCGAGATGACGTCCGTCTCCCCATAACGCTTTGCCAAGTCGTGTCCGAGTACCGCGTGGGAACCCTCGACTTCGTGAGTGAGCGCCTTGCCGATGTCGTGGATGAGCCCGGCGCGTTTCGCTTCGCGCACGTTGACCCCCAGCTCGGCAGCCATCAATCCGGCCACATGACAAACTTCCTGCGAATGCCGCAGGACGTTTTGTCCGTAGGAAGTACGGAAGCTCAAGCGGCCCAGCAACTTCACTATTTCAGGGTGCAGACCGTGCACATCGACTTCAAGGCAGGCAGCCTCGCCCCGATCCCGGATGGTCTTGGCCATTTCTTCGTCCACCTTCTCGACCATTTCCTCGATGCGGGCGGGGTGGATTCGGCCATCCTGAATGAGGCGTTCGAGGGTAATCCGGGCCACCTGACGGCGGACAGGATCGAAGCCGGAGAGGATGACGGAGTCCGGCGTGTCGTCGATGATCACGTTGATGCCCGTGGCATTCTCAAGCGCGCGGATATTGCGACCCTCGCGTCCGATAATGCGCCCCTTCATGTCATCGCTGGGCAGCGCCACCACCGAAACCGTGGTTTCGGCCACATGGTCGGCCGCACAACGCTGAATGGCCTCGCCAATGATCCACTGGGCCTTCTTTTCGGCGTTTTCGCGCAACTCGTCTTCCGTGCGCTTGAGCTGGCGGGCGCTGTCGCGCTTCACTTCGGTTTCCAGCTGGATATAGAGTTCGCGGCGGGCCTGATCCGCCGTCAAGCCGGAGATGGCCTCCAGTTTGTGCTGCTGTTCCAGTTGGATGGCGGCAATTTTCTCCGCCTCCTTCTCCAGACCCTTCTCGCGGCGAACCAGATCGCGCTCTTGGGCGGTGAGTTCGCTCGTCGTCTTGTCCATGGCTTGGGCCCGGTTATCCAGGGTTTCTTCCTTGGCCACGAGGCGCTTTTCCTGATTCGCGATTTCCTTTCGCAGTTCCCGACCTTCTTGTTCCAATCGGGCGCGCAGATCCATTTCCAGTGCGCGCATATTGGTTTGGGCGTCCTTGAGGATGACGGCGGCATTCCGTTCGGCGTTCGAGGACGTTTGCGCGGCTTCCCGTTTCGAACGGCTTACCAAGCTGTTCGCACGGACTTGGGACAACGCAAAAGCCACCAGAAAGCCTACGGTAAGGCCGGCAATCATCCCACCCACGAGCAGCAGGATTTCATTTATAGGCATAGAATCTCCATCTGGTTCCCGCACGGGAACCGGTTACACTTCACCCGCAACAGCGGCTGAAAGGAGACCATGCCGGCCTGGGGCCTTTGGGGCCTATTGAGAGAAAGCAAGGCCGATGCCTTCGGATCCTCTCTCTGTATGCTTCCACAAAACCACAGGCGAAACCTCCGAACCGCCCAAGGGGGCGGGGGCGGGAATTCCGTTCTAACTCTTTGTCTCCCCACAACCTATCGCGGGGTAAGCCGCTTTAGTTTCGTGTCATTATAGGGTGGCTGGCCGGAGGATGTCAACGCTTTCGCGCATCGGCCCGGCCTGTTGCGCTATGATACTCGCAAGGGATGGACAGGAACGGCGAATGAGCGATACCTTCATAGAGTGGATGGAATGGGCCCGAACCGGAAATGAGGCCCTGCGCGGGGTCTCGAGGGCGGCCTTGGTGGACGCAGCACGCGAATACAAGCAAACCGCTTGGAAGACCGCTCAGGCCCGACATGAGAGCCGCGCCCCGGGCGCTTTGGTCAGGAAACTCCTCGTCGAGTCAGCCGACACCTTGGTCGGCGGCGTGATTTATTTTGCGGCGTTTCATGCGCAAGATATAAATGTTGTCAAGCATTTTTCCCTGTGTGCCCTCGGCGGATATGGCCGTGGCGAGCTAGCCCCCGCCTCCGACCTCGACATAGGACTCTTCCACGGTGGCCGACTGACCGATGCCCTCCGGCGTCTCGTCGACTTCCTCGTGCCATTCCTGTGGGATATCGGAATTGCACCCGGTCATGCCATTCTCTCGGTTCCCGAAGCCACAGACCTCGCCAAGCAGGACCCCGTCGCCTGGACCGCCTACATGCAGGCACGGGTACTTCTCGGCAATCCCCGTCCCGCCGATGTGCTTCGAAAGCAGCTCGCCCGACTTGGTGCGGCCTCCCAAGGCCGCCTCTTTGACCTCTTGCGCCGCCGCGAGTCCCCGGACGACCTGCCGGAGGCCTACCGCGAACTTTTCGCCCTCGAACCGGATATCAAGGAGAGCGTGGGGGGGCTGCGGGACTACCATGTTGCCCGCTGGCTGCTCCAGCTGAAGCGCAGCGGCATGTCCGAGGAGGATATGACCGCCCTAGGCCTCATGGCTCCTGAAGACCACTTGGCCCTCGTGGAAAGCCTCGATTTTATCTGGCGAATCCGCAACGAGCTCCATTTTCACACCGGCCGATGCGAGGATCAGCTGAGCTACGCCGAGCAGCGGCATGTTGCCCGCGCCTTCGGCTATGGCAACGGCGACCGCGAAAGCATGGCGCGGTTCATGCAGGACTATTACCACGCCGCACAGCAGTTGCGCCGTTTTCTTCTGTTGACCGTGCGATGCTGTGGCCCGGCCGCGAAAACCGCTGCGCCCCAGGCCGAGACGGCTGCCGCGCATTCCCGCGCCCCTTACCATGTGCACGAGGGGCGGCTCTGGCTCGGCACGCCCGACCAGCAATGGTTCACCCAGAACCCGGCGCGGCTCATGGAGGTCTTCTGGGTCTGTGCGCGCCGCGACGTGCGGCTCAGTGACGATGCGTTGCCGTGGATTCGGCGGCATCTGGCACTGGCGGGCCCGGATTTCCAGGCGAACGCCGTTGTGGGGCACTATTTTCAGGCCATCTGCGCACACCCGCTCGAAGCGGGGGCCGTATTGCGGCAAATGGCCGATTGCGGGCTTCTCGCTGCCTATCTGCCGGAATTTCAGGCCATTTGCGGCATCGTTCGCTACGCCGATTTCCACAGTTATCCCGTGGATGAGCACACGCTGCGTGCTCTGGAGGCGATCGCGGCCATTCCCGCGCTTACTGGTACAGCGGCCCCCCTCCTGAAACACTGCCTCGAACACATCCGAAACCCCCATATCCTCATTCTCGCCATTCTCATGCACGACTGGGGCAAAGCGGCGGGCGAAATCCATGCCGCCGAGAGCGTGCGTCTGGCCCAGGTCGCCTGCGAACGCATGGGTTTTCCGGAAGAGGACACCCAACTCGTCATGTTCTTGGTGGAACACCACATGACGATGTCGAACATCGCCTTCTATCGCGATACCGACGACATGGACGTGATCAAGAGCTTTGCCGAGCTTATGAAGACCGACACCCGCATGCGCAAGCTCTTTCTGCTCTCCTATGCCGATCTCATTGCGGTGGCGCCCGGGGTGTGGAACGACTGGAAGGGAGCGCTGCTACTCAAGCTCTACCTGAAGGCCGAGCGAGTAATGCTTGGCCGTGCCGACGGCGCCGAGGAAGAATTCTGGCTGCTGCCTAAGGCGCAGGAGACCGCCCGTATCGCCCCCAAGCGCCTCCAAGCCGGGGTGGAACAATATCTGCGCGGACTTGGCGAGGGCTATTTCATCGCCTTTTCGCCCGAGACCATCATCCGCCACATGGAATGCGCCGATACGGCCATGCGGCACGGAATCGCCTTGCGGGGCATATCGCATCAGGAAACAGGCATGAGCGAGGTCGTGGTATGCGCGCGCGACCGCGCCGGACTCTTCTCCATGATTGCCGGCACCTTTACCGCGCACGCCGCCGACGTACAGGGTGCCGCCATCTTTACCCGGCCTGACGGCTGGGTCGTGGATTGCTTTACGGTGAAAAACGCGGTCAATGACCGTCCCTTGACCAACGCGCAGTTCGAGCACATCGAAAAAACACTGCGTGCCGTGCTGCTTGGAGACACCCCCATCGGTCCTCTTGTCGAACAGTCCCGCCGAAAACTTTTTGCACTGCTACACCCCGTCGCGCCCATACCAACCCGTATCGGCTTCGACAACGGGGCATCCGCCACGGACACGGTTATCGACATCGACACGGGTGACCGGACGGGATTGCTTTATGACATGGCCCACGCGCTATCCGAATCCGGCGTTGATATCCGGGCCGCTCGCATCATGACCGATGTCCGGCATGTCCGCGACTCGTTCTACGTTCGGGTCAGGGGCGGGAAGATCCCCAAAGGTCCAGAACAGGAAGCCCTTGCCGCGACCTTGGAACGCGCCATTCGTCAGGCGGGGGATAGCGAACCGGCCGCATAGAACAAAGGGCGATCGCTCAGCCCTGCGCGGCGCGGGTTTTCCATTGTTCAAAGGCTCCGGCGATTTGATCGGCCACCGCCTCGGGAGTCAGGTTTGCCGTGTTAATGACCAGGTCAAAATGGCCGAGGTCACCACAGTCCAGATGATACAGTGACTCGAAGCGGGACAATTCGCTCTTGCGCCGGTCTACAATGGCTTGGTGCGCCTGCGCCACGGTTGCGTAGGACTCTCCCCGGCGTCCCTTGTCGGCGAAGATACGTTCAGCGGCAACCAGCGAGTCCACGGCGAGATAGACCTTGAAGGAATGGGGTATAAAGTGCCATGCGAGGCGGGAATCCAGCACAAAGCGATCCTGTGTCCGGCCCAGTTCCACTGAGTAATGGTCGATCTCATGATCGACCCCGGGGTCGCCCTCACTATGGGCGTTCAACTGAAGCGTGCTCATGCCGCGCCGTTCCGCGATGGTGCGCTGCATAAACCCGGTGCTGAAAAAATCGAAGCCTAGCCGGGTGGACAACGCGCGCCCCACCACGCTTTTGCCACTGCCGATGTCACCCGTTATCGTGATAATGTCCATTATTTCCGCCGCAGACATGCGCCCGCCTTCTGGTGTTTCTGTGTCGTCCCGCGAACCCGTTCACGAAGTATACGTCACACTGCCGGGATGATTCCATGCTTCGCGCGTTGTGCAAGACAAAAACAGAGCAAAAGGTGTATGATGAAATCAGCAAACACCGGAGGTGGTTATGAGTCCCAAAAAGCGCGGAAAATCAAAAGACACGGAATCGACGAGTGAAGCCCTGCTCCCGAAGGGTTCGGAAAACATCGAGCCTTCAGTCGATGCACAGCCGGAAGACCCCCAACCTGCCCACAGTTTCCCCGTGGTGGGCCTCGGTGCGTCCGCTGGCGGGCTCGCCGCCTTCGAAGCGTTTTTCTCGGGCATGCCCGCCGACACGGATCCCGGTATGGCCTTTGTCCTCGTGCAACATCTGGCCCCCGATCACAAAAGCATCCTGACCGACCTCATTCGGCGTTATACCCGCATGCAGGTCTTCGAGGTTGAGGACGGCATGGTCGTCTGTCCCAACTGCGCCTACATCATTCCCCCGAACCGCGACATGGCCTTTCTCAACGGCACGCTGCAACTGATGGAACCGGCTGCACCCCGAGGCCAGCGCCTGCCCATCGATTTCTTTTTCCGATCCCTCGCGCAGGATCAACGGGAGCGCGCCATCGGCGTGGTGCTCTCGGGAACCGGCAGTGACGGAACGCTCGGCGTGCGCGCCATCAAGGGGGAGGGCGGCATGGTGATGGCCCAGAACCCCGATTCCACCGAATACGACGGCATGCCACGCAGCGCCATCGGCACCGGTCTGGTGGACTACGAACTGCCACCCGCAGAAATGCCGGCGCAACTCATCGCCTACGCGGGGCACGCCTTCTCTCGCATGCCTTTCGCCGGTGCTACTGCGCCGCCCAAGACTGAGAACACCCTCAAGAAAATATTCATTCTCTTGCGGGGGCAGATCGGGCATGATTTCTCGCAATACAAGCCCAGCACCATCCATCGACGCATTGAGCGCCGGATGGCGGTGCACCAAATCCCGACCATGGAGGCGTACGTAAGGTTCCTCCAGCAGAACCCCCTGGAGGTCGAGGCCCTCTTTCGCGACCTCCTGATCGGTGTCACCAACTTCTTCCGCGACCCCGAGGCCTTCAAGGCCCTCGAGAATCAAATCATTCCCAAGCTGTTTGCCGACAAAGGGGCCGGTGCGACGGTCCGGGTGTGGGTGCCGGGATGCTCCACCGGGGAGGAGGCCTATTCCATCGGCATGCTGCTCGCTGAGCGGCAGGAGGCCATAAAACAGAGCTTCAAGGTTCAGGTTTTTGCCACGGACATTGACAGCCAGGCGATTACGACCTCACGCGCCGGACTCTACCCCGCAAGCATCTCCGCTGACCTAACCCCCGATCGACTGGCCATGTTCTTTTCCCCCGAGATAGACGGGAGCGCATACCGCGTCCACAAAGGCATCCGCGACCTGCTTGTCTTTTCAGAGCAGAACGTCATCAAGGACCCACCATTTTCCAAGCTCGATCTCATCAGCTGCCGAAATCTCATGATTTACCTCGGCGAGGAGTTGCAGAAAAAGTTAATTCCGCTCTTCCACTACGCCCTCAATCCGGGCGGTTACCTCTTCCTGGGCACCTCCGAGACGGTGGGGGAATACAACGAGCTGTTTGGCCCGGTGGATCGTAAACTCAAAATCTATCAGCGCAGGAGTGATTCTGTCGGCGGGCGGCTTTCCGTTTTGGGCCGTTTCATGGCGCCCCTCTCCGCCGTCGAGATAGCCGTGCCCCGCAACCCGTTAAAGTCCGACTTTGCACGCAAGGCACCCTTGCGAGAAATTACCGAAAAGACGCTTCTCGAACAGGTCACCCCGGCAGGCGCACTTGTCAACCGGCAGGGCGATGTGCTGTATCTGCACGGGCGCACCGGACTATATCTCGAACTGGCACCCGGCGAGGCCGGCGTCAATAACATCCTCAAGATGGCCCGGGAAGGTCTGCGGCATGACCTTACCGTCGCCCTGCACAAAGCCGCCGCCACCCACGAGCCCATTATCCACCCTGGGGTTCGGGTGAAGACTAATGGTGACTTCACCTCCATTAATGTGCTCGTTCGCCCGGTGTTTTCTGAAGTAGCCACTGCCACTCCGCTGTTTCTCGTTGTTTTCGAAGACACACGCACACCGATCCTGCGCGAGGAACCGCCCGTCATCCAAGATCCGGCCCTTGTCCCATTGACCCCCGATGCCCTCGCCCACATCGAGTCGCTCAAGCAGCAATTGCGGACCAAGGAAGAGTATCTCCAGACCACCAACGAAGAGCTCGAGACCTCCAACGAGGAACTCAAGTCCTCGAATGAGGAAATGCAATCGGTCAACGAGGAGTTGCAGTCCACCAACGAGGAGCTGGAAACCTCCAAGGAGGAACTGCAGTCCATCAACGAGGAATTGGCCACCGTTAACGCCGAGCTGCAAACCAAGGTCGCCGATTTGTCCTGCGCCAACAACGATATGAACAATCTGCTGGCCGGTACCGGAATCGCGACGGTCTTTGTCGACCACCAGCTTCGCATCCTGCGCTTCACGCCGGCCGCCACGCAGATCATCAATCTCATCCTCAGCGACGTCGGCAGGCCCGTGGGACACATCGTCCCCAATCTTCGCGGGTATGACCGACTCCCCGTCGATACCCGGGCGGTACTGGACTCCCTCATGCCCAAAGAGGTGGAAGTGCAGACCAACGAGGGCAAGTGGTATACGATGCGCATACGCCCCTACCGCACCCTCGACAACATCATCGAGGGGGCCGTCATCACCTTTGTCGACATCACCGACCGCAAACAGATGGAACAGGCGCTACTCGACAGTGAATGGCGGCGACGCGTCGCCCAAGGTGCGGCCGATTCCGGAACCTGGGAGTGGAACCTGCGCACCAATGAGAACAACTGGTCCGAGGAGGTGTGGCCGCTCTACGGGCTCAAGCCCAACAGCTGCGAGCCGTGCTACGATACGTGGCTGCAAACCGTACACCCTGAGGATCGAGACCGGGTTGAAGCTGCGGTCAAGGAGGCGGTCGAGAAAAGCGTTGAACTCAACACCGAATGGCGCATCTACCGCCGCGACGGGAAAGAGAGTTGGCTGATGTCCCGCGCGAAACCATTCCGTGACGCCGATGGAGAAATCTCCCACTACGCCGGAATCGTGATTGACATTACCGCGCGAAAGCGCATAGAAGAAGACCTCAGGAAGGCGCTCCACGAAATCCGCTCCCTGCGCGGCATTCTGCCCCTGTGTTCAGGATGCAAGAAAATCAACGACGGTGAAGACCGCTGGATCAATCTCGAAGCTTACATCGAAGAACACACCGAGGCAGAAATCAGCCACGGACTATGCCCCGACTGCGCCAAGCGACTCTACCCCGAAGTGAAATAACCCGAAGCGCGAGTACCCGCTATATGGAGTGCGGGGACGAAGTCACCGCTTTGGCTGTGGGTGGGTGCTGGGTTTCGGAGATATGCCTGCGTGTGTAGCCAAAGCGCCGACTAAGGTCGGCGCAGTCCAAATGTCGGGTACCCGCCATATGGAGTGCGGGGACGAAGTCACCGCTTTGGCTGCCCGTAACGCAGGCATCTTGCCTGCCGATCTCGGAGCCA
>CAIZGN010000299.1 GCA_903932505.1 Candidatus Hydrogenedentota bacterium
ATGATGTCGCGCCAAGCGTCCTGTACCTTGGCTGCTGGATAAATGCTTGGGGGGTGCATCATCGCCCACAAGGCGTTACCCTGCACCACCTTTTCCGCCGCATCGCGGTTAATGACGGTCTCGCGCGCGGTCGATGCGGCGCCATCTTCCCAATACGGGGTGAAATCGCCACTCACCTGCGGCAAGTCCTTGCCGTAGCGCTGTTCAAAGGCCGAGAAGAATTCGTGCGGGGTCGCGAGAATCAGCTTCGGATAGGCGTACTTTTCATTCCAAGTGCGCACGATATCGGCAATTTGCGCATCCGGCGGGCCATTGTCCCCGCCCACGTTGTAGCGCAGATGAGCGACGTCGAAACGATAGTCGAGCTTTTCCAGACGGTCCAGATACTCAAAGACTTTCTTATCACTGCGCAACGGCGCGCTGTGGAACCACGAGTAGCCCTCAGCGGCCACCCAGCACAGGACTTTTTCGTTACCCGAGGGAGATAGCCAGTAGAACGGCTTATCGCCCCACGCAGTCAGGGTCCGACCGATTCGGTGTCCTCGATTCGGGCCAATGGAGAAGTATTTCACACCACTTTGGGCCAAGACCGGAATCAAGCCCCAGGTGTAGCCCGGCACGTCCGTGATCATGGCGCTGTCGATGGGACGCGCCAATTCACGCGAAAGTCGGCGCGCGCAACCGGTCAGTTCCAGCAATTCCTCGGGACGGCACAACGCGGTGAGTTCGCTGCCGTACAATGCATCGAGTCCGACCCAACCTTGGTTCACGGCATCAATGAACGCGGCTTTCTTTTCCGGACTCGCCTGCTTCACGTAGCTATCCACCGCCCACAGCCCTTCCGGCAGCCATTTGAACCTTGAGCCCTCCGGATAATCCTTTGAGGCGCGCGCGAGTTCGATGGCTTTGTCCAGATGATCCCACTGCTTCTTTTCCACATCCGACTGCACATGCGTGTATCCGATGTCGAGATGCGTATGGTGCAGCAAGTAGAGTTCCCACTTACGCACGGGAGCCACGGCCACTTTCGCCTGCCCGGCTTCCTTGCCATTCACCAGCAGATGCACCCCAAGCTGCGTGGGCTTGTCCACCGGGGGAATTGTGAGTTCCACCGTCTGGTCGCCCTGCACCAGGTCAAACTTCTTTTCCGAGCCGCCCTCCACAACCAATGTCCCTTGCGCGGATGCGCCCGTGTTAATCAGGTTGGCGCGAACGAGCTGCCGCAATTCGCCGTTCTCCTTGACCAATGCGGACACGCCCTCCACACTCTGCAAGGCCGTCACCGACTTAACGGCACTCAGCTTCACCCCTGCGGGTGCCCGAAATTCCAGACCGTCATACAGTAGCCAACTTCCGGATTGCGTGGTGATGGTGATGCGATTCAACCCCGCGACCAATTGGTCGGGGGAAATGGTGCGATCCACCACCTGTTCAGTGCCTTTGGATGCATCACCAAAGATCGACGCATCCCCAGCACCCGGCTTGAGACCGAAGGTTTTCTCCTTACCGTTTACCGTGATGGCAATGCGCGGCGGTATGGCGGACTGGGTATCGGCCAGATCCAGGATGAGATGGCACGGTGCTTCGGGGGCGTTCTTCAATTCAAACAGGATGGTGAAGGTGTGCGGTCCCGGCTTGGCCCACGCATCGTCTGGGCCCGGCTGGCAATACGGCCAATCCTTCTTTGGATTCGATTTTCCCACAACAAAAACAGCGTCCCGGGCATATTGCCCGTAGCCGTTTGGTGCCAAGGCGAGTCCATCGGTTCGATTGTCGCGATCGCCAATTTTCCACAAGGGCGCATCTCCGGCCCAAGATCCGGCTGCGATAAGGGACATCGCCAGCACAGCTATCCATACGGTTGATTTCTTTGTCATGGGTCATTCCTTCTGGTTGAACCTACGGGGCCGGACATACCCGGCCTGAAACTACCGGAAACCATATAGTGCCACAGCGGGATGGCGTGGGCAAGAAAAATGTCGGGGCTAGCCGCGCCGCAACAATAGGGCATTGGCGGCTCGACGCGCCAAGATGCCGGGGTAGCTGTCCATGAGTCGCAGGAGGTCGAGATCGCCACGCACTTTGGCCTGAAAGGAGGAAAGGTCGTCGGTCCCGTCAATCCAAATGCGGCGCAGGGTAAAACGATCGTCCCCGGACTGCACGGGGCCAAAACGGTTGCTTGTCGCATAAGCGAAACCCGCCTCGCGCACTATGTGGACGGTTGCAGGGGTATAGTCCAGTGCGGAACCAAAGGGATAGGCGAAGGCCTGGATGGGCTGACCCAGTTTTTCCTCAAGGCGCTGCTTTGAATCAAAAATCTCCGTGCGCTGCTCTGCTTCGGAAAGGGTGGCAAGCCGACGATGACTCAGGGTATGCGATCCGACCTCGATACCCATGGCTTGGAGTTTCGATAGTTCCTCCCAGTTCATCAGACGGGTTTCGCTGCCTGCAGTAGGGCCAGAGGGACTGGAAAGCTCACCTGCTTTGCCCTCGGCCGATCGGGGCGGTACTAGTTCTTGTCCGATGCGGTCGGCCACCATAAACACGGTGGCGGGGAGAGCCAGACGGGACAGGATGGGGGCAGCGTGGGTGAGATTGTCCAGATAGCCATCGTCGAAGGTGAGCGCGACGCCGGGACGCCCTTGGGCTGCCTCGGCCAGAGGGATTGCGCACTGCTGCGCGGCCAGCCATTCCATCTGTGCAAGAAAATCATCGGGGCGCACATTCATTTCGTGGTCGCGGTGCCCAATGCTGTGATAGGTGAGAATTCGCGTGGCGTTGGGAGCGGGTGGAAAGCAATGCGCGGCGCGGCGGGCGCATTGCTTGAGGCCTTGTTTGGCGGCGTTTTTAAGCCTTTGGCCTGGATTCACGTGGAATCTCCCGGGCAGTGATCCAGCCCCAGCCATACCCGACGGCATAGGCGCAGTACGCACCGAAGCGCAGGGTTTTTCCTTCGAACAGGGCTTTCAACAATCGGAGGGGAAAACGCAGCAGGCGGTAGCCCAAGGAGGTGCGGGGCTGGAATCCCGCATCGTTCAACGATTCATGCGTTTCGTAGACTTGGTTCGGCTGAAAACGCTGAGCATAGGCGGAACCGTAGCCGTTGCGGAAAAAGATTCGCAGGAGTCCGCTCCAGTTTCCGGGCAAAGGGTGATAGATGGTGGCCCCGGGCACGAGCACGACCCGGTACTTGGCTTCGCGCAGACGGACGCGCAGGTCGGGATCCAATCCGCGCAACATATCTTCGCGCTCGCCACCTATGGCCTCGAAAATGGGCCGGGGGAAGGCGCAGCAGCCATGGCAGGCGAGATCGCTATCGGTAACGACATCCACGCGTGGGGTATTGAACCTTGGGAATTGCTCGGCAGCGCAACGTTCAAAGGGAGTGGCGTCCGGCGCAAGGACGATGCTGGCACCCGCCATGCCGATACGAGGATCCGCGTCGAGCGTGGCCACCAGTCGCTCGAACACCGTATCCTCAGCCAACGCACTGTCGTCATCAAGGATAAGCAGAATCTCGCCCTTGGCCTGCCGCGCGCCTTGGTTGATGGCGCGTCCTTGGGGGGATACGCCACGGATTAACAGCACTTCGTAGTCCGTGAAGGTCTGCCGCCGCACGGTCTCCAGCAAATGGGGAACCCGGCCGCCCCGGTGGCCGTCAAGCGTGGGGATAATCACGGATACCCGGGGAACCGGGTCGTTCGATGTCGATGTGGGCTCATTCATTTGGGGGCAGTATAGTGGGCCGGGGGGCGGTGCGTCCAATCGGTGGAATCTCGATATTTGGCGTGCGTTGACGCTGGGCGGTGACGGGAGGAGTATGGCTGAAGGGTTGGATGATTGCCGCGATCTTAGCCAAAGCGGCGACATTGGTCGCCAAACTCCCTATAGGTGGTTCTGTCAAGGGGCCGAGAATTCCTGCCACTTTGGAAGTCGAACCAGTAGCATTTCATATACCATTTGCTGGGTTTCCGCCGGGCCGTAGGCTCTGGCTTCGGCGAGCTTCTTGCGCTGGGTTGGCTCAACCACTTCGACCCAGGCCACGGTGTAGATGTGGTCATCGGAACCGATGGCAATACTTTCTGTAAAGAAGACCCTGCGACCGTCGCGCGATAGCACGGGACCGTGGTTGACCTTCGCGCCCGTTTTGGGGTCGTAGGTGAAGAGGTAGAGGCCGGACTGCACCGGGGGACGTCCCTCGATTTCCACGGCAGGCCCGTGGCCGAGGTAGAAGATGCGACCATCGGGTCCGAGCATGAAGCCGAGCTGGCTGCTCTCGGGATTGCGCGGCATTCCCGCATAGGCCTCATGACGCAGTTCTCCCAGCGAACGCAGGTAATTGGCCGACGGGGAGAACTCGAAGAGGGCCGTGGTGTCCCAAAGGATGCCGAAGAACGTGTTGGTGGCGGGATTCCATTCGATGGCGCGCCAGTTGTTCTCGAAATCACCTTTGGCGGTCTGTTCAGAGGATTGGGAGGCGGGGATTCGCGAAAGGTCAAGTCCATCAAGAAAGGTGACAGGGTTATATTGGGCCGGGTCGAATTTCCAGATGCGGCCGTCCATCGCGGAGCCGTATACTTCACCGGAAGGGGCGACTGCGAGGCGACGGCAAATGCGATCCCAATCCCAGGGATGCTGACCCCATTCGCCCCGCCCCTGTACCGCACCCCAGCAGCGCAGTTCTTTGGTGGCAAGGTTGTAGGTGAAGAGCAGGCCGGAGGGCCAGGTGAGTCCGTAGAGCACCTCGCGCGTTTTGTCTATCGCCATCGTGATGATCCCTTCGCCAGAGGTGACGGCGGCGAGGTCGGTGAAGCGGCCGGTCTTGAGATCGTAACTCATGAAATGGCCACCGCTATAGGGCGCGCGCTTGCCGGTGTTCATTTCGGGGAGTTCGCCGTGATAGAAGGCGGTATGCGTTGCAAACCAAACCTTTCCTTTGTGCTCAAAGAGCGGCACATGAACCTTGCCCTGCGGGACGTGCGTCTTGGCGGGTTCTTTCAGTATTTCATCGAGTTTTCCTGCCAGAGTTATCTGCTCGGTTTTCGGGTCGAAGATGAAATAGCGGCAGCCATAGGCGGTGTTGTGCGTGTTGACTACGAAATGAATCTTGCCGTCCGAGGTGGCGAGCAGCGCGTTGTAATTGCTGTCGCCCACGGGAAAGTCAGGCTGGAACAGGTCAGCGATGACCGTTTCCTTACAGTCGCTCAATCGGACTGTGCTTTTTTTCACGACGGCCGGAGGGTCGGCGGTGGCAAGCACGGAGGAACCCAAAACACCGAGCAGTATCAGGCTCAACAAGAATTTTTTCATTGCATTTTCTCCCGTATCCGTAAGGTTGGGCTTTAGGCTTGCCCGAACGCTTTTTGGAATTATACACCTTGTGGGGTGGAGCAATGGACTTACATGCTAAAGCGTGCACAATGTACTATTACCGTGTTTTTTGGGCAGAGTTTGTTTTTTCGATGAAGTCATTCCAATCAAACGTTATAATGGTCTGCAGTTGATTAACGGTTTATCGTAGCGCAGGCATCTTGCCTGCATCTTTGTGGAATAAGGTAACGGTCATGCGACAATTCTTTCTTTGGGTCTGTGTGTTTAATCTGATTGCGATGCTTGGTGCCGGGGCGGATGCTGCGCATCCGGGGCTTCGCCGGGCTTGCATTGAACCGTCCCTGGTTTCCGTCCCTCCGTCCGGGACACAGGAATTCAAGGTGATCCTCGATCCCACTCTTCAGGCTAAAGCTGGTGCGGCGGGACTTCAACAGGCGGAGGCGTATGTGCCTGCGGGGGTGTCTTGGTCCGTAAACGGTATTGCGGGGGGCGATGATGGGGTCGGCCACATTTCTCCGGATGGCAAGTATGTCGCGCCTGCGAACCTGCCCGCACAACACGAGATTCATATTTGTGCAACGGTTCCCGATGCGGTCAACCCGCTCGTCCGGGGCACGGTGGTGCTGGGGGGGCTACCGATTCAATACCACAGTGTGGGCGGATGGGCTGAACCCATCGACAAAAGTAGTGGCCGAACTTCGCATTTCGCCTATCCGCATGGCATTGGCTTGGATGGCGACGGTAATCTCCTCATTGCGGACGAAAAGATGAACAGGGTGATGCGATTCACGGCCGATGGTCAATATTTGGGTTTGGTCGGGGAAGAGGGGCAATTCTTTGAGCCGAAAATCGTTGCTGTCGATCACACGGGTAGAATTTGCGTCAGTGACATGCACCCTTCGCGTCCTCGCCTCCAGATTTTTGATGCATCAGGCAAATTCCTCTTTTCCTTTGCCCCTGGCGGACAAGAGACCGGTCTCTTGCGGCCTCACGGCATCGGCTTTGACCCGCAGGATCGCTTATTTGTGGTGGATGTCGACCGGCTTCGCGTAAACGCTTACAACCCCAAGGGTGAGCCGCTGTTTCATTGGGGCAGGGAAGGCGTGGCTCCCGGCGAATTCAATGCGCCACATGGTCTGGTGGTGGATCAGAACGGGGAAGTGTTTGTGAACAACTACTTCGGCCCCATCCAGAAATTTGGTGCGGACGGTGCGTTCGTATTGTCCTTCAGCCATGGCAATCCACCCAAGGGGCCGCTCTACTTTCACAACATCACCGGGGATCAATGGGGCAACGTGTACACGAGTGTGCGTTGTGAAGGTGGCTATGCGGGGGCGTATCTTGAGGATGGATCCCTGATTAGCGTGGCGAAATACAACAACAACGGTTCGTTCATCACCGGTTTTCCGCTGAGCGGAAAACGCAGCGAGACATCCGTTGCAGTGGGTAAAGATGGGCGGGTCTATGCACTTTTTGTGAGTGAAACCGAAATGGGCGTCGAGTGCTTCGAGGAAGGGTATGACGATTCCCTCAGGAGAAAACCATGAAACTTTTCCGTGTCGTGACAGGCTTCGGAGTACTGCTTTGCGCGATGGCCGCCCAAGGTGTCGAGCCGTCGTTTGCCCCCGGACTTCGGGTCTTGCTGGATGCCCACAATTGCTATCCCTACAAGGGGATGTGGGCGGATCGGATTGACCGCGCGTTGGCAGGCGGACTGCCCGTGGGGATAGAAAATGACCTCGGCTGGTACACGGACTCCGCGACCGGCAAATCGCGGATCATTGTGGTGCACGGGCAGCCCTTTACCGGCAATGAACCGGGCTTGCGGGAATATTTTTTTGAAAAAGTCCGCCCCGTCGTCGAGAAAGCGTTGAAAGAGGACGACAAGACCCACTGGCCGTTGATCACGTTGAACATCAACGATATCCGTGGTTCCGAACCCGAGTTGTTCCAAGCGGTGTGGGCGCTGTTGGGTGAATTCGAGCCGTGGCTATGCACGGCAGTAAAACAGGACGTGCCAGACCCGCCCGCCGCGCTTGATCTCAAGCCGGTGCTGGTACTCACCAGCGGTGGAGCCAAGGAAACGGAATACTTCTATGACAAGGTTCCCGTGGGCGGGAAGCTGCGTCTCTTCGGCACTGGCGATGAGAACAGGGCCTCCAACTTCCGGCGTTGGATCAATCACTCCTGGCAGGAGGTCGAGAAGGCAGTGCAACCCAAGGCTGGCGATTGGACTCCGGAAGAAGCGGCCAAACTGAAGAGCCTTGTCGATGACGCACACAGCCGTGGCTACTGGGTGCGGTTCTTTACGCTGGACGGCTTGGACGCCATGTCTGCGCTAAGCCGGGGTTGGGGTCCGGGATACAACTTCGGATCGGTCGATGCCGTAAAATTGCGCTGGAAAGCCGCGCGCGAAGCGGGTGTGGATTTCATCGCCTCGGATCAGTACGAGGAGCTGTCGGCCTACTTGAAATAGAGGATTATGAAGAGCCTGGAAGCCTCGCCGATATTTGCGATGCATCAAGGAAACTCGACGTACAAACTTCGTGAACCGTGCGGGAGCATTTCGATGGGGCCGATTACTAGTTCCGTTGGCACTTCATCCGCCAGACAATTGCGAATGGATTTCGGTGAACCCGCCGGCCAGGTGAGGTTTACGGTTTCGGTGACATCAGAAACGGAGCGGAGGCGGACAATGGTGGCCCGGGTGTTTTCGCCGGGTTTGACGGTGGACAAAAACACGCGGGGGTTGTCCATGGCCACGAGCGGTTTCCCGACCGGATTCTTGTCTGCAGGAACAGCTACAAGCGGTCGGTTTTGTTCCATGCCAAAGCGATTGGCGGTGGAGGCATCGTAGGCACCGTGGGGCAGGATGGCGTAGTGGAAGGGGATGGAGCCGCCCTGTTCCAAGGGGAAATTCGTGTGCCAATGGTTGTTCAGCGCCCACGAGAAAAGGGTCTGCGTTTCGGGGATATGCTGGAGCCAAAACTTGGGTCCGTGTGCCCCACCTAGGATGTTCGCGGTGATATCGCCAAATTCGATGAGGGGCGCTTCGAGGGCCGTCCATGTGACACCGCGCACATCGTTGGACAGGTCCACCCAGCGCTGGAAGGCCAACCAGTTGCGATTACCACCGGGGAGTTGGTCGCGCTCGGGAATCATCACGCCCCAAGGAATGTCCATGCGGGTTGTCGCGCCGGGGACGTTGAAGGCGAAACCAAAGTGCACGCCTTCTTTGTCGCGGGTGGAGATTTTGTCGAGCAGATTGCTGCATTCCACCCAAGGCATACCGGCAATCAGACGGATTTCGCGGGTGAGCTTGGTGCATCCTGCGGCGGATGACTCGACCATGAGGGAGGCAAGCAATGGGCCGTTTTCTTTCGCGCGAATAACCACTCCGGCGGGGGCTTCCGCTTGCTCGGGCTTATCCGCCCCTCGCAGGTAACGGTAGGAATTCAGCGCATAGGGGGACTTTGTGTCCACATAGTCGTGTCCATTGCTCAGCAAACTGGCGATATCGCCGGACTGTGGATCAAGCACGACCTTTAGCAGGCCGTTGTCAATCGTATTGCTGGTGGCTTGGAGAGCCGAGCCGGTACATTCGCCGGGCACGACCCGAAACAGGCGCGAACCCAAGGCAGGCACTTCACGGGCGAGGAAGGCGAGGTCACCAGTCGATAACCGCTGCGAGGGGACTTCGCGCCCCTCGTCATCCAGCACGCGATTGTTGGGTGCGCTGACGGTGACAAGACCTGAGCGGCTCCACGACAGGGTGTTAAGCACGGCGAAGGTGTCGGCACCGGGCTTGGTGACGGGCGCAAGGGCTTGGTCGAAGAGTTGCCGGCTTGAGGCGTCGGCATTCTCAAAGTAGGAGGACTTGACCTGTTCGACGCGTTTGGCATGGGGCGATGCCTGGTCGTAGTAGCCCCAGGTATGTTCGGAACCGAGGAAAACCCAACGCCAGGCGTCATTGATGGCGGCGGTAGGTGCGGGCAGACCGGGCTGAAGCATACTCCAGAGGGTCTCGGTCTGAATGAGGCGTTCCTTGGCCAGCCGGTTATAACCCACAAGGCGCGCGTTGCTGCCAAGGCCATCGGTCCAGTATTCCGTGTAGTCGCCACGCACTTCCGGGATGGTCTTACCGAATTTGTCTTCGAAGGCCTTCAGGATGTCGTGTGCGCTGCCAATAATGAGCTTGGGATAGGCGTATTTTTCGTTCCACACCTTGACCGCGTCCGGCAGGTCAGCATCCACAAAGGAGTTGTCGGCCATGGACCATGTCATGGCGTAGATATCGTAGGGTGACCCCTCTTTTTCAAGGCGAAGGGTGTCTTCGAATATGAAAGGATCGAGGAAGTTGGCCGAGGGGTCGCTGGTGTGGAGCCGATCCACATCTTTGCGGTATTCCTGAACGGGCGACGGAATGCGGCCAATCAAGGACTCAGGATATTGGTCCTCGGGCGAGCGGTAGGGCGGGGACGGGATCTTGCTGCCCTTGATGACGTAGCCCATGCCGTAGGGCCAGCCCTGCACGAAGAGTATGCGGGTCTTTCCGTCGGGGGCGACCCACCAGAAGGGTTTCTGTTCCCACGCCTCCCGCACGGTGCCGATTCGGTCAAAGTGGTTCGGGAAGCTGAAGACCCCACGAACACCGCACTGTGCAGCCGCCTGCACGACACCCCAGCTCATACCGGGAATGTCGAATTGCACCATCGTGTCCACGGGTTGGCCGGTGAGCTTGCGCATTTCCATGCCCTTGCGGAAAAAACGGAGAAACTCCTCATCGGAGCACACACTGGTGTTGGCGTTGTCGTAGTCCGCATCGAGCGCGACCCAACCCTTTGCCACGGCGTCGAGAAATCCGGCCTTTTTCTCGGGTGTGGCATCGCGCAGATAGCAATCCACTACCCACTCCGCCTCCGGATTCCAGACATGGCGCGCACCTTCAGGATAGTCGGCGGTCTTGCGACCGAGATCGATGCCAACGTCCATATTGCGCTCGTGGACCTTCTCGATGATGTCCTGTGGCGCGGTATAGCCGATGTCCACATGGGCATGCGGGTAGATATAGACCGTCCACTGCCTTTGGGCGGACACGGTGATTGTCTTTGAGAGGGCCAAGCTTCCCGAACGGATGGAAAAGGTGGCCGGGCAATCGCTGGTCACACCCGCGCCTTGAGGCAAGAGCACTGTAAGTTCGCTTGCGCCTTCCATACCGGTGAAGGGCAGGGTCTCGGTTTTTCCGGCGCATTCCACCGTCACGGTGGCCTCGCCGTGCAGCTTAACTCCCGCAAGACTCAGGGTAACTGCGCGGCCGGCGGCACCATCGGGGCGGTGGGCATAGTAGGGCTTCGGCACGCACGTCAGACTCGTCGCATCCCGCTCGCCCGCATGGGCGGTGGACACAAGAAGTGCGATCGCGAAAATGAAGCGTTTGGCGATTGTCGAAATGGTCATGGATTGACAGCCGTATCCCCGAGCAATTCCGCCACCTTCGGTTCGATGGTCTTGGCCCAAAGTCGGCATCCTTCTTCGTTCGGGTGCTCACAATCGGGCATGAGGGATTTTGGGATGCTGCCATCCGGCGCCAGGAAAATCTTGTTGACGTTCATGTAGAACACCTGCTTACCATCATCCAGCTTCGAAAGAATTTCGTTGCTTTTTGCCAGTTTGACCTGTTCCTCATTCGGCTTTTCTCCGCGAAAGAAAATGCCCAGAAGCAGAATCTTCATGTTCGGCTGCTTCTGGCGCAGCTGGGTGACAATGGCGGTCACACCCTCGGCGATTTCCTCGGCCGTGTTGAAGGGGCCATTGTTCTGCCCGATCATGACGATTGCCAGCTTTGGGGAAACGCTTTCCATGTTGCAGTGATCCATGCGCCACAGCACGTGCTCCGTCCGGTCTCCACTGATACCGAGATTCACGGCGTTACGATGCGCGTAGTACTTGTCCCACACCGGCTTGCCTTCGCGCTCCCATTTCCGCACGATGGAGTCGCCTATCCAGAGGACATCCGCATGTCCCTCCTTCATCCGGTCGCTCATGGACTGATGGAGCTGCATCCATTTTTCGCCCCCCCCGGACACGGGAACAGTGGCCGTATTCGCGGCGGTCGCCGACACCGCGATAATCACCAACATGGCGGTTAGCACGATGCTTTGCGCCCAGTGATGCAACGAGGTTCTTTGCTTGAGCATGACAAGACCTTTCTCTGGTCGGACGGTTTCTAACGACCGCCGTTCAAGGGTGGGCTATCGCTTCGGTTTTCCACCTTGGGAAACCGGCGTTGATGATATCCGATTTCTTCGCCATGTGGCGATATTCTTGCGGCGGATGGTTGGAAAAATGAAATGGCGGAGGGTGAGGGACTCGAACCCTCAAGCCCGAAGGCGCCGGTTTTCAAGACCGGTGGATTACCAATTATCCTAACCCTCCGCAAGCGTATTCTTTCCCCCAGCGGGGCATTTTATCAGGTCTTTCGGCCGCTTGTCCATGCACGGATTTGTGTTTCAGGGAAAACGGAGCGGTTTCGCGGTCTATTCTTCGCAGGGTGCTTCGGGCGCATGGTCGAATTGGTCGACATAGGGGAATACGGCGTCTCGAATGAAGGCTCGCACCGCCTCGATGTTATCCACCACGATTTCGAAGTTCTCGGCTGTGGCCTGCTGCCGTCCGTAGACCCCTTTGACCTCCACAAAAACTTCATTGCGACTGTGGCGGAAGGACTCGATGGTCACGTGCAGAATGCCGGGGTTCTCATTGGTTTCCGGCAGGACAAAGCGCAGACCACCGGTCGACACGGGGCGTTGAAAATGGGGGCCGATTTTCCCAGCCTGCGCACAGGCCGAATCCATCAGGAAGACACGCGCATCATCAAAATGGGTCAGCGCGAAGGTGGTGCGAATCGTCACGGTGTGCAGGAGATAGCAGCGGAGTCCTCGCGCGGCCAGCATCCGCACCCCCACCTCGCGCACTTTGTCGATAAAGGTGCTGAGGGGAAGATCCGTCCATTCTTCGAGCAGCACCAGTCGATCGGGGAGAAAAAGTGCGGCGGATTCCGTTTTCTTGCCCCGGCGCGAGTAAAATCGCGGCTGTGCGGGATTGGTGAAATCCGTGTTGTCATAGGCCGCATGACGCACCTGGGACAGGTCGAAATAGAGCTTTTGCAGCACGTCTTTTTGAATCGGCGCGGGGCCGTGGATGAGTTCGGCAGAAAAATGTATCGTACGGTCTTCTGGTTGCATGAATCGTTCCCTCAGATGATGGGCTTAGTATAGGGAAGCCTCGCAGGGGCATGCAAGGCTATCGCAAATCCGTGGTCACGGCACCCACTCCAAGACCTGCTTATCCGCCAGGAGCCGTTGACGCAAAGCCTCCATCTTGACCGCCTGCACGGGAACTTTCTGGTCAATGGCCATGGCTGCGGCGGTGGCTGCCGATTGCCCGAGCACCATGAACACCGGTTCCATGCGAATGGAACCGAAGGCGATATGGGAGGCGGAAAGGCACACAGGAACAAGCAAGTTCTTGCATTCGCCGGGTTTGGGGCATATGGAGCGATACGCGATGGGATAGGGCGGAAATCCGCCGACCTGCACATCCCCTTCATTCCAGACGCGACCGTCTTTTGCGTAGCGTTGCACGTTGTGGGAGTCCATGGTGTAGGCGGCGAGACCCACAGCATCATCGGCCTTCTCGCGCCCTTCGCAATTGTGCTGTGTCATGACGTAATCGGAGACCATGCGGCGGGCCTCGCGAACGTAGAGTTGGTGGGGCCATCCGCCCGTGCGCGTAAACTCGTCCTTGGCCAAGCCCCATTGATTGACTTCGTTGTGAATGGCCTCGGGCACACGGGGATCGTTGGCTAGAAACCACATGAGCCCCTGCTGGTAGTTGACGTGTTCTTCGAAAACTCGCTTGCGCACGGCGTAATCGCCGTCGGGATAGGCATAGTTCATGCCGATGTTGTCCGAGGCAAAGGCCCCCCGGTTGTTGGTGTCCGTTTTCTGATTGGGCACGGGGGTGGAAAGGTGCAGCACCGTCCACTGTCCGGCCAAAAGATAGCGTAGCAGCACTTCGTAGCGCAGGGGGTCGTAGACCGCTGGTTTCG
>CAIZGN010000300.1 GCA_903932505.1 Candidatus Hydrogenedentota bacterium
CACCCCCGCTTTTGCTCGAAGGCTCTTGGATTGCAAACAAACACAAGTTAGGTTTGGGTATGGCAGAGTCTTCGTCTTACTCATCTTCATTGCGCGTCTATCCCGATGCGACCCATACCCTGCTTGACACAATCACCGGTTATCTTGAGGCGTGGGTGCAGTTGCAGGCCACGACATTCCCCTCTATCGACGGCGTGTTAATTCTGGATGACCTCGCGGGCTTTGTGGGTGGGGCGGACTTTGAGACTTTTGCTAAACCTTATCTTGCCCGATGCTTCCAATCCATCGACGCGAAGGTGCGCTTTTTTCACAATGATGCCCATGGACTGGGTTGTGCCCCGCATTTGGAGGCCATGGGTGTGAACCTGTTCAACTTCTCGCACCTGCACGCCATGCAGGAAATGCGCGAGGCCACAGGAAAAAACGTGACACTGCTTGGGAATATCCCGCCACGCGATGTGCTCGCGCTGGGAACACCGGATGAGGTGCGACAATGCGTGGGGGACGTTATCGCTTCGATGGGCGATGCGCAGCGGGTGATTCTGTCCTGTGGTGGCGGTATGCCTCCCGGAGTCTCCACGGCGAATATTGAGGCGTTTGTACACGCAGCGCACGGCTAGCCTCAGTAGCAGCGCCTTCCTGGGAGCCAAGAGCCGGGGGGGGATGTCGGTGTTCCCGAGGGGGGTTAGCCCCAGAGTGTCAAGAATTCTTCAGCTTCTGCCGGGCTCAATAATTCGCGGCGATAGAGTTTCTTCACGATGGGATCCGGCACTCGGGACAGTTCGCCTGTCGCGGGGATGTGGGTGAGCTGCCGGAGGACCTTTTCTGTGTCGTCGCACTCGTAATAGGTCCAGGAATCGCCTTTGCTCGGGATTGACTGTGAAGATTTGAAATATTTCATCTTGGTTCTGCCTTAGCGCAATTGGAGCATGCGGTCAATCGGCTGGCGTGCCCGGGCAATGACGTCCGGCGAAAGCTGCACGGGGTACTGCTCGTTTTCAAGGGCGGCCAGCGTGTCTTCCAACGTAATAAGGTTCATGTGTTTGCAGCGCAGGCTGCAGGCGCGCACCATTTCACGGTGCGGGAACTGGGCTGCGATATTGTCGCCCATGGAACATTCGGTGAGCAGGGCGTAGCGCGGTGCGTCCACCTTGGCCACGTAATCCACCATGTCTTTGGTGCTTCCGGTCACATCCACAAGCGCGACGACTTCAGGGCTGCATTCGGGGTGCGCAAGGATAATCGCGTCTGGATACTGACGCCGTAATTGCCGGACATCGTCCGGCGTGAACAATTCGTGCACTTCGCAGCGGACGCTCCAGCCGATGACCGTGCGACCACCCGTCGGGGCAACGGCATTCGGATCGGAACCATTCACATAGGTTGCGCCGAGGCCAGCAGCGGTGTTTCGTGCCAAGTATTCATCCGGGAGGAAAATCACGCGGTCATGCCCCTCGTCGAAGAGGTACTTCAGAACCTTGAGCGCATTGCCGGAGGTGCAGCAATAATCCGATTCCGCCTTTACTTCGGCATAGGTGTTCACATAGGTCACCACCGGTGCGCCGGGGAACTGCTGACGCAATCGAAGCACATCCGCGCTCGTGATTCCCTCTGCAAGCGAACAACCCGCCTTGTCCGAGGGTACAAGCACCATGCGCTCCGGATTGAGAATTTTGGCGGTCTCACCCATGAACCACACCCCGCAAAACACGATGATCGCGGCGTCGGTCTGCGCAGAAATCGCCGAAAGTTGCAGGGAATCACCGGTGTAGTCGGGCACTGAATGATAGAGCGCCGGCTCCATGTAGTTGTGCCCCAAGATGACGGCGTTCTTTTCTTTTTTGAGCTGGTTAATCTTCCAAGCCAGTTCGGCTTTCAACGCAATCTCAAAATCAGGCACGATGCCATGCAGACGTTTATGCATCATCGCCGTGGTGGCATCGAGGGAGTCGGGGGTATCTAGGGGCTTGATTGACGGCATTTCGAAGGCGTTTCCAGCGTGGTTGGCGCTGGCGGATGCGCCAGCACGCAAGACGTTTTATTGGTTCGATGATGCGCCGCAAAAAAAGCTGCGCGGCAGGCACCCTGTGTTTTTCAGGTGAAAAAACCACAAAAATCACTCGTAGTTTAGCACATAAATCGCGCGGCTCACAAATTGGTTTTTTTGCGGTGACTCCTAAATGGAGCGCAGGTTTCGGGACTTGCTTGGAGGGCACGAGGGCAGGTAGGATAACCCGCCTTGACAATGGTCCGGCATTCTGGCAATATATCCAGAAGGGTGAATATATTTTCAGTACTTAACCACAGGGAGAAGGTCATGGCCGAGATAGCAAGAGACAACACAGCGAAGAAAAAAGCGCTCGATATCGCCGTAGCGCAACTAGAAAAACAATTTGGCCGGGGTACACTCGTGCGTTTGGGGGACAACACGTCCGCCGAAGGCGTTCGGGCGATTTCCACAGGAAGTATTTCCTTGGACATGGCCACCGGTATTGGCGGACTACCGAAAGGTCGTGTCGTCGAGATTTTCGGACCGGAATCTTCCGGTAAAACAACGCTCGCACTGCACACGGTAGCCAACGCCCAGAAAGAGGGCGGAATTGCCTGCTATATCGACGCTGAGCACGCGCTTGATCCTGGGTTTGCCCAAAAGATTGGCGTCGATATCGACAATCTGCTGGTATCCCAGCCGGACACGGCCGAACAGGCACTGGAAATCTGCGATAGTCTGGTTCGTAGTAACGCGGTGGATGTTATCGTCATCGATTCTGTGGCAGCCATGGTGCCGAAGTCGGAAATGGAAGGCGACATGGGGGATACCCACGTTGGTCTGCAGGCCCGCCTCATGTCCCAGGCCCTGCG
>CAIZGN010000301.1 GCA_903932505.1 Candidatus Hydrogenedentota bacterium
CCGTCTACAATGAAGAAGAATCCCTGGGCCGATTGCACGATGAAATCTCGGCTGGCCTCAAGGGAATCAAGGGCGGGTACGAGGTCATCCTTGTGGACGACGGAAGCCGGGATCGCTCCTTTGAGATTTGTCGCGAACTCAACCGCAAAGACCCGGAGCACATCCGTGCCATTCGATTCCGGCGCAATTTCGGACAAACAGCGGCGATGGCGGCCGGTTTCCACGCCGCACGGGGGCAGGTTGTGGCTTGTCTCGACGCCGACCTCCAAAATGACCCGGCGGACATTCCCCGTATGCTGGAAGAAATGGAAAAGGGCTACGATGTGGTAAGCGGCTGGCGAGCGGATCGCAAGGACAAGTTCATTTCACGGCGATTGCCCTCCATGATTGCCAATGCGCTGATCGCACGCACCACCGGTGTGCACATCCATGATTACGGCTGCACTTTGAAACTCTATCGCCGCGAGGTGATTGATAACATGGATCTATACGGTGAACTGCATCGTTTCCTGCCCGCACTGGCCAGTTGGTCAGGCGCGGAGGTCAAGGAGATGAAGGTGAACCACCGGGCGCGACAGTTCGGCACCTCGAAGTACGGGATCGGGCGTACGGTTAACGTGATGCTTGACTTAGTCACCGTCAAATTCCTGCTTTCAAGTTCGACGAAACCCATGCGCGTGTTGGGGAAATGGGGATTCTTAATGCTTGCGGGTGGCGGGGTGAGCACCCTACTCGCCATCATGAAGAAAATCATTTCAGGCAACATGGCCAACAGCCCGTGGATGTTTATCGCGATTACGCTTTTCCTCGGTGGACTGCAGCTAATTAGTATGGGCTTGCTGGCGGAAATTGGTGTGCGCACCTATTTTGAGAGCCAGAACAAGCGCATCTACACGATCCGTGAGACCGTGGGCGGGGAGTAGGTTCCGATTCAAGCCTTCTGGGAGGGATAGACCGCCGCTTCCGTGACGATGTATTCCACGGGCACGTCATGCGGTTCCGGTTCAAATTCCGTCCATTGCCCCTCGTAGGCGACTGCAATGCTGGTTCCCGGGAAATCGGCCAAAAATCGGTCATAATAGCCGCCACCATAGCCAATTCGATGGCCATTGCGAGCAAAGGCGATGCCCGGTACCAGGCAGGCGGAATCCGTTGGCGGGGGTGTCAGCCGCAGGCATTCCGGCCTGGGCTCAAGGAGTCCAAAGCGACCCGGCGCGAGATCGTCCATACTCTCGATTCGGGACCAATTCAAGCGTCGGCCGGGTGCCATTACCGGCACGAGGACATCGCGCTCTTGAATCCACTCCCTGCGCACAATGCCAAAGGTGTCGACCTCGTTATCGATAGCGGACAGGTAGACGAGGATGGCCGAAGCCGCGCAATAGGATTCCAACCCGAAGAGGTTTTCTTGGATTGCACGCCCTCTTTCCACTGCGACCGCCTCGGGCAGGCTGCGCCGCCAAGCGAGTGCGGCCTCGCGGAGTTGGGCTTTGTTGCTCATACGGATGGATTGATCCAGACTATTGCAGGAAATTGAGCAGGCTGGGCTGAATGACACGACTGGCGGCATTCAAGGAGGCTTGAAACGCATTAGACTGGGCGTTGAGTCGGGTCATCACGTCTGCGAAATCCGCATCAAGATTGTCCGATGCGGTTTGCTGTAACTGGATGTTCGTGTCCTGTAAATTAGAGTCCACGCGCTCCAGTCGGGAACCGACCGAACCGAGCCTGGCCGTTGAAATGAGCAGTTGTTCTTCCGCCTTCTTGCAGCCCGCGAGATTATTGCCCAAGGCGCTCACATTGCTCGACCGAAGATTATCGCGAACATCAATCAGCAATTGATAAATATCAACGCCTCCTGCAGCTGTGTTTGAAAACACCGCGCTCCCGGTTTCGTTGACATCCACCTTGATTCCATCCCCCACCCCGACCTGAAAATGCTCGTCATTGCCACGGTAGGTTACTGCGGTGATTTCATTGTTTGCATTTCTGGTCGCATCGAATGGGGCCTGCAAGGTTCGCGTCCCCGAAAATACGTATCGCCCGTTCGTGAAGTCATTCCCATACGTGAGCACATTCTCCAAAATCTGGTTGACTTCGACGGCAATCTCGTTTCGCTGCACCTGCGAGTTGGTGTCGTTCATACCCTGCAAGGTGAGTTCATAGGCGCGGCGCAAGGAGTCCTCCACACTGAGAATGGTCGTCTCGGACTCGGTGAGAAAGGGGGTGGTTGTCGAAATGGTCGTCATGTACTGGTCGTTGGTAGCGGTGTCAGACTTCGCCCGGATACCTCGTCGCACCGCGAGGGGGTCGTCGGATGGCCGGTTCACACGCATGCCGGTGGACAGCTGCTCCTGCAGCTTCATCAAGGCTTGGGACTGCTTGTTGAGGTTGTTTAGAACCCGGTCTGTGAGAATTCTCTGTGTGACCCGTATGCTTCCCATGATGTCTTCTATCCTTTCCGGTCCAGCAAGGCTGCGTGCCGAAGTGGTGCATTCTTTTCTTCGCCCGCGCGGCCATAATGCCCGGATGGAGCGTCCCCGCCCCGCGTGATGACGGACAGGGCGGTTTGCACCACCCGCAGCGCACGTCGTATGACCCGGCTGTTTTCCGAGACCTTGTCCCGGGTTTGGGTTGTCACCTCCCGCATTCGCGTCTGCAATTCGCGCAGCCGCAAGGCGTGCCTTTCGGGTGCGACGGCGATGAGCGAACTCAATGTCGGCTCAAAATCGGATAAGCCATACTGCTCGCCCAGTTGGGCGACGAGTTCCTGTCGTGTTTGTTCGGCTTGGGCACTCTCGGCGGCAAGGACGGATATCGCCTCGGTTTTGGCCTCGAGAAACTCAAGGTCATGGGCGCGCGCGGCCTCTCCTTGGGCGATGCACAAGGACAGTAAGGTCTCCTGACGCTCGAGCTCCGTGTCGAAACCTTCGCTCAGTTGCGTCCAGAGGTCTTCCAGTGCGAGGACTGGATTATTGTGTAATATCCGCATTGTTTGTAAACGCTCCCAGCAACTCGGCTGCGCCGATATCGCCGCTCTTGTCGAGATCCCACTTCTTGAAGGAATCCGGGCCAAAACCGCTTTCGGCTCGACTCAATGAACCGTTCGCGTCCACATCGCGGCTGCGCATGTAGCTTTCACTGCGTGTTTTGGCGTCCTTCTGCGGGGCCATCACCGCATTCTTGGCCAGATCCTTTTGCAAAAGATCCGCAAAAGAAGACTGCTGCGGTTTTGAACCCTTCAACTGCTTGACGATGCTGCTCGCACCTTTCATGACCGCGCTAACCGCGCCAACGCTACTCAACAGTTCCATAGTCTCTCCTCTCTTGGGCGATCCTTATGCGGGTCTACCCTACTTATCGGCGATTCGTCCCTTCGCCTTGATTACAATTACTGTCCGCTCCGCCTTACCAAGGGAATCCCATCAGGATGGGGTTTGGTTAATGCAATGCCCGTCCGCCCGGTGCGAGGCAGAGGAAACGACGGACTGGCGGTTTCATCCAAGGAAATCGCATGGAAGGGGTGCAATTCCATGCCGTCGGCATAGGCCTTTCGGGCTCCTGACTTGGCCAGGGCCTGCGCGTCTTGCGTCTTTTGGAGTTCCTGTTTGACGAGATTCCCAATGCCCAGTTGATTGGATTTGGCCATCTCCCCAGACATGAAATCGTCAAACATTTCCTCGTAGACTTCTTTTTGCTGGGATTTACCGAACAAATCGCTCTTGGGGACACTTTTGCGCATTTCTCGGACCATTTGGTACAAGAAAAACCGTTCAAATTCCTGCGCGGCCCCGTCCCGCCGTGCATTGACGCCGGAAGAAGCACCGGCAGCGGCGATATGACGTTCGGCAATGGGGTCAACGTATAGCATATTACAAGGTCTCCAGGTCGGCTTCGAGCGCGCCCGCCTTGCTCAATGCCTGGAATATGGCGATCATGTCCCGGGGTGTGACCTTGAGTTGATTGAGTGCCTGCGCGACATCGGCAGCAGAGGTTCCGCCTACCGGTAGCAAACGAGCATCCTCTTTGACGACATCGACCGTCTGATTCTGGGTGACGACTGTTGGCTGATCGCTAAACAAGGGGGCCGGGGTGGCCTCGGTTGTGGTGGATATTTTGATGGTCACATTTCCGTGGGCCACTTGGCATGGCTTGATGGTGACATCCCCTCCGACCACGATGGTTCCGGTGCGCTCATTGATCACGATACGGGCGGGTTGCTGGGTGTTTACCTCGACGGCCTGCAAGCGTGCGATAAAGGAGACAAGGTTGGCCTGCTCCTCTTGAGGTATGGTGACTTGTAGCGAGCCCGCGCCGAGCGCCGAGGCGGTTCCTTCGCCGAATTTTTTGTTGATGGATTCCTGCAGGGCGTTTGCGGTCTGGAAGTTGGGCTGGTTGACGGCCAGCATGATACGCTCTCCATCGGTGATGGTGGATGGCGCTTCACGTTCAATGGTTGCCCCTTGCGGAATGCGCCCGGAGGCCGTGTGGTTCTCGCGGACCTTGGTGCCACCGGAGACATCGGCATTGAAACCACCGGTGGAAATCGGGCCGGAAGCCAGCGCGTAGACCGTCTTGCTGGGACCGGGCCCATATAGATAGGTTTCCATCAGCATGCCGCCTTCAAGGCTCTTGCTGTCGGAAATCGTATCAACCTTGACGTCGATTCGCGTACCTTCTTTGGAATAAGCGGGAAGTGTGGCGGTGACCATTACCAGGGCCGAATTTTTTCCGGAGAGTGCCTTCAGACTGTCGACCTCGACGCCCAAGCGATCCAGCAGGCGTTGTTGCGCCTCGACGGTGAGGGAGGCCTTATCCCCGGTTCCGGCCAATCCGACGACATAGCCGACGCCCTTAAGTTCGTTGGTGCGCGCGCCCTGTATCTCGCATAGCTCACGAATTTTTGCGGCGGATGCGGTTGTGGAGAATAGCACGAGCAACAGCATCGCTCCCGCCAGCCCCAGCAGGCGTCCTCGCTCACTACGTTGTGTACGTTGCATCATTGCAGTGCTCCGTGATCAGAATGGGGAGAACCAATCCAAAATCCGCGTTACAAATCCACGTCGGTCGTTGTTCCAGAGGACGCCTTTTCCCTTGAGGGAGACGGTGACATTGGCGAGCTGGGTGGATTGTACGGTGTTGCCCGTCGTCACATCCCTTGAACGAGCGACCCCGCAAACCTTTAGGAGGGAGTCCTCGCGGTTGACCGAGACCTGCTTGTCACCCTCGATGCGAATATTTCCGTTGGGAAAGACTTCTGTGACAAAACAGCTGATGGAGGTTGTCAGCGTGCTGTTCCGCTTTGTTTGACCCCGGTTTTTTGTTTCATTCTTGGACTGTACGCCCCAGTTGGGCAGGTCACCCTCGTTCAAAACGGAAAAGCCGCCCTTTACCTTGGGGTCTTTCAATAGGAAAGTATTGTCAGCCGCCGGTGCCTGTGCACCCACGTCCGCCTCTTTTTTAGTGTTTGTGTCGGCTGTGGTGGTGGCGTCCACCTGCTCTTTGACCAGCACAGTCACGATGTCGCCCAGTTCAAATCGATTGCCACGCTCGGCGACCAGCGTGCCGTCTTTGGCCGCCTCGGGATTGAAAAGGGAGTCGCCGTGCGCCTGGCAGACGCACATGAGCCCGCTGACCACAAATACTTTCCACCAGCGCATGACCGTTCTCCTAGTTCATGACCACAACGCCATCGGCGCGAATGACACCCTGCAACTCTTCCTTGGTCTGGTCATTGACACAACGCACCGTGTCGCCCACCGAGCCATCCGTAATCGCGCGTGCCTGCGAGCGCACCTGAAGCGTACCTGCCTTCAGTTCGATTGGCACCATCTGGTTTCGGCGCACGGCGAGTGGCAATTGGGTGTTTCGCGTCGTAATTACGTCTCCGGGAAATAATGTACGGCTCGACAGCAGACCAATCACATCATTCTGTCCTACGAGCGTACCCTGGGTGGTCTCATCGAGCGGCACCTTTCGGGCCTCGATATCCATGGGGCCAATGGGTCGCCCACGAGGGACATCGCGCGATGCCACAACCACCTCGCCATAGGCGGTGATTTTGGCCGAGCACATAACCGTTTTCTGGCGCTGACCATCAACATAGAGCGTGCCGCGAAAAACTCCCGAACCGATAAAGCGGTATTGAGGAGAGGTCTCCCATGCGACTTCGGCAGGCCCCTCCGGCACGACAACCGTCTGACCGGGGGAGGATATCTCAATCTCTGTGTTTGCGGCATCCCAGGGCATATGCTTCACGATGTAAGCGTGCAGCGAATCAGCTATGAAGTCGCTCTCCACCTCTGCCTTCAGACGGGTGGCCTTCACATTATCCGCGCCCTTGATTTCAACGGCGGCGAGGTCGATACCAGCGGAGCGCAACCGCGAGGAGACAAGCGCGGCGTTAATGCTGCGAGAATCTCCGGGCGGAGGAGCGACGCTCAATTCGATGTCCGCGAGGCGAACGGCGTTCATCCCCTTAATTTCGGCCACATCGCCGAGGGTGATCTTGGGGCCTGCGACAAAGGCCTCGTCCCGGAGCAGGAGCGTGTCAGACGGTTCTGCCAACGCCGCCGCACACACAATCCACGCCAGCGCAATCAATGAGCGCAATACTGCGTGATAGCGTTTCATGGCGTTAACCTCCGAGTTTTATGGTTCGATTATCGTTTCACGTTATTGGCGGTCTGCAACATTTCATCCGCCGTTTGGATAGTCTTGGAATTGGCCTCGTAGGCACGCTGTGCAATGATCATCTGGATGATTTCCTCGACGACCTGAACATTGGAGTTTTCGAGAAAGCCCTGGGTAATGATGCCGAGTCCGTCCAGCCCCGGTTGTCCGGGGACGGGCGCGCCGGAGGCCTGGGTCTCCATGAGCAGGTTGTGCCCCATCCGGGCATCGAGGCCTGCCGGATTTGGAAAACGAACGAGTTGGATGTCGCCGACCTGGGTAAAGGCGTTGTTGCCGGGCACCCTTACCGAGACCCGGCCATCGGTGCCAATGGTGATCATTTCCGCATCCTGCGGAATGGTAATTTCAGGTTCGATGGGGTAACCATCGGCGGTCATCATGCGGCCCTGTTCGTTCATCTTGAACGAACCGTCGCGGGTATAGGCGATGGTGCCATCCGGGAGCATGATTTGTAGAAACCCGTCGCCTTCGATCATAACGTCGAGCGGGTTTCCTGTCTGCATGGCTGCACCGGGCGTGAAGACCTTTGATATGGCCGAGGGGCGCACACCATGACCGATCTGGATACCTTCGGGAATCGAGGTTCCCTGGGTCGTTTCGGCACCTGCCGGTTTGATCGTTTCGTAGATGAGATCCTGAAAATTCACACGGCTCTTTTTGAATCCGGTGGTGTTCACGTTGGCAAGGTTGTGCGCCACGGTGTCGATATTCATTTGCTGGGCAATCATGCCCGTTGCCGAAGTGAACAAGGAACGCATCATGGAACCGGTCTCCCCACGCCGCAGCCGCTAGGCTGCCGCGATTTGTTCGATTAACTGCCCGATGGTGGTGTCGAAGGCCTGAATAACCCTTTGGTTCGCCTCATAGATGCGCGAACCCGTAATCATCTGAATCATCTCGGAGGGAACGTTGACGTTGGACATTTCGAGGTAGCTCTGGCGCGTCTGGGTATCGGCTGCTTTTGCGCTTTTTGCCAGAATCTCGTCACTTGCCACATATAGATTGCTGCCTTCGCGAACCAGACGCTCCGGTTTCTCGAATTCCACGAGGCGAATGGTAGCGCTCCGAATGCCATCAACCACCACGCCACCGTCGTCACCAATCGTGACGCGTGAACCGCGCACTGATATGGGTGTGCCTTCCACGCTCTGGACGGTGTAGCCTTCCGAGGTGGCGAGATTTCCTTCGCTGTTGATGGTGAAGTCGCCCGAACGGGTGAATCGGTCGCCACGCGGGGTATTAACGCCAATGAAACCGGGGCCATTGAGGGCCACATTGAGCGGATTGCCTGTTTCGTTCAGGGAACCGGTTGCGAGATTGGGATAGCTCTCCACCATCTTGCTCCCACCGCCAGGGGCCGCCTGCGTGTCCCAATAAAAGGGTGAACGCATGGTTTTCGAGAAGACCGCTTTGAAACCAAGGGTCACAGGAGCCTGACGTTTGTATCCGGGGGTCGAGGCGTTTGCGACATTGTTGGCAATGATCGCCTGACGCGATTCCTCCGCCATCATGCCGCTTGCCGCGCTGTACAATCCGGAAATCATGACCTTGGTCTCCTCTATCCATTCCAACTATGTGAAACATCCGCGCCGTGCAAGGACGCTGATGGTCTCTCTAAGGAAGGCCCGCGCGAATCTTGCGACGGATTTCCGAAACACCTTTGGGACGGCGCTCCGGGGGCGCAGGGCCAACCACTCACGAAGGCAGACTTGGATGAGAGCCAAGCCCGCTGTTGATGATAGAGCAAGGCATGTGCCAAGTTGGGAAGTTGCAAAAATGGGCGAAATTTCACAGGAAGAGATGCTTACGGGAGCGACAAGGCGGAAATTCTTTCCGTATGGGGGAAGATTCGTGCCTAGGCGGATGGAAGAGGGCAGACAGGAATGTCCGCCCCACATTTTGGTTGGGGAGGAAGGCAGACAGGAATGTCTGCCCCACACTGCAGAACACCCCCCTGGGAGCGCCGGCATCCCTGCCGGCTCCCGGTGATTGCTACCAACCCGGCCGACAAAGATGCCGACCCTCCCAGCAAAGCGATGATTGAAAAAACATGGAGAAACCAACCCACTCAATCGCACACAGCAGGGTCTGCCCCACGTGGAGAAAGGCAGACAGGAATGTCTGCCCCACACGAATCGCTGGACGCTAAGACAACACTCTCCTCTCCCAAATCTTCCGTTTTTCCGCCTTTTGCGCAAATGTACATCCCTTCGCCATATCACAGGCAAAGGCTGTGATATGATTGGGTCTACGCAAACCATCGGGAGCATAGCGATGAAAAAAGCACAAAATTCGTGGTTGTTCAGTGGTGGCTTTTTTCTTATCGGGGCCGCTAATGCTCTCCTTCATTCCTATCCCGTTTGGATTTGGTGTCGCAACCTGTTCATCGCCATAGGATTGTCGGTACTGGTCTACATATGTTGGTGTAGCTATCGAGCAAACAAATTAACGAGGCATTCCGAACGCCAACGCGGATGCGATGGCAATGAGGAGCATGACTGATGCCGTTTCGATCCGCTGGATTTAAG
>CAIZGN010000302.1 GCA_903932505.1 Candidatus Hydrogenedentota bacterium
GGCTCCCGGTTTTCTGGCGCTCTTCTGGGCGAAACTATTCTTTGGCGCGGGAACGGTATGGATCGACAGCATCGCGAATTCGGAGCGGCTTTCCGTATCGGGAAGGCAAGCGGGCCGATTTGCTGATTTGTGGTTGACGCAATGGAAACATTTGCGCAGCCATAGTGGGCCGCAGTACGCTGGGGCTATACTATGATTTTCGTGACTGTTGGCACCCAACTTCCATTTGACCGTCTGATTGCCGCCGTGGACGAGTGGACGCGAGTCTCGGGCCGAAAGGATGTTTTCGCCCAAACGGGAGAGGGCAGTTGTTGCACGCCCATCCACATGGCGTGGAAGCAACGTATTTCGCCGGGCGAATGCAGAGAACGCATGGAAGGGGCGGAAATTGTCGTGGCGCACGCGGGGATGGGGAGCATCATTTCGGCGATAGAGGCGGGAAAACCGCTTGTGATCATGCCCCGACTGATGGAGCATCAGGAACACCGGAATGACCATCAGATGGCCACCTGTGAGCGCTTTACAGCCCTGCCCAATGTTTTTGTGGCGTGGAACGTGGAGGAATTGCCGGGGCGGATTGAAGAGGCGCTTGCGTGCAGTGGATTTGCGCCGACGGTGATTGAAGCATCAAAGGAACTCCTTGAAACTGTGGATAATTTCTTAATAAGCGAAAGACACCGAAAAAAGGATGTGGACGGGGTCATCTGTTTTGGTGGCGTGGATTGGTGGTATCACAACCGGGGCCACTACGACATCCAAATGATGCGTGAATTGAGCCGGCGTATGCCGGTTTTGTATGTGAATTCGATCGGAATGCGCACGCCGAGTGTGGGTGAGGGACGGGTGTTTTTCAGTCGGGTGTTCCGCAAGCTGAAAAGTTGGGGACGCGGCTTGTCGCTGGTGCATGAGAACTTTGGCGTCTTAAGCCCGGTATCCATACCGCTGTTTCGACGGACGGCGTGGGCACGGGCGTTGTTGACGGATCAGGTGCGTGACAGCGCCCGATGGATGGGGATTCACTCGCCGCTGCTTTGGGTTGCGTGTCCGCCGGCGGCCGAGGTGGTTGACCAGTTTGCCTTTTCCGGCATGGTGTATCAGCGGACGGATCGCATGGAACATTTTCCGGGGGTAAACGCCGAGCGGATCCGAACCTATGATTTGGCGTTAAAAGAAAAGGCGGACGTGACGCTGTTTTGCTCGTCGAGTGTTTATGAGGATGAGGTTGCGGAGTGCCACAAGGCGGCATTTGTGGATCATGGGGTGGATTTTGATGCGTTTGTGGCGGCGGCATCCGGGGAGGTTCCCGAAGATGTGCAGTCGATACGTGGACCGCGAATCGGTTTTGTGGGTGGCATTGATGCCCATACATTTGATCCCGCGCTGTTTTTGAGCGTGGCGGCTGAAATGCCCGACTGCTCTTTTGTCTTGGTGGGGGGATGTTCGCTTCCTGAGGGTTGGTGCAAGCTGGACAATGTGCACTTTCTTGGCCGGAAGCCGTATGAACAAGTTGCAGCCTACATGGCCGCGTGTGATGTTCTGATTATGCCCTGGAATCGCAGCCCGTGGATCAAGGCTTGCAATCCGGTTAAGCTCAAGGAATATCTCGCCGTCGGGCGACCGGTGGTGAGCACGCCCTTCGATGAACTTGCGCGGTATGAAGGTCTTGTATCGGTGGCCGAGGAGGCGGGGGATTTTGTCGAGAAAATCCGGAAGGCCCTTGTCGAACCGTTCGATGTGGTCGGTGTGCGAAAGCGGGTTGAGCAGGAAACGTGGGCTGCGAAAGCCGAGGCTGCATTGGGGAGTCTACAAGAGGCGGGGGTCGAATTCCAACATCCCAACCTACCGGAGAAAAGTGAATCGCCGGTTCCGGTGAATATAGTCAAAGCTGCCACGCCGGTGCCGGGTGTGCCCGGGTCGGCTTGGAAGTACTGGAAGAAATTGAC
>CAIZGN010000303.1 GCA_903932505.1 Candidatus Hydrogenedentota bacterium
AGGCCCATGCCACCGCCGGACATGCCGCCGAGCATGAGGAATCCCCAGAAATCATCGCCCAAGCGTTCGCGACAGCGTGCAATGAGCGTCTCGGTAAACTGGTTGGTTACCCAAGGGATGATCGTTTTGAGCGGGCCTTCCCAGTTACGGGTGGTGCAGTCGGCCAGGGCACGGATATCCCCCGCCCTCAACGCCTCGAGAATGCCATCGAAGATCGCACGGGTCGAGAGGCGCGCATCCCATTCGGGCTGCGAGCGCATGAGGTATTTCTCGGTCACCATTTCGAGAATGGGACCGACATTCTGGGCCATGCCGCCGTGGACCAAGATGAGGGATTGGGCGAGACGGTTGCGGACTTCCGGGTGCAGGTCGTCCTCGCCGAGAATGCGGTGACGCGGCAGGAGACAGCCTTTGCTCAGGCCGTGCTCGGGATCGCCTTCTTGCGCGGGAGTGCCTTGGATGACCTTGAGGCCGGGCCATATGCCGCCGGAATCCTGCCATCCGCCGCCCGAACCACCGAGCCATTCGCCGAGAATCGCACGGGACGCCGCGAGCCGTCGCTCGTCTTCGGTGAGCGCGCCGTCAAAGGAGGCGACCTGCCCCGTGGCGCGCATTATGGAGGTGATCATGGATGCGAGGAGATTCGTGGAGACCGCAAGACGTGATCCCTTGGGGATGTCGTTCACCTTGGTTACCAGCTCAAGCCCCCGGCCCTCGCCGATGACCTGCCCCAAGATGGCACCCAGCGGTTGGGCTGTGCCCTCAAAGGAGGGCGGTACCAATCCCGAGGCGATGACGCCGGCCTTCAGGAGGCTGAGATAGTCGTTGCCGAAATTGAACAGGTCGCGGAGATCCGTAATGTCCTTGGTTGCCCCGAGGTCGATACTGGTGAGGCGCAAGAGCGGCTCCGGCAGTATGCGCACATAGCTCTCCACCGGCGGACGCAGTTCCTGATCTCGGCCCCAGACCCCCAGATCGACGGAGATGTTGAGTACGCGCGCGCCCTCGGGATAGTCCATTCCGAGGAAGAAAATATCGGACCAGCCGCTGTGGCTGAGGTCAAGTCGGACGGGGGTGTATTCGGCGAGCACGGGGAACAAATCCACGCCTTTGTCGCGACGAAGCATTTCGGATCGGATTCGCAGTGGATGGGCATCGGCGTGCCCCACGCGGAACATCCATTGGTTGCCCCGGCTTTCGCGCACGCTCTTGCGCACCTGCCCCAGCAGCGTTTGAAAGGACAGATGGTGATAGGCCTCGGCCAGCGCGCTGAACAGGGTGCCATTGGGCCCCTGCCGTTCCATCGTTTCCAGGAATCGGGCGATGGCGGCTTCAAAACGTCGGTCCAGCAGGTCGGCAAAGCCCTCAAAGGGCAGCACCCCGGTTTCGGGATAATCGCCGGATTCGGAAAGGAGGAAGCGGTGGATGGCGTGGAGAAAGAGAGCGGCGCGCACCCGTTCGTAGAGGTTATCGGAGCCTCGCCGAAAAGTTTCGAGCGCGCGTGCGCAATCAAAGAGTTCAGCAGAGGACAGGGGCGCGCAGAGATCCTGAAAGGATCGGTTGCGCACTTCGGGATCTGTGCTTTGAATGGTATCGATAAACGGGTTGTTCACGGCTTCGCCTCATGGTCCATCGGGACGCTGTGCCGCGCCCGACAAGAGTTCCACCACTCCGGACAGCATGAGGTCGCGTTGGCGACCGGCGAGCCCCAGCGCCATCTGCGTGTATAGCATGCCGAAGGGTGCGCCGATATCGTGGCGTGTTCCGCGCAGTTCCGCCGCGAGGTAGCGCTCGCGATTGGCGAGTTCCTGGAGGGCCGGGGTTAGCTGGCAATCGCCTCCCGCACTCTGGGCGTTCCACAACTCTGCTTCCAGATAGTCAAACAGGCGTGCGGGGAGTACATGCATGCCGAAGAAGCACAGATAATGTCCCACCCGCAGGCCGGGGGTCTGCAATTCCAGCTCGGCTTTGCCCAGTGAGGGCTTTTCGACGATTTTTTCGATCTCGTAAACGTTCGCGAGATCTCCGGCACGTTTGCCGCTCAGTGTGCCATACAGGCGAACCAAGTGTTCTCGGGTGGGGTTGACCGCTGCGACCGGGCAGTGTTCGCGCTCTGCCAACTCAATCAGCTGCCGCGCGCAGCGGCGTTCGGGGTCGGCGGAGATGTAGACGTGGTCACCAAGCATGAGGAGGAAGTCCTCGCCGTTCACGAAGGATTTTGCGCAGTACACGGCGTGGCCATAGCCCATCGGCTCTTCTTGTACGGCAAAGGAGAGGCGACGCAGGAGGTCATCCAAGGCTTGCGCCTGGGTCTTTGCCCAAGCGGCTCCGCCATACGCGCAATCGAGACCGTCGCGTAATTGTGTCAGAAGGCGGCGATATTGCTCTTCATCGCCGGGCGCCCCCACCAGGCAGACCTCTTCCACCCCGCTTTCGATGGCTTCCTCGATAATGATTTGGATCAACGGCTTTGCGATGCCGTCCCGGTCGAGCAAGGGCAACATGCCCTTTTGCACGGTATCCGCCACGGGGTACAGGCGTGGCCCACGGCCCGCCGCTGTGATCACTGCTTTTCTTACGGCCATTGTGAGACCCTCAAATGCGTTGTTGCATGTGGGAGCATACAAATAAGTTGAGGGAAAAGGCAACTGGGGTTGTGGTGATCACAGGGTTTACACATTCCCGATCCTCCGCAGTCCAACGTGTCTTGCCAAACGCAAACTCCTTGTGTTTTTCAATCTGAGACCGTATTACAACAAGGTGCATCCAGTCCATCCTTTGCTTGCCTGTTCCAGACATTTATTGATAGGGCAAAGGGAGGCTGGATGCCACTCAAGATTGCCGCGATTATCGGGGGATAGACCCCCTATGCCGAAAAGAAGAAAAATTGACCTTCTGCATACCCGCTCTAGCAAGGCCCCAAATTTGGATGCGGAAGCCCGGACTGGGCGAAGGGAAAAGGCGGTCAATTTGTGAACACCCCGCAAATGGTGTCAAAATAGGGGTCTTCACAGGCGGATTCTGTCCGCGCCGCTATTTATGATGAATTTACGATGGTGGCCCTGCCATCTTGGAAGAGAGGACCGGATGACTTTTCGTGATTATTTGAAGGAGAATATCCTGTGCATTGATGGTGCCATGGGTACCATGATCCAGGCACTCGAGCTCGGGGATGAGCATTACGGTGGGGCTCCCTACAAGATGCTGTCCGACCTGCTGGTCTTTTCCCAACCCCAGGCAATCCGCGACATTCATCTCGCCTATTACCGGGCCGGTTCCTCGGCGGTCGAGACCAACACCTTCGGTGCCTCCCCCTATCGCCTGCAGGAATATGATTTTTCGGGTCTCGATTTGAGCGCTTTTGAGAAAATCCCCTACGGGATCGATCCAAGGACTATCTCGATTCCGGATCTCTCCTACCACATGAGTCGGCGGGGTGCGGAACTTGCCTGCGAGGCACGCGAAGCCTATCGCAAGAGTCCCGATTATACGGGTCGCCCGCTGTGGGTCTTGGGTTCCTTCGGGCCATCGAACCGCGTGGTGTCGAGCACCCGTGCCAGCCTTACCATGGCCACTTTCGAGGAAATACAGGAGAATTTCCGCATCCAGGCCTGCGGCCTCATCGACGGCGGGGCGGATGTGCTGCTCTACGAGACGCAGCAGGATGTTCTCGAGCTCAAGGCGGCGATTTTTGGCGGCAAACAGGCGATGGCGGAGAAAAACAAGATCCTGCCCGTCATGGCGCAGGTCACCGTGGATCAGTTCTCCCGTATGCAGATTTTCCACACAGACATCCACGCGGCCCAAGTCACGCTGGATGGTATCGGCATTGATGCCTTCGGCATCAACTGCTCCATCGGACCGGATCTCATGCTCAAGACCGTCGAAAAACTGTCGCGCACCTGCCCGGTGCCGATTAGCGTGGTGCCCAACGCGGGTCTGCCGCAGTCGGTCGGCGGCAAGACGGTCTTCGATTTCGATCCAGCGCGTTTCGCGTCGCTGCTGCATGATTTCGCGTCCGAATATGGCGTTAACGTGGTGGGCGGATGCTGCGGCACTACGCCCGATCATATTCGCTGCGTGTCCGAGGCAGTGCGGGAACTTAAGCCCCGCGCACGGACGCGCGACAAGGGGTGCTATGTGTCCGGCCCGCAGGAAGCGGTGCTGCTGGACGGTTCGAAGACCCTCATCCGGTTTGGCGAACGACTCAATGTGCGCGGGTCGAAGGCGGTGCGTGACGCGGTCGAAAACGAGCAGGGCGTGAACCACGACGTGCTCGAAGAGGTAGTGCGCGAGCAAGTGCAGGACTTGGGCTGCACCATCATCGATGTGTGCATGGATTCGAATCAGATGGACACGGTCGAGGCGCTCAAGACCGTCGTTCGTTCGCAAACGACCAATTTCGCGGGGGCCATGAGCCTCGATTCGTTTCAGCACGACGCGCTGGTAGAAGCCATCAAGGTGTATCCGGGGCGACCGATTTTGAATTCGGTGTCGATGGAGGAGGTGGCCCCCGGTCTCTCGAAAATCGACGCGGTCATGGAGCCGACCCGGGCGCACTACCCCATGTATGTGGGTTTGTGCACCGGCCCGAAAGGCCCCGGCGCTTCGAAGGACGAGAAGGTGGATCTGGCCGAACAGATTATCGAGCGGGCGCGCACAGAACATGGGGTTACGATCGAACAGCTTTTCATTGACGTCAACGTCTTCCCCATCGGTTCGGAGCCGGATGAGGCCACCAATTTCGCGCTCGCCTCGCTCGAAGCCATTGAAGAGCTGAAGAAGCGCTATCCCGGCTTGAAGACCATTCAGGGCGTCGGCAATTTGACCAACGGGCTGGCCAAAAAACCGTACATGCGCATGGTCCTGACCTCGGTCTATCTGGACGAGGGGCGCAAGCGCGGACTGGATGCCGCCATCGTCAACCCCAATCACTACACGTTCGTCGAGAATCTTGAACCCAAGGATTACGACCTGGGACTTCGGATTATCATGCAGCGGGACATGGACGCCTATGCGGAATTGGAGGAGATTGCCGAAGCGCGACGGGGTCAGGTAACGCAGCGCCGCACCAACTATGACGACCTGAGCGCGGAAGCGGCCGTGGTGGAGAAGATCAAGGACGGCTTCAAGGAGCGCAAGGAAGGCACCCTGGAATTTCAGGGGAAAACCTACGCCTATGCCGACCTCATCGTGTTGCAGGTGGCGCAGGCGCTGGAACGGTACGCCCCTCTGGATTTTGTGAACCAGTATCTCATGCAGGCGATGCAGGAACTTGGCGATGGTTTCGGTCGTGGCGAGGTGTCTTTGCCGCATTTGCTGAAGTCCGCAGATGTCATGCGCCAGGCCATGGGTTTCATCGAGGCCTATCTGCGACACCTTTCCGGGCAGGCCGAAGGCGGGGTGATTGAAGCCAAGGGAACGGTGGTACTCGGGACGGTCTACCAAGATGTGCACTCCATCGGCAAAGACCTCGCGCGTACCCTGCTCGAGAACTACGGGTATAGCGTCATCGATCTCGGGGCGATGACGCCGCTGCAGTCATTTATCGATGCGGCGAAGGAGCATAACGCATGCGCCATCGGTATGTCGGCACTGCTGGTGCAAACCTCGAACCATATGATTACCGTGGCGCAGATGGCCGAGGAACAAGGGGTGAATCTTCCCATCCTTATTGGTGGTGCGGCGGTTAGTCCCCGGCATGCGGCCTACGTTGCCATGGCCGGTCGCGAGAACCCTGCTGACATGCGCGGGGACGTGTTCTACTGTCGCACGGCGATGGACGGCGTCAATGTCATGAACCAGTGGATGGGCACGGAGGATCGCACCGATCTATGCGAGAAGAACCGCGAACAATTGCAGGAACGCCTGGAGCGCGCACAGAAAAAGGACGCGAAGATAGAGACGCTTCTAGCGACGCTGCCGCGCCGTGATGTGCCGCAGGATCACGCGCCCTTCCCGGCTGAGCCGCGTTTCCACGCCCATCGATTCGACTTCACACTCCGCGAGTTCGCCGAACACATCGACAAGCGTTCGCTGTTCTCGCTCAATTGGCGCTACGGTGGCACGAAGATGCGGGAGCGGGCCGGACACACACTGGAAGAGCTCGAAGTACTTTCCCAGGAATGGATAGCCCGCGCCGACGACGAGGGCTGGATTCGTCCGGTCGGCGTTGCCGGTTTGTACCCCTGCTACGCCGAGGGGGACACTGTGGTGGTGCTGGCCCCGGAAAACACCGCCGAAGAGCTGTGCCGTTTCGATTTCTCACCGGTCGTGGGTATGGGCGATGCCGACATCGTGTCCGCCGCCCAATATTTTCGAACCCGGGGCGATGGTGCCCTCGATGTAATCGGCTTGCAGATCGCCAGTTCAGGCCAATCCATCCTGCCGATCTTGGACGCCTTCCGCGAGCGGCGCGACACCCTCTCCGGACTTTTCCTTCAGGGGCTTTCGGACCGCGTGGCGGAAGACATGGCCCAATACATGCACGTCCACTTGCGCAAACTCTTGGGACTCAGCGAGGAACAAGGCCAGCGCTGGTCACCCGGGTATCCGGGCATGCCCAACCTGCAGCTGAACAAAGTCCTGCTCGACGTGCTGGGCGCAACCGACAGTATCGGCGTCACGGTGACCGAAGCCGGGGAGTACTACCCCACAGGTACCACCGGCGCAGTCGTGTCCTTCCATCCGAATGCGAGTTATGTGTGAGGTTGGGTGGGGGATGAGGTAGTGGGGCCAGATGAACCACCGCACGAATTGTCATTTCGACGAATGTAATGAGGAGAAATCTGGAGACGCTGTTTGTCTGGGTAGACGCTATTGTCGGAGATAAGATTTCTCGCTATCGCTCGAAATGACGGGGAGGGTTGGGGTGGACGTGAAACCCGGGGAGGCAGGCAAGATGCCTGCGTTACGGGGATGGGATCCACCCCGATACGCGGGAGCCGCACCCGCGTCGGGCGCAGGCTTTCCCAAGCGCGGGCGGCGTTATCCACAGGTTGCACCGCTGTAGCGGGAGCGGGGTGCGCGGCGAGGTACTGACGCCCAAGGTGGCTCAGGAGCACCTGGTAAGCTGGGGGCTGTTCGGGGTGCAACTCGAAGCGCGCCCGTTCAAAATACTGCACCGTGTAGACCCGCCCATCTTGGTCATTCAGTTCCTCGAAGGGTTCGGAGATGGGGAGGCCGAAGGTGCTGATGCCGCTCTGCCGCCAGAAAGCGAGGAAAGGGCCAGCCAACGTGTGTCCAGTAGCGACGAAGAAGACGCCACCTACAGGCGCAGCGCTGACCTGGGTAAAGGCGGGATGGTCACGCCGCCCTTCGGCGGCCCAGCGCCCAAGGAGGCCCACCTGCACAAGGCCCAAATCGCCGTGCCATTCCAGACGGGCGCGTTCAAAGTACTGGATCGGACGCCCCGCTTCGCCAAACACCTCAGTGAGCGGCAGGCCGAAGACGGGCAGACCGCCATGTTCATCGAAAAACTGGCGGAAGCCGTAAGCGAGGGTGTGTCCAGTCTCGCGGAAGAGGACAGGCGTGCCGGCGCGGGTGTTTGCGCCGACCGTCGTGGGGGCCAGCATGGGCATGGCGAACATGAGCAGCAGCGCAAAGAGGGTGTAGCGTCTCACAGAATGCTCCGGTGACGGTTAGTGACAGCCAAGTGTGCAGTGCAAAGAAGGGCGTTTGCGGTGCCCCATTTTAGCACCGATACCGTGTCATGCGACCCGTGTGCAGCCTGCCCGTCAGCCGCACCGGGGTGCGGGTTGACTCTCGCTGTTGTCCAAGGTCAGCTTTATGCTACAATCAGCCCGGATTGCACCTTAGATGAGGTCTCAG
>CAIZGN010000304.1 GCA_903932505.1 Candidatus Hydrogenedentota bacterium
ATGGGCGATGGCTTTGAAGAAGGCGGGGCAGGGGAAAGACGCGATTCCGTTGTTCGCGGAGTCGTTGGCGGTGGAGCCGCAGCCGTGGTGGATGGAGGATTCTGCCTGGATAGCCGCTGAGAACCGTTTGCAATGCGGCGAGACCGGGGAGGCGTATGCATGGTTTCGGAATCTTTGTAGCACCACGATTTGGCTGAAGAAGCGAACAGATGCCGCCAATTTATTACGCCGGTCACCGGAAATGCAGGACCGGCAGGCCGCGCTGGAGGCATTTCTGCGTTCCAGCGCCTACAAGGACGCTCAGGAGATACTGGCCTCCGCACCCGGCCTGAGCGGGGCGGATGGCACAACTGTGGACTTCCCCTCGCTGGAAAAGCGGCTTGTCGGGAAGGAGGCCTTGCCGGAGCGTCTTGCTTGGGTCACGGCACTCCTTCAGGCGAACACCGCGAATCCATGGGCCCGACTCTGGCTGCTCTACGCGATGCGCACATCCGCAGCCCTGCACAATTATGACGAGGCGCAAGCCCTGCTGCGCCTAGTGGTTCAGGGTGCGCCTGAAAGCCGCGAGGCTGGGGACAGTTTGTGGTGGCTGGCGCAGTTTCTTAAGCGCGAAGGCCGTCGGGAAGAGGCGCTCGCGCTGTATCGGGAACTGGCTGTAGAACATGCCACCCACCCGCGCGCGGCCGAGGCGCAGATGAATCTGGCGGGCCTCTTGGTCGAACTGGGGCGCAAAGAGGATGCTGCGGCGGCCTACACGGAACTTGGCCAGAAATTTACGGGCAGCCGCTTTGTTTCGGAGGCTTACTATCGCGCGGCGGGCTTGGCGTCCGGGGTGGAGGCTGAGCAACAGCAGCGACTCAACCTCATGGCGGCGATGCAGGGTTCACTCGGTGAGTATTATGGCCATCGCGCCTTACAACTGCTCCACGAACGCATGGCACTACCCGCAGACCGTTTTCAAAATCTGCGGGTGGATGGCCAGAATCCGGTCTTGCAGCCCTACGAGGGCGTTACGCTGAAAGAATCGCCCCCGCCTCCTTCCGATGAGGCCTGTTTCCGACGGCTGCGGTTTTTCGGTGACCATGGTCTGCTGGCGGGGCGCTGGGAAGCCTTATATCTCCTTCAGCATCTTAGCTCCCGCGCTTCTTCGGAAATTGCTTATCAGGCAATTGCAAGCGCCGGATATTCGCATACGGCCCTTCAATTCTACCTGGCGCGAAACCCGGAAATAGAGGAAAAACCCCGCGATCCCTTGCGGCTGTCGTTGGAATACCCGCTGGCCTATTGGGATACCGCGTCTACGATCGCGCGCGAAATCGGCGTGGATCCCTTTCTGGTACTCGCGCTTGCGAGACAGGAGAGCACCTTTCGTGCTGATATTGTTTCGCGGTCTGGCGCAGTGGGGGTTATGCAACTGATGCCGACCACAGCACGCTGGTTGGGAACCAAGGATTCCCGAATCTCCCCGGAACAGGCCGAACACCTGAGCTCGCCCAGGAACTCCTTACGGTTGGGCACGGTCTATATCAAGCAGATGATAGATCGTTCAGGCGGAAACCTTGCCTATGCCCTGGCCTCGTACAATGCAGGGCCGGGCAATTGCGACAAGTGGAGAAAGGGCGCACCGACGCGTTCGCTGGACGAATTCGTCGAGACCATTCCGATTGACGAGACCCGCGACTATGTGCGTCGCGTCCTGGGCAACTACGCGGCCTACCATTCACTGTATGCGTCCGGTAGGACTCAGTAGTCCTCGGCAATCTCGCCATCCCGATTGGTGAAGCCAATCATCCGGCCGAGGGTGAAGACCATTTCTTGCAAGGTGTTTGCCTGTTCGGCGAGTTGCTGACTTGTTTCGAGCGTTTCCTGGGAGTAGCCGGCCCGTTCTTGGGCTACCTGGTCCATCTGGCTCACAGCAATGGTCACTTGGGTAATGCCTTGGGCTTGCTCGTTTGCGGCGGTGTTGATATCCTGAATGAGCTTGACCACCCGGTTGATGCCGGTTCCCATTTCCTGCAAAACCTGCTGCGCCTGCTCTGAAACGGTAAAGCCCTGGTCGGAACTTGCGCGGGAGTCTTCAAGTCTTGCGGTGGTATCGCGGGCGGCTTGGGCGCTGCGGGATGCCAGGTTGCGCACTTCTTCAGCCACGACCGCGAATCCGCGTCCAGCTTCACCCGCCCGCGCGGCTTCCACCGCCGCATTGAGCGCCAGCAGATTGGTCTGGAATGCGATTTCATCGATGGTTCGGATAATTGGCATGGTCTCGTTGGAGGATTGCCGAATCGAATTCATCGCCACCGTCATTTGCTGCATGGAGGACTGCCCCTTTTCCGCAACAACCAGCGTTTCGCGCGAAACCTTTGTTGCGGTGCCGGTGTTTTCGGCCGTGGTCTGCACCATGGCAGACATCTGCTCGAGTGTGGCCGAGGTTTCCTCCACCGAGGCAGCCTGATCCCGATCCAGATCCGCCAAGCGCGTCGCCATGGCGGAAACCTTCTCTGAGGCCTCAAGCATCTTCCCGGCGTCTGAGTCCAACTGTTGCGTAATTTCCCGCAGTGGGCGAACCACATTGCGGAAGACCACAATGATGAGCAAAACCGTTTCAAGCAAGATCGCGCCGAGGAAAATCGCGAAGATCAGGCGACCGGCGTCTCTTGTACGCAAGTCGTTGACTTCGGTGCTAAGCTTGACGCTCGCCAAGCCGAGGACTTTGGAACCTTCGGACTTGCTATGGCAGGCGGTGCAGTGTTCTTCCAGCAGCAAGGGGAAAACGTATCGAACCGTATGATTCGCAGGGTCTTCGACGCACTTCTCTTTGCCCGAAGCCAGCACTTCGCGGTCGGCATCATCCCGGGGCTGCCCGCCCTCGCGGGGCTTAAAATCTGCTTCGGTCAAGGGACTGCGAACAGCGTGCACATCAAGCACCACATCCTTCTGCGATTCCCCTCCCTTGGCGTCTTTGGGCTTGGGATTGACGTTTTTCAGGAAGATTTCCAAACCTTCCATGCTTCCGGTTTCACCGTAGGCTTGAATGGCATCGGAGACGCTGCGCGCGAGTTCGCGGGCGTTTGAATCGTCCTGAGCCCGGCTATTCCGGTTGGTCATGGTTAGAATCAGGATTTGGGTAATCCCCAGGACGACAATTAAGCTCCCTGTCATCCACAAAACAAGCCGAAACTGTAGACTGGTTCCGTCGAATAAATTCGTCATACGGATCATAGTGTGCTGTCCCTTTCGTTGCCAATTCTTAGCGTCAATTATGCACTAATATCACCATGATGGTACAATTTTATGGCGTGATGTCCTTTCCCATGAAAACGAGGCTAAACATCAAGTGCAAAGGCGGGTTTTCTCGTTTTCCATGCACCTTTGGTGTAGTCGGGGCACTCAATGGGCTTGCTGCCTTGGGCGATGGAGGCTTCAGAAAGTGGAATAATGCTACTCATGGTGGCTGAGTCGTAAACGTCGATAGGAGTTTGGGTCTTTTCCCGCACCGCTTTCAAAAATAGCTTCAGCTCGACTACATCCGTCCCACCGTGCCCCATCGCGAGTTCTTTTTCACTCATACTCTTCCAGTACGCATGGTCGAATTCCTGCTGATAGGGCGCAAAGGGCTCCCACTCGTGGTATTTCGGGCTGCGCCCCTCGACATAGACCGATTCACGGTCTTCGCTGTAGACCCCCAGCAGCCCCTGGAGCATCCATCGGTTGTCATACGGGCGCGGAAGCTGCATGTCATAATTGATGATCAGCGTTTTGCCGTTTTGGGTGCGTATGGTCGAGGTGACAATATCACCCTGCTTGTAGGTGCGCTTTGCACTGGGGTGATCCGGACCGAATTTTCGCGCGAAATAGGCGTTGATGGCCCGGGACTCGGTGGCCACCGAGCTGATGGTCGCATAGGCGTCACCGCAATTGATGTCCATCCAGCTCAGCACCGGGCCCTGGCTATGCGTAGGATACTGGTCGCAATTCCGGTTGACCAAGAACTCGCCGCCCCACCGGATATTGCCCTCCGGATCGAAAAACCAGTGATCGATGCAGTTGTGGGAGTGGGCGCAGTGCACATGCACGATATCGCCAAAGAGCCCTTTGCGCTTCATGTTGAGCAGGGCCAGATTGTCGCGCCGGAAACTCCAGTTTTCCAGCATCATGCATGGCACCTTGGTCTGCTCATAAGTGTCCACCAGACTTTGGCATTCTTCGAAGGTGAGCGCGGCTGGAACCTCAACCCCGGCATATTTCCCGTGTTTCATGGCATCCACCGCCATGCGGGTATGCCACTGCCAGTAGGTGGCAATGATTACCGCGTCGATATCATCCCGGGCCAGCAGATTCTGATAGTCCAGCTCCCCGGCTGTGTACATGGTCGGTTTTTTGCCGCTCGATTTTTCAACCATTTCAGCGGCAAGTTGGGCGGCCTCCGGCTTGAGGTCGCACACCGCGCGAATCTCAACCTCGGGTAGGTTGACCAGAATGCTCAACAGATGGGTTCCCCGGTTTCCCGTGCCGATCACCCCGATACGCGCGGGGGCCGGTTCCGCCCCTGTCGACAAAGCCAGCCCTGCAGCCAGTCCCGCACTCGCACCCATAAACGTCCGGCGTCCCATTGGCATACCCATCTGCATTCTCCTTCCACGATAAGTTTTTTCAGTATTTACCTTAACATTATAGCAGGAGCAAGAGGATTTGAAAAGCCCCAATTTTGTCTGTGAAAAACCGATTAGGTTTGCGCTTTTTTAAATGGACGGACAACAAAGAATCCGGGGCGGGATTCATACCCGCCCCGGATTGTAACCTACAAAGAAGGTCTATCGAGATTGCGATGCCCGCCTGCGCTGTCCCAATAATACGACGGTACACCCAACAAGGCAGAGCACATCGGTAGCCCATCCTTCTTGGGGCATGTCTGAGGAGCCACAACCCAATTTCTGCTTCAGGGTAGTCGGTGCCGGAGTGTCTTCGCCCTCGGTCTCGCCTTCACCTTCAATGCTGACGGGTTGCCCCACGTGCACCGTCTTTTGGGCGGTATAGGCTTGAGCCTGTACGTTCACGGTCAGCGTGACCGTGTAGTCACCAGGCTCGGTGTAGGTATGGCTCACGGATTCGCCTTGTGCGGTCTGTCCGTCGCCGAACTGCCAGGAACGCCCTGTAATGGGTAGTGTTCCTGGGGTGGTGGTATCGGTGAATTGGACAGTCAAAGGTGCGGTTCCATCCTCTGGTGATGCAGTGAAGGTAACCACCGGTTCAGCCTCGGTTACCTTGAGGTAATTAATCTTCGCCGCGGAGTCTGAACCCGCGCCCGACGATACTTTCAATGCCACGGTGTAGATTCCCGGTTGGGCGTACCGATGCTTGGGGTTACTTTCCGTACTGGTGGAACCGTCCCCCAAACGCCATGTCCATGCGGTAATGGGCAGCGTTCCCTGCTGGGAGAGATCCGAGAAAGAGACCTCGGCTTGAGCGCTAAACAGCGTCTGACTCGCTTGAAATTCCGCCCGTGGCGGGGCAGGATTCACGGTGATTAGCACTTGGTCCGGAATCGATGGGCCGTTGGCGTCGCTTGCCACGAGGGTAATGGGGTAGGTGCCGGGGCAGCCGTCCAGAAGTTTCACCGTAACGCTGGCATCGGTAGCGGGGCTCCCCTCAAAGGGGCCGACCCATTCGTAGGTTATCGTATCGTCTTCCGGGTCTGACGATTCCGAGGCATCAAGCGTCACCTGAGTCCCGTCGGAGGTATGGCAAGCGGACACCACCGTTTGATCCTGACCCGCCTGGGCTATCGGCGGCAGGTTCTTGTTTGGCCAGCGATAGGCCTTTGTCGTGAATGCGTTCTGGATTCCATCGTTGATTCCTACATTGTAGATGGAATAGACATAGAGGTCGCGTACGAAATACGGGCCTGACTTTCCATTCGCCAATATCGCCGCACCGCTAAAACTGAGTGGCAGCGTGATATCGCCCGGGGTGGCAAAATAACTCGAGAAAGAGGCCCAGTCGATTTCCACGCCATCTTTGTCCATTAGGCGTGCATTGACCGCATAGTCCCCGCCAACCTGTATCTTCGCGCCCACGGTAATGATTAGCTGGTCGTACAAGTCGTCGGCGGTTTCATCATACCCCTCCTCGGAGAAGGTGTTGGTCAGCATCAGGGTGGGGGCGATGAAATCTGAAACGGCATACGCGTTGGTGGTATATGGATTAGACTTAAGCGCGCCAAGCGTATTCCCAAAGTGCAGGGCGATATCCCGCACCTGATAGGGCCCTTGCACGGCGTGCCGGGCTATTTTAATACCCGCAAATGACAGGGTCACCTCATGCGACCCGACATCAAGGGTTAATCCGGCGCTGAACACGTCAATGGGAGCACCGGTGCTATCGCAGAGCGTCCCTGAGAGGGCGTACTGGCCTGCTTGGCGTACGTTCACCGGGGTGGTGACGTCCAATGAGTCGAAAAGGGCATCCGCGTTGGTATCGGATCCCCGGTCGGTAGTTTCGCCTTCAAAGAAGGCCGGTCCTTCGAAACTGGTGTACGCATAGGACTGGGTCTGTCCGGGTTGATCGGCATAATCGACCCGATTTCCTTCCGAATCGACAAGCGTAACGTTTCGGATCTGATAGGGGCCATTTTTCTGGCGCATGCCCAATGATAAACCAGGGAACGACAGCACCGCGTCCTGTGTCCCGACACTCAAGGTGTTGGTGGTTTGAGCGTGAAGCAGCGGATTTCCATCACCATCATAAAGGAAGGCACCGAGGGTATAGGTGCCGGCATTGCTTACTACAGCGCCCACGGTAAGATCCAGCGAATCAAACAGGCTGTTTGCGTTTGAGTCCCGACCTGCGTCCGCGTATTGGCCCGTGAGCGATGCTTGAGCTCCTTCGAACTGGGTAAGGGGATAGGCGCTGGTTTGGTAGATGGATGGAAAGGAAAGGGCGGCATCGCCGTCTTCATTCGCAAACACGTACGAATATGTGTACGGTCCCGTGATTTTGGAGTGGTGGACTTCCTGACCGGCGAAGGTCATGTCCACAATATTCCACCCGGCTTCCAATTCTACCAGTGCGGTGGTTTCCGCCACCGGTTCGCCACCGGAGCCCTTTAGAGTGCCAGTCAGTGCGTACCAGCCAGCGGTTGGCGCTTCCACTGCGGTGGATATGGTCAGTTCGTCGAAGAGCCCGTTGCCATCCGTGTCAGTGGCATGATCGGAGTACAAGGGCACAGGCGCAGTACCTGATTTTGTGACGCGCACCTTGCTAAGCGTCGAACGGAGCAAAGTCTTGGCACCCACGGTTTGCTTTCCGGGATTGGCCCAGTCGTTTTCCACGGTACCCTTTTTCTTGTCTCCCGCCTGCATGGCCATCCATTCCTGGTCGCCATAACTACCATAGGAGGCGTGTCCGCGAATCCCTGCCACATTGTGGGTATCGGGGTCGTCGATTTTAGTCATTGAAGTGTTGGTTTCGTAGTCATCCGGCAACTCGTCGCCATCAGCATCGGGCTGGCCTCGCATGGTGTCGTAGACCAGTTTGTGGTAGGACTCGTGGGCGCAAACTTCGGCCGCGCAATCAATTCCTTCGGCCCCGCCAAAGGTGATGCCTCCGATGGTGTATCCGCCCGGATAGTGGATTCCACCGGCCGGTTGACCAAGCTTCAGGGTGCCGGTTGCTGGTTCAAACACGCCGTATCCGGCAGTGCCGTAGAGGAAATCGGTCATGCCTGGAACCGCCGTGTCTCGCTTCCAGTACTGAAACCAGTAGGGGGAACCGCCCGAGACAACATCCTTTTCAAAAAAAATCTTGAACTGCTTGCTCTTTTCGTCGATATCTCCTTCGCCCGTGTCATCCTTGGTGAAGGTTAGATAAGCGGAGGCCTCTTTAAGTCCATGCAGACCCTCTGCGGGGGTGAAGGAATAGGGATTGACACTGGACTCAGCCGAGTCAATGCTACCTGTTTTTACATCCGTGATCACCCAGTCGACGCCATTAATCGTATAGCCCTCCACCTCCTTGATCTTGGCCGTCAAGGTCACGTTATGCAAGGTCATCGGTAGCTCGGGTTCTACGGTGATCTCTTCAATTTCCGGCACATTGGAATCAGCAATGATTTCCAACTGGCCCCAATCACACTCCACACACCATCCGCCTCCCAGCGTGTCAATGTCGATATGAACCAGGTTATCCCCGGATACCAGACTCAGGGGATCCACTTCAAAGCTTACTGTACTCCACTGGTCGTTGGCCCCAGTGAGGTAAGGCATGGGCGTGGTCAATGGAGTGCCATTTAGCGAAATGGTGTCCCGTTCGCAGGGAGAACCAGAACAGTCATAATCTACGTCCCAAACCGCCAAGGTGAGCCGGGCAGAGCTTATCGTGGTGATATCCACATCAGAGATTGTAATCGTGAATTCAATGACGTTGTCGCCACCATCGCAATTCTGATAGAAGTCCAGATCCGGTCCCGAATCCGTGCGGAATTGGTAAGAGCTTCCGCTCTTCGTAATCCGTGTCTTTGCCGGGGCAGATAAGCGAATGGCCGGCGCTCCTGTTGAATTTATGGTGGGGCCACGCCCGTCTTCATAGTCATTGGCTGCGCCGTTAGCTGGTGCAAGCAGGCATACCGCAAACGCAATCAGCAGGGCACTCTTCAAGGTTTTCATAAGTTTCTCCCTCGTGTTTCTTGCCTTAATGTGTTGAAGAAAAAAGTACACACCACTACGGCGCAATACTGAAAGGTACCGTGTTGGACACGGCCTTCAGTGGCCGAAAATCACGCAGCATCGCCTCGGGAACAACTCCGTCCCACAGATTTTTTGCGAAATCCGCACTCTGTTCTAGCACCAGGCACAGGGTATAGTCGCCGGGCTTTTGCACAAGGGCGGTGCCTTTCCCAAAATCCAGCAAGGGGCGGGCCACGCTCCCATAATGCCGCACATCATCCTCATCCTCTGGCACCCAAGAACGCAGGGCTGCCTGGAAGGTGCCCGAAAGCGTTTCCTTGGGAGCCAAGCGCACAGGTTCACCGTGGGCCCCCGCAGGATCCTTTGGGCCTTGAGCGAGCCAAGGAACGAAGCGCCCGGTGGTATCCTGTACAACGACCCGCCCGGGGGATTTGAGTGCTTGGATCGTAATGGCCGTGGGACGGTCGGTTGCATTGCGGATCCGGTAATGAATGTTGAATGGAACGTCTGGCTTGACAGGGAGGGAGTCTAGTTCCACCAATAGATCCAGATCTGCGGTCTTGTTGCCAAAAAACTGCTCCTTCAACGCTGTGTTCGCGTCTGGATGGTCAATCCGGGCCAAGGCCAGCATGGCATCATTTCGAACGTAGGACTTGTCAGACAGCGCATTCTTGAGCGCGGGTACGGCTGCGGGATCTTTTATCCACCCCAAGGCTGTTGCAGCATAGCGGCGCTGAATGTAGGTGGTGTCCGCCAGTAGGCGGGACAAGGGCACCACGGCCCGAAGATCGGCGACCCCATCCAAAACGCGAATGGCGTAGTATCGGGTGTTGTCGGTGGGGACATCCAGAAGGGCAATGGTTGCCGGGGTCACATCCTTCCCCAGTTCAATCATCGACTGGACGGACTTCCACTTGGCATCGTGTGGGGCTTCAGGATCCTTCAGGATGTTCACCAGCGGTGCCAGCTTAGCTTCGACAGCACTCGCCGGCTGGGATATTGAGAACAGCAGGAAACATCCTAATGCAATCATGTCATCATCCTTAGCAACGCCGACTCGTGCTCATTCAGAAAAACTGTATGGGCAAGCTGAATCAGTAGGTTCAAGCAAATATGAACAAGAATACCCATCAAATCAACTATTGAGCACGGTTAAATATTCCCGTAATTTACGCCCAAACGTCATCGTATACTCATCAGAGAGCTAAAAGGTAATTTTAGGTACGGGCGATCAGCCCCCGATTTTATGGCACACCAGGAATCCGGCTCCCTTATCCTTCGGGGGCCATGGGACATAGAGCTTGCCGTCGGTGACTGTCAGTGGGACGGAGGCGCGGCGGGGGTCGTCCTTCTTTCGGTTGTACCATTGCAGCCAGAGGAGTGAGTCGGCGTGTTGCCAGGTATGGACCTCGGCTTCTGATTGACCATCGGCATCTGTGGAGACGACGGAACGGTCGTGACGAAATTCGAGACGTTTTGGGGCATCGGTCAGTGGTTTTGGGGTGACCGCACCCATCGTTTCTGCAGTCCCGTCGACTTCCCAGGCACCTTCAACCTGTGCGATTTTTCGCCAATAGGCATCTTCACCGAAGCGCTTGCGGGCGCTGGTGTCCGGGCCATCCTGCATGGCCATGCTGAGGCCGGTGAAGAGGAGCAGTAGTGGTGGAACGCTCGCCCAGACTAGGGTATATTTTTTCCCGACCCGCCAGACCTCATGCGAGGCTGGAATGCGGGCGTTTTCGGGGATGCCCGCGCTTTGTGCGGCGGCCTGGTTTGAGAGAATCAGCAGGGTGCCCATAGCGGAGAGGGATACGAGGGTTGCGTCGCACAGGGGGAAACCGCCCAACCGTGCGCCGGGAAAAATCAGCATGAAAGAGGCGACGGCGGTAACCCACATCATGAGCATGAGCATGAGGGCCCCTTTGCCGTAGGGACTTGAGGGCGCGATGGCGAGTTCGTTTCGGGCATACAGATATAAGGCGTACAGGGCGAGAGCCGTCAATAGGAAGCCACCAAGGAGCAGCCATGTGGTCGGCATGATTCCCGCCGTCGGGGTATCCGGGAGCACGTGGTACTGGTTTATCCAGGCCATCGGAGTTCGGCGCAGGTTCATCCACATCAGCGCGACCAGAAGAACGAAACCGGAGAAGACGTCCAGACGTGTCGGCGATTCGTCCTCTTTCGCTGGTGCGAGTCCGCCACGCAGCAAGCGACGCACGCCCAAAGCAATGGCGAGTCCCATGAAGAAGCCGAAACTCTCCTCGGCCAACTTCCACTGGATCGAGGCGAGATCGCTTTTTGACTGCAGCAAGGGGTGACGGAGGAACACGGCCAAGGGGAAACCAATCCCCCCGCCCACCAGTCCATACAAACCCAGCATGAGCGCGGCGCGATTCCGCTCGCGGAGCAGATAAAAGAACAGTACGACAAGAATCCCCGCGACGCCACCCCAGCCCTCACTGCGGTAGGGCGGTGCAATCCGCAGGCCGCCGATCTTGGTGAGTGCGAGGTAACCCACCCACCAGGCCAGACCACCGGCCAGAAACAAGGCTGCCTCCCGGCGCTCTTTCGGCGAGACGAGCCAATAGGCCGCGCTGACGAGCACGACAATCGTGGCTGCGAGCCAGTCCGCGTCATCGAAATGTTCCGCCGTGTACCGATCGAGCAGGTCCCGCCACTCCGGGTTGAAATACAGGAGCAGATAGACGGCCAAGAAGGCGGCGGATATGGCGGAGAAGGGGCGGGCAAGGCGGCTCAATCCTGAACGCGGCAGCGTGAACGCCAGTCCCAGTATGGCCCCGCCGACTCCGGCCCAGAGCGCGCCCAACAAGCAAAGCATGGCATAGCCGTAAAGCACGTCGGGCAGGCTGTCGCTTCGCGCGTACAGCGTCTGCTCCATGTAGCTCAGAGAGCCACCCCAAGACCAGCCGACAGCCCCACACAGACCTGCCACCCCTGCGCGCCGTTGCCAGTCGAGTCGATTGCTGCCCAGACATACCGCCAAGCCCAGCATGCCGCCGGGGATCATGGCCCCGCCTTCATGCCCCACGACGCCGCGATAGCCCCACCCATAGGCCATGACCACTGAGGCGAGCGCGCACAAGAAGAGGCTACGCCGCTTTGTCCATTCAACACAAACGGGTGATATCGTCATGGGGTCGCCTTTCTTCACTATTCGGCTCGATTCTACGGTTTGTCCGGATTTGATTCAACACCTCAACAGGCACGTTTGAGCTTCGGGTCCTCCGGCATTTGAACCGCAGGCGGCGCTCGGGCGATACTGACCATACAAATCGGAGCCATTCAGGAGAGCATCTAATGAAGACCGTGGTAATGTTACTTCTAATTCCCGCCGTGATCGGTTGTGCGCGGAGCGCGCAGGCTGAGTGGGCCATCAACAAAGATCATATCGTCACGCAGTGGGCGGCGGACGTGAAACCGGATTTACCATTGCCGGAATATCCGCGACCGGACATGGAACGCGCGGAGTGGCTGAATCTCAACGGGATATGGGACTATGCGATTGTTCCGCAACCCGAGACCAAATGCGGGCGATTTCCGGGCCAAATCCTCGTGCCTTATCCCATCGAGTCCGCCTTGTCGGGCGTGGCGGGTCGGGTCGAAGCCAATCAGCGGTTGTGGTACCGCCGTACCGTCGAGCTGCCCGTAGCCTGGTCCGGCAAGCGGGTTCTACTGCATTTCGGCGCGGTGGATTGGGAATGCAGTGTGCGGGTGAACGGAAAAGAACTCGGCACGCACCGGGGCGGCTACGATGCTTTTTCCTTTGACATTACGGACGTGTTGAAACCCTCCGGGCTGCAGGAAATCGTGCTGGTGGTGTGGGATCCCACCGACGCGGGGTATCAACCGCGTGGCAAGCAGGTACTCACGCCGGAAGGCATCTGGTACACCGCCGTGACCGGCATCTGGCAAACGGTGTGGATCGAACCGGTGCCGGAGACGGCTATTCAGCGGTTGAAACTGACCCCGGATATTGATGCAGGTGCTTTGTCCTTGACCGTTCAGGGGTCGAACGTTTCATCGAAGGATACGATAGAGGCTCAGGCTTTGGACGGCACAACCGTGGCGGGCAATGTGACTGGGCCGCTGGGGCAACCGCTCGCCCTCCAGATTGAGAAGGCCAAATTGTGGTCGCCGGATTCGCCGTTTCTATACGGATTGAAGGTTGTGTTGAAGCGCGACGGTCAGGTGGTGGACGAAGTAAAGAGCTATTTCGGTATGCGGAAAATTTCCGTGGCCAAGGATGCGAAAGGCGTTTTGCGGCTTTGCCTCAACAACGCGCCCCTTTTTCAATTCGGTCCGCTCGATCAGGGCTGGTGGCCCGATGGCCTGTATACCGCTCCCACGGATGCTGCGTTGCGTCACGATGTCGAGATGACCCGGGCGATGGGTTTCAACATGGCGCGCAAGCATGTCAAAGTCGAGCCTGCGCGGTGGTATTACCACTGTGACCAGCTGGGGTTGCTCGTGTGGCAGGATATGCCCAGCGGCGACCGATATATCGGGTATATCGACGATGATATCGTGCGCGCACCGGAATCAAAGACGGAGTACTATCAGGAATTCCAGGCGATCATCGAGGGGCTCTACAACCATCCCTCGATCGTGATGTGGGTGCCATTCAACGAAGGCTGGGGCCAGTTTGACACCGCCGAAGTGGCGAAATGGGTCAAAGAAAAGGATCCCTCCCGCTTGGCGAATCCCACGAGCGGCTGGGTGGATCGCAATGTGGGCGATGTTCACGACATGCACAACTATCCAGGGCCGGGCATGTTTCCCGTGGGTAACGACCGCGCCTCCGTCCTGGGTGAATTCGGAGGCCTCGGCTGGCCCATCGAAGGGCACTGCTGGCTCGACAAAAAGAACTGGGGCTATCGCTCGTTCACGGATCAGGCCGCGCTGCGGGAAAGTTATGCGGGCTTGGTGGCCCGGCTGCGCCCGCTCATTGGAAGCGGATTGTCGGCTGCGGTCTACACGCAAACCACGGACGTTGAAATCGAAGTCAACGGACTCATGACCTATGACCGCGAACTGGTGAAGATGGATGCGGAATGGCTCGCCAAGACCAATAGCACAGTCTATCTGCCGCCGCCCGTCTGCCGCGTTATTGTCCCCTCCTCGGAAAAGGAACCGCAGGTCTGGAAGTATACCTTTGAGAAGCCGTCGGATGGTTGGGAGAAGGAGAGCTTCGCAGGAACCGGATGGAAGGAAGGGCCCGGGCCGCTCGGTTCAAAGACTGCACGTAATGCCACACCGCGCACGCCTTGGGAAAGCCCGGACATATGGCTGCGTCGCACCTTCACGCTGGAGAAAGCCCCGGCGGGCGATGTGCTGCTGGTGCTGCACCATGACGATGATGCGGAGGTGTACCTTAACGGGGTGCTTGCCGCGAAGGAGGCGGAGCATACGGCGGGATACGGTTACGTCCCCCTGTCCAAGGAAGCGGCTGCCACATTGCGCGCGGGAAAGAATGTGATTGCCATACACTGCCGGAATGAGGGCAAAAACCATTGCATCGACGCGGGCCTGGAGGAGCTGGAATAGCGTCCCTTATTTGGTCATTTTGCGTGAAGCGAGCAATCCGGATTTTGCGTTTGTAGTGCGTCCAGTGCCCGGTATATGCCGGCCACCGAGAACACGCCGCAGATCTCGCCGTTGTGAATGCGCGATGTGATTTCAGGCAGTGGAACCGTCGAGAGACGGAGTTCCTCGGTGTCGTCGAAGTGTTGTTTTCCGTCCGGAACCACGTCTTCCGCCAGATAGTAGTGGAATCGGCTGGGATGGCGGCTAGGCCCGTAATAAAGCGCTCCGAGCGACGTCCAGCGTCCCCCGCAGTATCCTGTTTCTTCTTCCAGTTCCCGCTTTGCCGCTACAAAGGGATCCTCGCCGGGGTCGATATATCCCGCCACCAAATCGAGCAGGTTTCGCCGGACGCCATGCCGGTACTGTTCCACCAGCAAGACCTCACCGCCGGTATTGACCGCAAAAACCATCGCAACCTCGGGCACCTCGGTGATCAGGTAATCTTCGATGACAAGACCATTCGGAAGCTGCACTTTTTGTTCGTGCACGGTGAGCCAGTGCTTGTTTTTATAAACACACCGCTCTTCGAGTATTTCCCAGGGATGCATTGAGTTTCCTTCTCAATTAACTGCACGCTGAAGCGTGTTGTATTTCAAAAATGCCGGTCGATGTACTCCAGAGCGGCTTCGAGATCCGGCAGAATCTTTGTGCAAAACTTCACCATCCAGGGTGACATGTCCTGAAAGGTTTCGGGGCTGAATGCGATCACGAACTTGCCCAGATCGTGTGATGCGTAGAACACCTCCATCGCCGTGCCGATGGATGCCTTGTTGTAATTCACGAGGAGCAGGTCGGCATCGCGCACGTCCTGCAGGTCGAATTCCACGATTTCGTTCGCGCTGTCGATTTCCCGGTCGCGGAAGTTGCGCCGCATCGGGTCGAGCATTACAAAACGTCCCGCGAGCCGCTGTTTGGCACGTTCGCGCCACGACATGCTTTCGCCGGGGGTGCAGTCCATGATGGGACCGCAAAGGTAGATGCGTTTTGTATTATTGTTCATTGATGCTATTTCTTCAAGGCGTCGCGGCGGGTTTTCATTTCCCGCCATGTGGTCCGGATGATGCCCTCGTCCTCCAAGAACTTCTTCAAGCGTGGATCGAGCATCGCCTCGAGGTCGCCCTTGCGCTTGTCGCCTGAGGGGCTGATGGCCGCAAACTCTTCCGTCGGATCGGTGCAGTGGACAATGACCTCCAGAATGCCGGGGGCCATACCCTTGAGTACGGCAATCAAGCGATCCGTCTTCTCGGCGCGCGGCCAGTCGTAGGTATCAGCATAGATGTCGTCCACCACCGGCAGACCGCCGTCCCAGAGTGTTTGACCGATAGCTGCGGCCGCGTCGACCGGCATCGGGGCACCCTGCGAGATGTAGTGCATGTGCCCGCCCGGGAACAGCACGGGGATCTGCTTTTCGATACCAACCTTGACGTACCGCCCGAGGTATTCCGTGCTTTCGAAAAGCGTGCCCATGTGCGAATCAAGATGCGTCGGTTGAATGCCCATGGTAATGGCGCGATCCAACTGTGCGCGGATTTCCTTTTCCACCTCGTCTGCCGATGCGTTTTTTATGGTCAGCGCCACACTGTCCCACAGACAGCCGTCCTTGTCGGCCAAACCCGGCACCTGTGCCTTGCCCGCCACCGGTCCCCAGCGGTAGTGTTCCCATTCGCTTGTCAGCGTGAAATGAAGCCCCGCATCCGCATCGGGATGCTCCTTGAGCCACGCCCGAAATCCACTCACCCACGGGCACGGCATCATGATGCTGCACGAGGTGGCCAGGCCTTCCGTCATCGCCTTGATGGTGCCCTCATTGGACGAGTAGGACATGCCCGCATCGTCAATGTGAAAGATGACAACTTTCGCGCCCTTGGGCCAGCCTAGACGTTCGGCGAAGGTTGGCGATGGTGCGGTTTGGGCCGAGGCCGTGCCCGCGCAGAGGAGTATGGCTATCAAGACGGTCAACTTCATGGGGTGATCCTTTCATGTGCGGCCGGGCCGCGACAAGCGGTTTACGAACCGGTGATTTCTTCGCCGTAACGCGCGGTAACCGTGCTGCTCAAGCCGCCGCGCGGTTTGCAGGCGATCTCAATGCGCATGCGGCGCGGCTGGCAGACCCGCACCAAATCTTCCAACATGCGATTGACCAAATGCTCATACCAGATGCCCACATCGCGGTAGGACAGCAGGTAATACTTGAGTGAGCGCAATTCAAGGCAGAGACGATCCGGCACATAGGCGATGGTGATGCTCGCGAAATCCGGCAGTCCAGAAAAAGGGCACACCGACGTGAATTCGTCGGTGGTGGTCACGATTTCCATGCCGGCACCGGAGGGCGTGTTGTGGTATTCGTAATCGAAACACTCGAGCAACTCGGACTCGATGGCTTCCGGCCCTTTGAACGGAATAGCCTTGTCCAGTGCCTTAAATTGGTGTTGAAGGGTCTTTTTCATGGATTGTCAATCTCCGAAATATACACACCGTGCGCTTGGTGTTTCCTGCGCGGCGACCGCCAGCACCCCTGCATCGCGGGCTGCGAGCCATTCCCATGTCCAGCGGCAAATCCGCTCACACGTCGCATGGTCCAGACCTTCCACATCGTTGAGGTAGCGGTGATCCAGGGTTTCGTACAAGACCAGAAGATGGGGTCCCAACTGATCCAAGTCCGTCGCCGCGACTTCCATGCGGTAGCTGTGTCCATGCAAGCGGCGGCAGGGATGCGTATCCGGCAAGCGCGGCAATGACTGCGCCGCCTCAAAGCCGAAGCCGATTCTCGCGGGGATATGTTCGCGTTCCGAGGCGGGCAGGCGGACGGGGCGGAACGCGAGGTCGCCCATGATCGTCACGCGCGCTCCCCGGAACCATTCGGGTGGGCCACCCGGACGCGATTGCACCTGCTCCAAAACCCAACGTTCGAGTCCGGCCGTTGAAACATCCTCGCCCATGCCGGGCAATTCGTTCAGATGACCATGATCGACCAATTGCAGCACGGGCTGCATCAGTGACTTCAACTCGCCAAAATCCACGACCCAGCCCGGTCCCGGCGCGGCCGGGCCTGCTGCCAGCAACTCAATGCGATAGCTGTGGCCGTGCAGGCGTTGTTGCCGCTCGTTTCCGGAAGGATTCCGGTGGGCCGCTTCGGCGAAAAAACTCTTTGAAAGATGAAATTCCATGACATATTTTCCAGCCCCGCTACGTACCCGTAGCATACCATCCCCGTTCCGGCTGTTCAATGCGCACGCCAAAGGATGACCACCCAAAACTCGGTCGTGCGCTATTTGGAGTGCGGCGATGCAATCACCGCTTTGGCTACATCCGCAGCATCAGCCAGGCCTTTGCCATAATCAACGAAAAACGGCGTTCGTGTCGAATCCAAGCAGCACGCAAGATGCCTACCTTACAGTCATTCATCGTTACACGCACGAAGCGGATGCTGCGCGGTTGCGCTTGTAAATAGGGGGGGAATAGGTTAGAATGCGACCGTGACATTGAGGGCGGGAAAAGCCCCGTTTTTCTTGTCGCGGTGTGTTCTGTGTTCAGGGCCAAAATGTGCTAACCATGCCAAAACCGGCGGTTGGAATTATGTCAGAAGTCACTGAAAGGAAAAGAGTTATGGAGAAGTCAGGCATTTCCCGGAGAAGCTTTACCAAGGCATCCGCCGTGGCGAGTTTCGGAATTCTCACCGCCGCCACCGGCAAGGCGGCCAACGGCAAGGGAACGATCAAGATCGGGCTTATCGGCGCGGGCGGTCGCGGTACCGGCGCAGTCATGGATTGCCTTGAGGGCAACAAAGATCTCGACCTCAAGCTCGTTGCGGCTGCCGATATTTTCGAGGACAAGCTCAAGGATCCCCAGAGCGGTTTTGCCAAAATCACCAAGCACCCGAAGGTCGACGTCAAGCCCGACATGATGTTCTCCGGTGTGGATGCCTATAAGAAACTGCTGGCCACGGATGTGGACATGATCATCCACGCCACGCCGCCGTATGCGCGTCCGGACCACATTACGGCGGCTGTTGACGCCGGAAAACAGATTTTTACCGAGAAACCCGCCGGGGTGGATCCTGTAGGCGTTCGCAAGTTCATGGCCGCCGCCAAGAAGGCCGAAGAGAAGAAGCTTTCCTTCGTTTGCGGCACGCAGCGTCGCCACCAGCAGGAATATGTGGAAACCGTCAAGAAACTGCAGGACGGAGCCATTGGCGACATCGTCGCGGCCCGCGCCTATTGGTGCGGCAGTCTGCCCTTCAGCCACGAGCGCAAGGAAGGCTGGAGCGATCTGGAATACCGCCTGCGCAATTGGTACAACCAATGTTGGACGTGCGGCGACAACATCGTTGAGCAGCACATCCACAATATGGATGTGATCAACTGGGTGATGGGGGGCCCCCCGGTCTCCGTGTTCGCCTCCGGCGGTCGTGCCTGGAAGCCCACCGAGGAACGGTATGGCGACATCTATGACAATTTCTCCTGCGACTATGAATACAAGAACGGCGTTTTCGTGACCAGCATGTCGCGCCATTTCAATGGTGCCGCCGAAGGCGTGTTCGAATGGGTCAAGGGTACGAAGGGCGTCAGCGATTGCAAGGACTTGGGCGAAAAGGGAACGAACCCCTACCAGCAGGAACACATCGACCTGCTCGCCAGCATCATGGGCACCGGCCCCTACCTCAACGAGGGCGTTCGCTGCGCCGAGAGCACAATGACGGTCATCATGGGCCGCATGTCTGCGTACACCGGAAAGAAGTACACTTGGGAAGAGGCCTTGAATGAAGACCTCGACATCGTGCCGAAGGATCTCGACTTCTCGAAGTCCTATCCGGTCGGCCCGGTTCCCGTGCCCGGCAAGAAGAAAGCCTAGTTACTGTTCCCTTTCCCGGGAAGCCCCGCGAGCGCGGGGCTTCCCGGATCCATGTAATTCCGCAGCGCGGGAGGGCGAGCATCCCCGCGAGCCGAG
>CAIZGN010000305.1 GCA_903932505.1 Candidatus Hydrogenedentota bacterium
GTATTGGTCTGGCCCGCACCGAGCACATGTTCTTCGATCCCGAACGCATCGTCCATGTGCGCGAAATGATCATCGCCAAGAACGAAGCCGATCGTCGCAAAGCCGTGATGAGCCTGCTCAAGTTCCAGAAGGCCGACTTCATCGGCATCTTCAAGGCCATGGCTGGCAAGCCCGTCACCGTGCGCCTGCTTGATCCGCCCCTGCACGAATTTGTGGGCAGCCTGCTCGAAGACGAGAAGGAATTAAAGGCTTTGGCCGCCCACTGCGGCGTGTCGGCGAATGAAGCCCGCGCCCGTATCGAAGGCCTCCACGAATTCAACCCCATGCTTGGTCACCGCGGTTGCCGTCTTGGTATTGCCTATCCGGAAATCACCGAGATGCAGACCCGCGCCATCCTGGAAGCCGCCGCCGAACTGACCAAGAAGAAGATCAAAGTCCTGCCGGAAATCATGGTTCCGCTCGTGGGCAGCAAGACCGAACTTGCCGACCAGAAAGCGATCATCCTGCAAATCGCCGAGGACGTCAAGAAGGAATACAAGCTTTCCAAACTTGAGTTCATGGTCGGCACCATGATCGAAGTGCCGCGTGCCGCCCTCACGGCGAACGAAATCGCCGAAGAAGCCGAATTCTTCAGCTTCGGCACCAACGACCTCACCCAGATGACCTTCGGATTCTCCCGCGACGACATCGGCGGATTCCTGCCGATCTACCTCGACAAGAAAATCCTTCCGGTCGATCCCTTCGAAGCACTCGACCAGACCGGCGTCGGCCAGTTGGTCGAAATGGCTGTGCAGAAGGGCCGCTCGGTTCGCCACGGCCTCAAGTGCGGTATCTGCGGCGAGCACGGCGGCGAGCCCTCCTCCGTCATGTTCTGCCACCGCGTCGGCCTCAGCTATGTGAGCTGCTCCCCCTTCCGCGTCCCGATCGCGCGCTTTGCGGCCGCCCAAGCCGCCCTGCAGTGGCCCCGCAAAGGCTGCACCAAGAAGCACGACAAGGCCAAAGGGAAAAAGAAGTAGTCTCTGAGACTCGATAGTCTGTCAGCCCCCGGATCGTTCGCGGTTCGGGGGCTTTCCTTTATTTTTCGTCGCGACGGATTTTCAGACCCATTGAATAGTGCGGGCCATTCCACCGCTCCCCCGTGAAATGCTCGCCCCCGACAAAATCATCCGTCGTCTCGTCCCAGCCCCAATACCAAGGAAAGTCTTCCTTCGAAACTTCCGGTTCCCGGCCCCGATCCTTGTCCCAACGGATTTTCGGCACTACCCGAAGGATGCCGACTTCGCGTTTTCGATTCACCCCAGAATCGCCGGTCGCAAAGGGTCGAATATTGACCCGCACACCGTCATCAAGGTCCGGTGACCAACCAGCCGGTTGCTCTCCCAGCGCTTTCCATCGCACAAAAATATCATGGGGTGGTTCGCCCTCCATAATCGCGAGGAGCCGTTTGCGCAATCGCGACGCCCGGTGGTAGAGGAGGCTTCCGACATCTTTTCCTCTGTGGGAACACCCCGCTATCCAATCATCCAGATACCCATAAACCAATTTCTCGAGAAGCCCACGCCCGGCACCATTCCCCGCCGCCAACCGGTGGTAATTCACAATCACATGAAAGCCATCGGGGTGGCCGTCCCAGATATGCCACAAGAAAGGCCGCTGACGAAACAATGCGCAATGCTCCGAGAAGGATCCGTCGCGGAGCCACTCGTGCAGGGTTCGGCCCGGATAACCCGCGCCGGCCAATAGCGTCGCTCGCAACGCAGCGGACCACTCTTCCCCGTATGCGGCCGCAAGCACCCTCTCGAGCCGTTGTGCAGCACTCGCCTGTTTTTCGGTTTCATGCAGACATAGAATTCCTTCTGTATCCGCAAATCCCTCCAGACCATCCAGCTCCACATCGGGACCGTTCGAAAAAGCCGCACCGGTTTGTCGGGGCCAGCAGTATCCGGCCAATCGCGCCACCGCCACTTGGAGTGGATGCGTTGCGCCCCGGGGATGCCCGTTGAAAATCCATTGGCTGGGGTCATTGGAATAGGGCTCGGGGATTCCATCGGGATAGATTTCCTTCGCCACCCGCTGCCAGTACTCGAGGTCGAAGGGCACTTTCACCAGTGTGGCCGGGGTCACATTGAGCTTTTGGTCAATGGCACGCACCGCCTCGTTGTACTGCGGACTGGAGAGAAAGGCCCAAAGTGCCGACAAGTGCGCCGGGTCTTTGGGGAGGATGGCCGCCGAATTGTTGTCATACCCGAAACCCAAATATCGGGCGCATTTGAGGCCCCGCATGTGACACACAAGCACCCCCTGCCTGCCGAAGGCAGGAGTGCCCTGTATGCGCGCGTTTTCGCTACGGGCCATCGCCCCGCCCCCATCCTCCCAACGCATCAAGGCACTCAATCCGCCATACGCCGACGTTGTATCCGGATTCACTTGATGAAAAATCCACGGGAAGCGCACAAAAGGAATTTCCCAAAAATTAATCAGGAAACGTGGTGCATCCCCTGTCTGCACTCCCGCGTGACTCACCGCCCAATCCGATAAGCGAACACCCCCGCTCTCCGCCAGGCAAAACCGCGCATCGGGGTCTTGCGCCTGCGCGCTTTGACTGAAACCCACGAAGGCCTTCGAGCGCAACGCCAGTGCCTTGTCCTCCGGCTGTTCCGCCGTGCGAATATCCAGCCCTGCCCACTCGTGCGCGGTCGGAGCATTTATCCGCGATGCAATGATCAGGGCAGAAAAGGCCCCGGCGGCTCCAGGACTGTTGAAGCCCTTTTCCCCGACCCAGACAAGGGCATTCCACGTCAATGTCCTCAACAATTTTGACCGCAGTCGCGCATAGCTGCGAAGAAAAAGCCAGTTTTGAGGCGTGACCAGTGCCATGCTTCCCCCGGCATGACAGAACGCCCCGCAGCGCTCCACGAAACAGGTCGCCAGATCCCCTTTCGCATCCGGATAGGCTTCTTCGCAGAACCGCTGCAGCACCTCGTCCTGTTTGCGCCGGGCCAGATACGGCACATTCGTTGCCACGAGCGTGTAGGCACCCTGCAAGATGGATTGTGTGGCGTTTGGCGCGGACACCTTGTCCTCGACCGCCTGCATCAAACTGCCCACCCACGCCGATTTTTCGTGGTAGCTTTCCATGCCACGACCGGTGCAACCCAGATGAAGCGTGGGCAAGCAAGCATTTCCGCCCATCAGCCGACCGGCCGCCAGCGAAAGATTGGCCATCGCAATCCGAGTGCAGCGTTCATCGAGTTCCAGCCCGAAAAGATTATCCCGCAAGACCCCCTCGACCGCTGCGGCAAGAGACGTCTCCTCCTCCGCACTACGCAAGGCCGCCAGCATGGGCAAGGCCAGCACGAGAAAATGTCCCGAACCCATGCAGGGGTCGAGAATCGTGATGTCTTTAGCCGCCCGGGGCCATCCATCGAAGGTACCCGCAGCAGGCCGCCAGCCCCCAGTTCCCCCATCACGGATAAAGCGCAGGTAGTCCCATGCCACACCCTGCACCGCGCAGGCCGAACGTACCGTGTCCTCGTCGGGAGATTCCAGGGCAATGCGGGGATTCGCCGCAAGCACTCTAGCCGCCCACCACGCCCCCAGCGTGTTGTGCAGCAAAAAGAGAACCATGTAGTCGTCGGTGAATAGCTGCGTCATGGCAGGCAGTGCGTCCGCCCCGATTTTGCCACCATGACGGTTCGCCGCCGCCTTGATCTCCGACTGCCAGCATTGATAGGCCCAACCGAGACTGTCCTCCGCCTGAAAAACCTCGCCGGGCAATCCCGAGAGAATGGCGTCCAGATCCCTGCGGATTTCCGGCGGCATCGCCCCCGAAGTGACTTCCGATTCCCAGCCCCCGGGCACGCCGTTTTTCTCAAAGAAACGGGTGATCAGCATTTCATGCCAGCACCCGCTGGCAAGGTCACGATCCAGA
>CAIZGN010000306.1 GCA_903932505.1 Candidatus Hydrogenedentota bacterium
GGCAAGAAGCCGTTCCCAATCAAAGGGTTGGATCAATGAGAATTGCCGAAGTTCATCCCCAATCCAATGGCCTATTGCGTATCGTCGCGGAAGATGGCCGCTTGGGCTTTTTCGATGTTACCCCGTATCTTCAAGACGAGGCCTTCGAAGACCTTCGCAACTCGCAACAGTTTCTGAAGGTGTATAACGGCGGATATTATGTCGAATGGGATTCCGGCGCCGACCTGTCTGCGGATACCATCGAAGCGCATTGGAAGGTGCAGGCTGGCCAATCCCCCTCTTGAAGGGGGTGGCCCGGAGGGCCGGGGGAATGTGACTTCGCAGCCACAACCCAAACCCTATGTTCCCACGAACCTTCTGCACCCGTGCTAACAACACCCCTTCACACCATAGGTTTTTCATAGCGCGTGCCGTGGTTGACATATTCCCTTATCATTTGATATGGTTACCCATATGAAGACGACCATTGATATTGCAACTGCGCTCTACGAGGAAGTCCGCCGTGTGGCGCAGGCGGAAAGTACTACCGTAAAGGCCTTGGTTGAGGAAGGCTTGCGTCGTGCCTTGGCCGAGCATCGGCAGCGCGTTCCGTTCACTTTGCGTAGCGCCACCTTCAAGGGCAATGGACTCCAAGGCGAATTCTCTGGCGCATCGTGGGAACGTATTCGTGATGCGGCTTACGAAGGGCACGGCGGATGATTGCCATTGACACGAATCTCCTGGTCTATGCCCACCGGGAAGACGCTGCTTGGCATGATGTCGCCTACACCTGCATCAAACAGCAGGCGGAAGGCACTTCGCCTTGGGCTATTCCTTGGCCGTGTATTCACGAATTCTTTGCAGTTGTCACGCATCCGCGCATCTACTCGCCGCCCACCCCAACCGACAAAGCTGTCGAGCAGATTGATGCCTGGATGGCCTCGCCAAGCCTTGTGTTGCTCGGAGAAGCTGATGGATATTGGGAGCATCTGCGGGCGCTGATTTTGAAAGGGCGTATTTCAGGGCCTATGATCCATGATGCCCGCGTGGCGTCTATCTGCATACAACACGGAGTTCGGGAGATTTGGACAGCCGACCGGGATTTTGGCCGCTTTTGTGGCATACGCGCGCACAATCCGTTGCTTTGACCTCGCAGCCAAAACCCAAACCCTACGTTCCCAGCGAATTTATCCCAGCAATGCCAACAACACCCCAGCCGCCACTGCCGAACCGATGCTACCCGCCAAGTTGGCACCCATGGCGTGCATGAGGAGGTAGTTGTCGTCGTCGGCTTCCTGTCCCACTAGATTCACCACACGAGAGGACATGGGCATGGCCGACACACCCGCCGCGCCGATGAGCGGGTTGATGGGTTCGCTGCTGAGGGCATTCATGAGCTTGCCGAGCAGGACGCCGGCAGCCGTGCCGATGGCAAAAGCCACCAACCCCAGCACCAGTATCCCGATGGTGGCCGGGGACAGAAACTGCTCGGCCTCGAGCTTGGCACCCACGGATAATCCCAAGAGGATGGTCAGGATGTTGATCAGTTCGTTGCTCGCACACCGGGCCAGGCGTTCGGTCCTCCCGGATTCACGAAGCAGATTGCCGAACATGAGCGCACCGATGAGCGGGGACGCTGCGGGCAGCAGCAGCAGGCACAGCCCGGTCACCAGCAAGGGGAACAAAATGCGTTCGGTTTGACTGACCGGACGCAGCTGGCGCATGACGATTTTCCGTTCCTCCTCGGAGGTCAACAATCGCATGATGGGCGGCTGAATGATGGGCACAAGCGCCATGTAGGAATAGGCAGCCACTGCAATGGCTCCCATGAGATGCGGCGCAAATTTCCCGGACAAATAGATGGAGGTCGGGCCGTCCGCGCCCCCAATGATGCCAATGGAAGCCGCCTCGCGCAGGCTGAAGTGTATCCCGGGGATATCGAGACCGCTGAGTGCGAGCGCACCGAGCAGGGTGGCGAAAATACCGAACTGTGCCGCCGCGCCCAACAACGCGACCTTGGGGTGCGCGATGAGCGGACCGAAATCGGTCATGGCCCCGACGCCGACAAAGATAAGCAGCGGATAAAGGCCGTTCTCCAGACCGAGCGCGGAAATCATGCCGAGCAATTGATCCGGCGCGGTCAAATGGATGACGGGAATGTTGGCGAGGATACCGCCAAATCCGATTGGCACCAGCAGCAGCGGTTCAAAGTCCTTCCTCACCGCCAACCAAATCAGCAACAAGCTCAGGCCGATCATGAGGATCTGCTTGAGGCCAAGCGCCGTGTCGGCGATAAACATCGTGTACAACCCCGTCGAATGCCAAAGCTCCAACACGGCGTATCCTTTCCTTATAGGTAACCGCTCACCGCCATTCCCGCCTGCGCGGGAAAGACAGCATGGGTTTGTTTTCCTGCCGCCAGCATGCGTTTGCCGCCGCGAACACTCAATCCTACTTCAACCAGGCGAGGGCTTGTCCGGCGGTGACCTGATCGCCTTTTGCCACGGCAATCGATGCCACCACCCCCGCACGCGGGGCTTTCACCGGGATTTCCATTTTCATGGCTTCAAGCACCACGAGCGTGGCACCTTCGGCCACCGTCGCGCCCGCAGCCGAGTCGATGCGGAACACCACGCCCGGCATGGGCGACTTCACCGGATCACCCGTACTGACGGGTGCTTCCGGCTTGACTTCCACCACGGGCTTCACGGGTTCCGGTTTGGGTGCTTCCGCCACCTTCGGTGCCGCCACCGCAGTCGCGTCGATGCCCGCTTTCACTGCTGCGGTGTAGGTCTTGCCGTTGACCACGGCAGTCTCGCCCTGCAGTTCTACGGCGTAGGTCTTGCCGTTCAATACAACCGTATAGGCACCCTGTCCCGAGGGCACGGCAGCGGCCGGTGCAACTTCGGCAGCCTTTTCCTGCTTGGGTGCTTCGGGCTGTTTCTTGCGGACGGAGGTTGTGGCCTCGCCCTTAAGAAACGCGATGCCCTTTTCCCGGCAGGCCGCCGCAATGAAGATATTCTCGTCGGTTTCCGCCAAACCCGCTTCGCGCAACATCACGCGGGATGCTTCGAGGCTCTTTTTCGGATCCGCGTCATTCAGCTCGAGCGGTGTCTTGGTGGTCGGCTCCAGTTTCAGCTGCTCCGATGCGATTTTCACCACTTCGGGATCCGGCGGGACCGGTGTCTTCCCGAAGTAGCCCAGCACCATGCGCCCGTAACTTTCGACCATGCGTTTCCACGGGCCGAACATCACATTGTTAAACGCCTGCTGGAAGTAGAACTGCGACACCGGCGTCACCGACGAGCCGAAGCCGCCCTTGCGCACCACCTCTGTCATCGCGGCGATTACTTCCGGGTAGCGGTCCAAAATCCCGTTGTCGCGCATCATCTGCGTGTTGGCGGTCAGCGCACCGCCGGGCATCGGAGCCCACGGAATCATCGGCTCCACCGCGAGCGCCTCCGGTGGCACGAAATAGTCCTTCATACACTCCTTGAACACTTCCTCAGCCTCTCGCATCTTTTCGATGTTGACGCCAAGGTCATATTCCGTGCCGCGCAGGGCATGCCACATCACCGCGATGTCGGGCTGGCAGGTGCCGCCTGAGCAAGGGGCCATGGAAAGGTCGATGCCATTCGCGCCCGCATCGAGCGCAGCGCGGTAGCCCATCACACTGATGCCCGCCGTTTCATGGGTGTGAAAGCGGATGTGCGTTCCCTCGGGAAGCATCTGCCGCGCCTGATAAATCGTTTCGTAGACCTTCGAAGGCACTGCTGTGCCGGACGCGTCCTTGAAGCACACCGAGCTGTACGGAATCCCCGCGTCAAGAATGCTGCGCAGGGTCTGGATGTAAAACTCCGGGGTGTGCGCCCCCTCGCAGCCTGGCGGCAATTCCATCATGGTGACGCAGACTTCGTGCTTCAGCCCCGCATTCACGATGCACTGCCCGCTCCAAATCAGGTTGTTGACGTCGTTGAGCGCGTCAAAATTACGGATGGTCGTCATCCCGTGTTTTTTGAAGAGCTTCGCGTGCAGGTCGACGATGGCGCTGCTCGCCGAGTCCAGCGCCACCACATTCACCCCACGAGCGAGCGTCTGCAGATTCGCATCCGGACCCGCCGCCGCGCGAAAGGCGTCCATCGCCTCAAAGGCGTTCTCGTTGCAGTAGAAAAACAGCGACTGGAACATCGCGCCACCGCCCGCCTCGAAATGCGTGATGCCCGCATCGCGGGTGGCTTCCACAGCCGGAAGAAAATCCTTCGTGAACACGCGAGCGCCGAACACCGATTGAAACCCGTCACGGAAGGCCGTGATCATGACCTCCACTGGTTTTTTGCCGAGCGATATCGTGGGTGATTGCTTTGACACGACTGTTTACCTTTCCAATGCGCCGTCCAGAAACGCCACGCGGCGTGGAGGCGGTCAATTCCCCGAATAGGCGCGAGCAATGGCGATGGCTGCGGCGATTTCCGATTCATCGTCCGCAGCGGACGAGGAGTCACCAACGCCGGGCTCGCCATACGTCTGGACAAGCCGCGCCACACCATACATTGCGGCCACCAGGATGGCCAGAAATCCGAATACGGTTCCCATGCCCACAACCATCAGGTTGAGTCCAGCTAGAAAATCATTTTGCATGCGCCCAGTGTCCTCTGTGCCGTTCTGCGCCCCGAATGTCTCGTATCATACTGTAAGAAGTCTAGCAGATTTCTCCCCGGTCACGCAAAACCGGTTCCTGCATCATCATCGCATAGAAACGCATGCTCCGCAAGAAAAGTTCCCCGAGGAAGCGACGTGTTTTCTCCTCAAGCAGCTAGGCGTACCCCATAATCCGGAGCGCAGCCACCCTGGCAGAAAGCACCCTCCGCACCGCTCACTCAGCGCGACTCAACTATTTCGGATTCTTTTTATCGTATTCCCGCTCGGGTATTAATAGTAAAAATATCCAGTATTAAATTTATTTCGGCGTAAGTCGTTATTTTGCTTGCCAATACTACACCATATCGATATACTATCGGAGTTCAAATAGCCGATATCGGCCCCAAAGTTGAAGTTCAACTGGCCTCTAGTGATTGCAATAACATTATGCCAGTAGGGATTCAGGGTATCCATATACCTTGAATCCCAAAGTAGTGCACGGCAGGTTTACGTGTCTATTCATCGCCGCCGGGTTGGAATACGGAGCGGAAAGGAGGGATGACGACGCTTTACGAAGCGGTCTCCAAAATCCGGATCGAGTGTCGATGTGCCTATAAGATCAAGTGCTTGTGTTTTCCGTGAAGACACGGGCGCGGGTTGGCTTACGCGCCATCCGCAAGAGAAAGTGTTTAACTTTTTTGGGAGATATGATTATGCGTTGGTTTAGTTTGTTTGTTATCGCGGCCGTCATTTCTGGCGTTGCCGTTGCCGAATTGCAGAATGTGGAAGTCAACGGCAAAGTCCGCATCCGCGGCAATGCTTATGTTTCCGATAATCAGTGGGCGGACTCCTCCTACGTCGAGCAGCGCACGCGCCTTGGCGTGAAGGCGGATTTCACCGACAACGTGCAAGCCGTCATTGAAGTCGACAGCTACGATGTGTGGGGCGAAGATTTCCGCTCCGGCGCGTATCTGCTGGGCGTGGACAGTCGCGCGAATTCGACGAATGATGTCGAAATCTATCAATCGTACATCAAGGCGTCGGATCTCTACGGCACCGGCCTGAGCCTTACGGTTGGTCGTCAGGAACTGGCCTTGGGCAGCCAATGGCTGTTCGGCGTGAATGACAACGGTTCGTCCGGCTTCACCGGCCTGTCCGCCGACGCGGTCAAGCTGTCCTATGAAGGCGACACCTTGAAGCTGCACGCCATCTGGGCGAAAGCTGCCGACACCTTCAACGATTTCGGCAAAGGCGACGTTGACCTTTACGTGTTGGCCGGTTCCTACACGGGCATCGAAGACATCACCCTGGAAGCCTATGCGGCCTACCTTCGTGATGACATCCCCGCCTATGCAGACGGCACCGACCTCTACACCATCGGCCTCCGCGGAGCTGGCAAAATTGGCGCCATTGATTTCGAGTCCGAAGTGGCCTATCAGTTTGGTAATGTCGACAACGTTTTCCCGCGCTTCCTGCACGATGCGCAAGACGCCGAATTCGACGCTTGGGCGATCAACCTTGAAGGCGGCTACACGCTTGACGTGAGCTGGTCCCCGCGCATCTTCGCTGGCTTCACCTGGTTTGAAGGTGGCGATGACCACAACGACGGTCTCTTCGGTCACCACAACAATGACCTGTCCTTCAACCGTCTGTTCACCAATGTTGAATACAGCGAATTCATCGATGACACTTCGCTGCAACTCAGCAATGCGTTCATCTACCGTTTGGGCGTGAGCGCGGCCCCGACCGAAAGCCTTTGCGTGAAGTTCGTTGCCTCGTATTTTGAATCCGATCAGGAAGCGCCGGACACTGGCATCCTGTGGTGGCACCACAATTCGAGCAGCGACCTTGGCTGGGAACTTGGCCTCTATGGCGACTACAAGTACACGGAAGACCTCATCTTCCGCGCCGGTTGGGCCCACTTCTTCTCGGGTAATGGCATCGAAGACGGCAACCGCGTTCTCCTGAACGGCACCTCGCCGCTTTATGCCGAAGACAGTCACGACTTCGATTACCTGTTCTTGGAAACGGAAATCAAGTTCTAAGACTGACCGGTTCATCTGAGCTACAAGACCCCCGCAGGTTCGTCCTGCGGGGGTTTTCTGCTAAACTGGCGCAAGAAAACTAGGAAAGGTGCCGGCCATGGAAGTTCGTCTGGAATACCTCAAGCCCAAGGAAATTGAAACCGCGATGGCGGCCTGCCCCACGCTTTTTCTGCCCATCGGTACCGTTGAATGGCACGGTGTGCACAATATTGTGGGACTGGATGCACTGAAGGCGCACGCGCTTTGCGTGCAGGCCGCGCAACAGGGCGGTGGCCTGGTTCATCCGCCGCTGTATGGCGGGGTGGGTGGATTGAATGAGCCGCATACCTTCATTTTCGACCCGGAAAACGAACTGTCCCCGGTGCTGCTCCCGCCGTGGCTTGAACAGCTGTGCCGCGAAACGGCAAGAAACGGCTTCAAGGCTGCCGTCCTGCTCACGGGGCACTACGGCGCAGCCCAGCAAATCGCCGTGCGCCGTGTCGCAGTGCGCATGACCGAGGCGCTGGGTATCCCCGTGCTTGGCACGCCGGAATACTTCCTTGCACTCGATGAGGAATACTACGGCGATCACGCCGCCTTCTTTGAAACCTCCATCATGATGTACCTCTTTCCCGGCACCGTGGATCTTGACCGGCTGGGCACCGAACCCTATCAGGGCGTCGGCGGCAAAGACCCCAAGCGTTATGCCAACGTAGAGAACGATGGTCGCCGCATCTCACAGGCGATTGTGCGCCGCCTAGCGCGACTGGCCCAGCGGATGCCGCAGTGGGATGAGGTGACCCGAAAGCAGTTTCTGGAGGCGGAGCGCGCGCTGGTGGATCGTCAGTTTAGCCTGGCCAGCGTCGAAGGAAAGGTGTGGGGCGGGTGGCGGCATATCGCAAAAGGCGTGTTCAACGATTACCCCCGCTGCCTCGAAGAAGAACGCTTCGGAGACATCGTGAAACTGGTGGAGCAACTGTAGTGGGTTGCTCGTAACGCAGGCAAGAGGCCTGCCTTACGACTGCGCCGCCTCTGTCAGAATATCGACCATCTGCTGCAGGTCAGACTCCCGGATATTCAACGGTGGCCACAAGTATATCGTGTCGCCGAGGGGCCGGATAAACAATCCCCGCTGGTAAGCCTGCTGTACCATACGCACGGCCCGCGCAGCCCCGCCTGCTGATGCCTTAATTTCGATGGACGCGATCATGCCAAGGCTGCTCAGCGGCGAGTCATCCAGCAGCGCAGCCACGCTGGCCATGCCGTTTCGTAAAGTCACGGCAGATTTCTGGGCCCTCCCCAAGATGTTTTCTTCCTCGTAAACGTCCAGCGCGGCCAATGCTACAGCACTGGTAATCGGGTTTCCGCAGAAGGTCGTGCCGTGGTACAACGTTCTGCTTTCCCCGTTTTTCGACTGAAATTCTTCGAAAACGGCGTCGGTGACCATTGTCGCGCTCATGGGCAGCATGCCGCCAGTCAAACCTTTCCCGAGGCACAGGATATCGGGACGGATACCCGCCAGACCACACGCAAACATCGCGCCGGTGCGGCCGAAACCCACGGCGATCTCGTCAGCAATCAACAGCAACCCGTATTCGCGACACAGTGCGCTCAGCCGCCGCAGGTAGGCGGGTGAATAGATGCGCATCCCCGCCGCACCTTGACAAAGTGGCTCGACAATCACGGCCGCACACTCGGCATGGTGCGCATGAACGAGCGTCTGCATTCCGGCGAAACAGGGCGCATCGCAGGTTTCCGGTTGACACGCATGCGGACACCGGGCGCAACGTGGCGCGGTAGCGGTCAGCGCGGGTTGCAGCGCAGCGCGAAAGGGTCGGTGAAAGCGGTCAATATACCCGATGCCCACCGCCGCGAGACTGTCGCCGTGATATCCGTCCTCAAGCGCGATGAAGCGGGTACGTTGCGGCTCTCCGCGATGGACCCAATATTGCAGGGCGATCTTGAGTGCCGCCTCGACGGCCATCGTGCCGTCCGCCGCGAACATCGCATGCCCAAGCCCTTCCGGCACGATGTGGGCCAGTCGTTCCGCGAGTTCAATGGCGCGCGGATGCGACATCCCCCCCAGCAGCGTGTGTTGAAGCTGGCCGACCTGTTCCTGAATGGCCCGAACAAGACGGGGGTGGCTGTGTCCCAGATTCACACACCACCACGAGGAAATTCCATCGAGTAACGCCCGCCCCTCGATGTCATAGAGGGTGCTGCCTTCGGCGCGTTCAATCACCGGAAAATCTGCGGTCTCAAATGCGGACATGTCCGTGTAGGGATGCCAGATGTGTCGAGCGGAACGTTGCCGCCAATCTGAGTAACTCATGCGGTCCCCCCCGGTATCCACGCGCAAGACGCAAACAAGTTGTCCAGGATGTTCAATGCGGGTGGACTGCCCAGGAAGGGGACCTGCACCAAAACGGGCACCTGACCGAAGCGCGCGATGGTCCGCACGTTGTCGTTGTGAATATACTCATCCCCCGCAGGAATCGGGGCAGACGCGGTCAGAATCACGCCCGCAATGGAGAGTTCCCGACTTCGCAATGCCTCGATGGACAACAGCATGTGGTTGATGGCACCCAAGCCGCTATGCCCTACCAGCAGAACCGGCATTCCCAGCGCGACCATGAGGTCCAGCATCGTTTCGTTCTCGTTGATTGGCGCAAGCAGACCGCCCGCGCCTTCAACCAGCAGGGGGGTATATCGCGCGGACAGCCATTCGGCGTGTTCTATCAGCTCGGGGATTCCTATCGACTCCCCCGCCATCTGCGCGGCAAGATGCGGGGAACAAGCGGGCTCAAAACGCCTAGGCGAAACGTGCGCCAAGGTCTCCGCATCGAGGCGCAGCCAGGCCGCACCCAGCACATATTCCACGTCCGGCGCAGACAAAGAACCATCCTCGCCACGCACAGCACCAGTCTGCACCGGCTTCATCACCATGGCACTGCGCCCCAGGGCCAGCAGGCTGCGGAGAATACCGGCGGTGACGAGGGTCTTCCCCACATCCGTGCCGGTTCCGCTGATAAAAAAACCGGATATCATCGGGCCCGCTCCGCAATAAGATATTGCATGTGATACGTCACCGGCGCACGGCCCGAGGCGTCCGAAAATCGGCCATAGGCGGCCAGCAGGCGACGCAGCGAATCTGCGTGCAGCGATTGGTGACCCGGCTGGCCGGTAAAGACCGCGCCAATCCGCCGAAAGGAATGCAGTGCCTCGCTGGCAGACGGGTACCAAACCTTGATCTCGCCGGTTTCCCGGCATTCCACATCCAAACCGACATCCGCCATCATCGGAGGAACCAGATCCTCGTCAGGCAGACGCAATGCTTCAAAGGGTCTGGTGGTGCTTTCCCGGTGCGCAACCTCAAGTTCGGGAAACGACCCGCGCAGCAGCAGCGCGCACGCCATCCGTCCGCCGGGCTGCAAGGTGCCCGCCCAAAGCCGGAGCGTGTCTTCGGGCTCGCAAAACCATTGCGCGGAACAACTGCAGGCCACCAAGTCCGTGCGCAAGGAGGACCAGCAGGCGTCCTCCGCATCACCGGTGCTGAATTCAAGCCGCGACCGTCCGGCCCAACGCGCCCGGCACACCGCGATCATCCCTTCCGCGATATCGATGCCATGCAATTCCGCAAACGGGAAACGCTCCAGCAATCGCGCGGTCAACAGCCCCGTGCCGCAGCCCAGGTCCACGATATGGCGGGGAAAACTGGTGGCGGGCAAGCGCCGAACCAGCGATTCGGCAATATCCGCCTGCGCGCAAGCCCAAGTGTCGTAATGACGAGCCGCGCGGGAAAAATTCAATGCGATCGCACTTTTGTTTAACGGGTTACTATTCATGCGACAAACTCCGTGATCAGACGGGCCACCACATCTGACGCTGTCATGGGAATAGCGTGGCCGCAGTTCAGCAGCACTTCCAAACGCGCATGAGGAACCTGCCCTGCGATATGTTCCGCTTGGGACAAGGGGACAATGCCGTCCCTTTCACCGTGGATGAGCAACAGGGGCGCATCCAAGTCTTTGATACGGGTACGCAAATCCTTTTCCGCAAACGCGCTCAACCCGAGGCTCAAGTCCTCGGCAGCATACTGCCGTGCCTGCTCCAGATAGTCCGACGTGGTCTGTGCCGTTCCATCCGGCTTGGCGCAGCGTTCCGCAAAGTCAGCCAAGACCGGAGCGCGATGACTCTGCAACCGGGTGCGCATGGCACGCAGGTCACGCGCAGCGACTCCCGCATAGCCCTCTGCCGAGCATAAGCGGGCCGTACCCGAAATCACGATAACACCAGCCACCACGCCCGGATTATCCAGCGCGGTCTCTAGCGCAAGCAGTCCACCCAGCGACCAGCCCACCAGAAAACGGGGGGATGAAATTCCAGGCATCGTGTCACCCCGCAGCACCGCCGCCCACGAAACGGTTTGCAGGGAAAACCAGGGACACATCGCCGCAACCGCCCCGAAGGACCGCTCGTCGGCTCCCCATCCGGGGATGTACAGGCATGTCACGCCCGTTTTCATGAAAGCCCCATATCTCGCGCCGCCTGCCCGATCTGTTCGGCGGCCCACGCCAACTCTGCCGGGGTGTGTGACAGCGTAACCGACAATCGAATGCGCGCGCTGCCCTCGGGAACGGTCGGCGGGCGGATAGCCGTGGCCAGCATTCCACGCTCACGCAAGCACGCGGCGAGTTCCAGCGCGGCCCGGTTTTCACCCACCATGATCGGCACAATCTGCGAGTGGAAAGGCAGCACACGCAGACCTTCCCCCGCAAGCCGCGCATGAAAATCACGGGCCTGCCCCAGAAGACGTGCACCCATTTCCGGATCCTGCTCGATGCATTCCAAAGCACCCAGCGCGGCCCCCACCGACGGGGGGGGCGGTGCCGTGGAGTAGATGAAACTGCGCGTTCGATTAATCAGGTACTCACGGCAGACCCGGCTGCACGCGACAAATCCGCCCGCGCTGCCCAGCGCCTTGCCCAGGGTTCCCACCAGAAAATCCGGCTGCGGCTCGCCACCCACTTCCGCACAAACCCCGGCACCCTGCCCGAAGACACCGATGGCGTGGGCTTCGTCCAGCAGCAGCACGGCCCCGTGCGCCTTCGCCAGCGTGCACAAGGCCGCCACCGGCGCGATATCCCCGTCCATGCTGAACACGGATTCGGAAATCACGATGCGGCGACCCGTGGTCGGAGCCTTTTCAAGAAGACGCGCCAGCGCGGTGTCGCCGTTATGCGCAAACCGGCTGATGTTGGCCCGACTCAATCGCGCCCCGTCGATCAGGCTCGCATGAATGAGACGATCCGAAAAGATCGTGTCACTTGGGCCCGCCAACGAAGCGAGAATCCCCACGTTCATGGAAAACCCCGTCCCGAAGAGCAGGGCCGTTTCCGTCCCGACCAGCCGGGCGAGGGCGGCCTCCAATTGCTCGTGCAGGTCGAGGGTGCCACACATGAGCCGAGAAGCCGAGGCGCTGCAGCCGTACACGTCGAGTGCTTCCCGGGCGCGCTGCTTCACATGCGAATGCGAAGCGAGACCCAGATAATCGTTCGAGGAAAAATTCAGCAGCGTCTGACCGTCTGTCAGGGCAATCCGCCCACCCGCTCCCGGCCAAGCCTGCGTGTGGCGGAGCAGGCCGTCCTGCTCCATGCGTTCAAGAGTCTGCTTATAAAAATCCATAAACTAACGATCCGCCTGCGCGGCCCCTTCCACCTCCAGTTCAAAGCCCAGATCCGCAATCATGCGCAGGGCTTCGTCCTGCGGTTGCCCACCTTCCGTCAGGTAGCCATTGACAAAAATGGAATTCGCGAGGAAGAGCGCCATCGGTTGCAGCGACCGCAAGTGCACCTCGCGACCGCCCGCAATTCGGATATCCGGTTCAGGGTGAATCAAACGTGCGAGCGCGAGCACGCGGAGGCATCGCATCGGCGTCAGGCCCGTGTCCATAGTCGCAAAAGGTGTGCCCGCCGCTGGAATCAGGAAATTGATCGGTATGGATTGCGGCTGGATATCCCGCAAGGCCCACAACATCGACACCACGTCTTCATCCGTTTCCCCCTGCCCGACAATACCCCCGGAACACACTTCCAGGCCCGCAGCCCGACACACGGCCAAGTTCGCCATGCGCTCCGCATAGGTGTGCGTCGTGCAGATGGAGGGATAATACCGCTCGCTCGTGTTCAGGTTGTGGTTCACGCGGTCCAGACCGGCCGCCCGCAGTCGCGTAGCTTGTGCGGACGAGAGAAAGCCCAACGAACAGCAAAGCGCGATACCCGTCTCGGCCTTGATCGCCCTCACGGTGTCCGCCAAAGAATCCACCTCGCCATCCGTCAAGGTGCGACCGCTGAGTCCCATGCAAAACCGCCGGGCCTGCAAATCCCGGGCCGCCCGGGCCTCGCGCAACAGGTTGTCCCGGGTCTGCAGGGGATAGCGCTCGATTGCTGCCTGTGAGACGCAAGATTGCGAACAATAATGGCAGTCCTCGCTGCACAAACCGCTCTTGGCGTTGCTCAACACCTGCACCTGCACCCGACGTCCATGATAACGCGCCCGAAGCGACCACGCCGCCGCAAAGATGGCTGGAAACTGCTCGTCCGGCGCGCGCAACACGGCGAGTGCCTCTGCCTCGCTCCCCGGCGTGCCCAATAAACCCTCGTCTTTCAGCAATGAAGCGTCCATCCTTTCTTGCGAGCCCGCCCATGCGCCGAAGGCTCCTGAGGGCGAATTGTAGCATGAAAAAACAGAAGGCTGACAGGCTGCGAGAAAAAACACACCGCGCCAAAAGAAAAAAAGCGTACGGCAACAAAGTCACCGCACGCTTATATCGTTTTTTCAGTCCCTATCTCATCAGGGAATCCTCACCAGCCGCACGCCGAGGTCGTCAAAGGCGTAGTCCGAAGACCAGTTGTCGCGAGTAGCGGAACGACACTTGCTTCCGGGGCTGTCCCACGAGCCACCACGCACCATCCGGTTCATAGTCCTAGGAGAATCCACCCACGCCGTACCATCCAGGGGCGCGCCCGTATAGCTGCCGTGCCAGTCGTCCGCACACCATTCAGCCACGTTCCCGCTAATATCGAACAATTCGTCCCCGTTTGCGGTCTTCAGGCCGCCCCCATGGGCGTATTGCTCAGTGGAACAGTTATCGGCACACCAAGCATTGTCTACAATCAACGAATAGGTTAGGTCATCGCCCCAATAGAAGCGGGTGGTTGTGGTAGCACGTGCCGCGTATTCCCATTGCGACTCGCTGGGGAGCTGGAAGCCGCCCGGACTGCCGAGGAATGCATTGACCTCGGCAAGGAACAACTGCACATCATCCCAAGAGATATAAACCGCCGGATTGTTCGGAGCTTCCACAACGTTGGGATGCCCGACCCACGGCGTAGTGCCCATCACGGCGGTCCACTGCGCCTGCGTCAACTCTTTTTGCGCAATCCAGTAGCCTGAAGCAAACGTTACGTTATGGGTTGGCCCTTCATCGGTTCCGCGACCCGCCTCGGTGTTCGGACTGCCCATCGTAAAGGATCCCGCTGGCATCCACTGCATCCGGAGTTCCACGTTGCCGGGAAGCACGACATTCTCCACCCAGGCTTGGACATGCACGGTACGAGTGACCGGCGTGACTGCATTCCCGGCCCAGTCGGACACGTTATAGGTCAGCGTGTAGTCGCCCGGGGTCATGACGTCCACATCTCCGGTCACCACGACTCTTGAACTGATGTCACCATCATACGCGTCTGTCGCAGTCGCGCCCTCCTCGACGTAGGGACTTCCCACATAAATAAAGGGCAATGCTTCTCCTTCAAGCGTAATCTCTGGCACCGAACTATCCTTGAAATTGGGCCAATCATCCGAACAAACAACACGGAAGCCAAAATCGACTGAGATGGAATCCGGAGGCAGAGCACCTCGAACGGCGGCGCGACAATCGGAAGACGAGTATGCCCAACTACCGCCCCGGATGATACGACTACCACCACCATCCGGTCCTATGGGATCGACCGAACTGTCAGACGTGTAGGTATCATACCAGTCCTGACACCACTCCCAACCGTTTCCGCTCATGTCATAAAGGTTGTAGGCGTTGGGCAGTTTTTGCCCCACCACGTGCGCATACTCCTCTCCGAAAACCATGGTTTCAGACCACGCGTAATTTCCAATCTCGGCATAAGCGGGGTCATCCCCCCAGTAGTAGCGCGTGCTGGTGCCCGCCCGGTAGGCGCGTTCCCATTCGGCTTCGGTGGGTAAGCGGAAGTTTAATCCGCTAGTCGTATTCAGGGCGGCGATAAACGACTGCGTGTCATTCCAAGTCAGATAAGTCGCGGCTTCACCCGGGTCGTTCGGCCCGCTGGGAATCCACGGAGTTGTCCCTATCTGATTCAACCATTGCGCTTTGGTCACTTCATATTTCCCCATCCAGAAGCCCTTGGATATCGTCACCTGATGCTGCGGAACCTCATCCAACCCGCTATCCTGCTCGCCGGGATAAGCCCCCATCATGAATGTACCGGCCGGGACCCACACCAAATCAAGCGCAAGCCCACCAGGCAGCAGTACCGTTTGCGTCATTCCGGCCTTTTCAAGCACTTCCACGGTTCTCGTCACTTCGGTGGCAGCATTCCCCGCCGCATCCGTCACGTTGTAATGCACCGCGTACGTGCCCGGTGCGTTGGTATCAATGGGAAGGCCCGTCGTCACAATTTCCGCCGTGATATCGCCATCCACGTTATCCTGTGCGGTGGCACCGGCGTCCGTGTAGGTGCTACCAAAGGGAACAGATACGGGGCTATCGCCAAGAAGCGTTATCTCGGGAAGACCTTGATCAACCACATTGACGGTGCGTGTCACTTCTACGGCCGCATTCCCCATGACATCCGCCACGTTGTACCGCACCGTGTATTCGCCGGGGAGGTTCGTGTCAATGGGAAGACCCGTCGTCACAATCCGGCTGGTAATATTTCCAAGGACGTCATCCTGGGCGGTGGCCCCGGCATCCACATAGGGGTCGCCAGCGACGATGCTGACCGGGCTTTCCCCTTCCAGCGTTATTTCCGGAGGGGTCAAGTCCAGCGTAAAGTCGTCGGTGGCAAGGCGGAATCCAAGTCCGCTCAGGGCCGTGTCCATGTGTGTGGCGTTGCGAGCAGCCGAACGACCGATGGAGGCCGCGTAATCATACATAGAACCACGGAACAAATGAGTTGAATCGGGCAAAGCCTCCATCCAGGCCGACCCGTCCGTCGGGGCACCGGTATACGTGGTGTGTAAACTGTCCGCGACAAATTCACCCACATTGCCTATCATGTCAAAGAGTCCAAGGGCATTGGGGAGCTTTCCTCCGACCACATTCGCGTAGGCTTCGCCCATATCCACGGTATTTCCAGAATACCATGCATAGTCAGCGATTTCTATGCCCGCAAGATCATCACCCCAATAATAGCGCGTTGTTGTACCGGCGCGGCAGGCATATTCCCACTCGGCCTCGGTCGGCAACCGGAGAGAAACGCCGGTGAGCGTGCTAAATTGAGGCTGGGCGGCAAATATGGTGTTATACGACACGTAAACTGCGGGAGAGTTCGGATTATCCAGTACTTCGGCCCTGCCCGTCCACGGGTCGGTGCCAATCACAGCCAGCCACTGAGCCTTCGTCACTTCGTACTTGCCGATCCAGAATCCAGCACTGAACGTGACCTGGTGCTGTGGGCCCTCCCAAGAAGTCCGATCCTGCTCACTTTCCGGACTGCCCATCATGAACGGACCCGCAGGAACCCACACGAGGGTTAGCGGGACATTACCTGGAAGCAGCATTGTACGTTCAGTGCCAGCAGGCTTCGAAATGCTCTGCAGAGGATCGGTGCCGTTCAGAAGCTCATCGTAGTCCCGAACACCATCACCATCCGTGTCTGCGAGCAACGGATTGGTCAGGCTGATCACGGATTCGTACCAGTCCGACAAACCATCCCCGTCACTGTCGAGGTCGCCGCAAGTGGCATTGGTGTAGACCACGAGACCCCGGGCCTCAAGGGCCGGTATCTCTGTACACACCGCGTATTGTGCGAGTGGATTTGCCCGGACAACTATATCAGCACCCGTAATAAATCCCGGATTAGACACCAGAGCCGAAAGGTCAGCTATCAGGTTGCGTGATACGTCCAAAGAACCCAGCCCTGTCAACCCGGACAGGGCATCAAGATTCGAAATTCGATTTTCCGCAAGTTGTAGCGCGTTCAATCCGGTAAGGCCTGCCAACGCCCCAATATCTCTAATCTGGTTGGTGGATGCGTAGAAGTTCGTCAATTTGGTGAATCCGGAAAGCACCGATAGGTCAGAAATCTTGTTCGCGCCTATTGTAAGAGTATCCAGCTCGGTAAGCGTGGCTAAGGGGGCAATATCGGAGATCAAATTGCCTCCCAGACTAAGCCCCTTCAGGGCCGATAAACCAGCAAGCGGGGTCAGATTTTCAATCGAATTTTCGTCCAAAGAAAGATACTCAAGCTTTGTGAGACTGGACAAGTCGGACAGGTCTGTTATCGCGTTTGTCACAAGAATAAGACTCGTGAGATCTTTACAGTACTTAAGTCCCGAGAGGTTGGAAATCCCGGCCGAATTGGCGCTGAGCGAGGTAAATCCCACGCCTACGAGATCAGTACTATATATCGTTCCAGCTGGCTTGCCAATGGCATCCCGCACCGCGGCTTCAAGGGCGGCGTCTGGAAAACTGACCGGAATCGGATAATCCTGCACCAGCGGATCGCTTCCTGCAAGCAATTCGGTCAGATCGTCCACCAAGTCGCCGTCTGTATCCGCGAGATCCGAATCCGTATGGCTGATAAGCCATTCATAGTAATCATAAAGTCCGTCGTTATCACTGTCCGATTGTCCACAGGAAAAGTTCGTGTTAAAAGTAACTCCCCGGGTCTCCAGAATCGGGCGGTCCGTACAAACAGCTGTCTGGGAAAGCGGATTATCGACGCAATCGATAAAGTCCCCTTGGCTCAGGCCAGCATTCGCCACCAAGGGCGCGATCTCCCGGATAAGATTCCTCGAGCAGAATACGGCATTCAATTCGCTCAGTCCTTCCAAGGGTGAAAGACTTTGAACCCTGTTGCCATCAAAACGGAGGTCGCCCACTTGTTTCAAGCTCACAAGGGGGCTAAGGTCCGAAATATTGTTGTTCCCCACACTGAGCGTGGTCAGATGAATCAAACCAGCGAGGGCACTGACCGAAGATATGTTATTGTTGTTCAGGTTAAGTTCTTGCAGGGCGGTAAGGCTCGACAAGGGGCTTATGTCTGAAATGGAATTGTCGGCAAGACCCAAATAGTAGAGATCGGTACAATACTGAAGTCCGGAAAGATCGGAAATCCCAAGGGTCGACAGCTCAAGGGAGGTCAGGCCGACATAGATTAGGTCGGTCTGGTAGATATCCCCGGTGGGTTTTCCAATGGCAAGACGAATTGCCGCATCCAGAGCGGGGTCAGGGAATGTCACCAGCGCCGGGTGTTCATTCAAAGCCGGGTTGGTGCCTGCCAGCACTTCGGCACCATCATCCACGCCATCCCCATCCGAGTCTGCAACAAATATACGGGTGCCAGAGACACGTCTTTCATACCAGTCCGCCAACCCGTCACTGTCGCTATCCGGTTCAGCGCAACTAAAACTTATGGCGACGTTGACACCCCGCGCCTGCAAAACCGGTATATCCGTACAGAGTGCTTTCGACGATAGCGGAGTATAGGTCAATTCAATACTGTCACCTGAATCGATCCCCGTATTCTCAACGAGGGGCTCGATGTCCATCACCGAGGTGCGATCCAAATAGACCCACTGCAAGTTCGATAGACCCGAAAGTGCGTTAATATCTGAGATTGAGTTGATTGACAGATCCAATTCTATCAAGTTTGTTAGGGCAGAAAGAAATCCGATATCGGAAATCCGATTATTGCCCAAATCGAGATGTTTCAAGGTCGTAAGTCCAGAAAGGGCACTGATATCTGAAATTCCGTTCTCCGCCACCATAAGATCAGTAAGGGCCATATGACCAATCAAGGGGGTCAGGCTTGAGACTGAATTCGCGTACAAATTTAGCTTGCTCAATTTCATTAGATTCGTCAAAGCAGTGATATCCGATACCGCGTTGCCATTTAAGTAGAGAGCCTCCATGTCCGTACAATTCAACAGCGCAGTAAGTTCGTCAACTTGATTGTTGGCTAGATTAAGATCTTTCAATTTTGTACAATTGCCCAGCACACTGATATCTGACACCCAGTTCTCCTCCAAGCCCAGAACCGTCAAAACCGTGAGACTTGCCAAAGGCGTAATGTCCAAAATTCCGTTGCCGTGCAGGTAGAGTTCAGTCAGTTGCGTAAGCGCGGACAAGGGGCTGAGGTCAACAATTGAATTGTAATCCAGATAAAGTTCGGTTAGGCCCGTAAGCGTTGACAGGGAGCTCAGATCTACCAGACCCAGATATCCCAGACCCAATGCCTTTAAGCTTGGCAGCGTTGGTAGCACATCGAGGTTGGTCGAGTAATTCCCATCCAACCACAAGGTGCTTACGTTATTCAGGCCGGACAAGACATTGAAATCGGGAATGTAGTTCCACGCTAGATCAAGATACGTCAGGCCTGTCAATGCAGCGATTCCCGTGGCATCGGAAATATAATTGTAGTAAAGGCTGAGCTTGGTCAAATTTGAAAGCCCCAGCAACGAACCGATGTCCGATATATAGTTCCCGCTTAAATCAAGATCCGTCAGGTCTGTGCAATACTCAATACCCGTGAGATCGGATATTCCCCACCACGAGGCGTCCAATTTCGTAAACCCGGTTCCAATAAGTTCGGATTGATAAATATCACCGGCGGGTTTGTTGATCGCTAAACGCACAGCTTCATCCAGCAGCGGATCCGCGAAGGTCACGACGACCGGAACGACAACATTCACCGTTCGAGTCACTTCAACTGCGGCATTTCCCGCCGCATCCGACACGTTGTAACGTACCGTGAAGACACCCGTTGTGGCAGTATCGATCGGCAGTCCCGTTGTCACAATTTTGGCACTGATATCTCCGTCCGCGTTGTCGCTGGCCGTGGCCCCGGCATCCGTATAGACAGCACCCGTGTTCACCAGCACATTCGCCGAGCCCACCAGCGTGATCACCGGAAGCGTCGTATCCAAGGCCTCGCCTTCGCCTTCGCCCTCGACGATGACCGACTCTCCTTCGCCTTCACCCTCAACGATGACGGACTCGCCTTCGCCTTCACCCTCGATAATGACAGACTCCCCTTCACCTTCACCCTCGACGATAATGGACTCTCCTTCGCCTTCACCTTCGCCCTCGACGATAACCGACTCCCCTTCACCTTCGCCCTCGACGATGACCGACTCCCCTTCACCTTCACCCTCGACGATAATGGACTCCCCTTCACCTTCACCCTCGACGATAATGGACTCCCCTTCACCTTCACCCTCGACGATAA
>CAIZGN010000307.1 GCA_903932505.1 Candidatus Hydrogenedentota bacterium
CGCACGCGTATGTCGACTTTTTCCCCCGCCTGACTGAATCGGGTGGCCACTTCACCCTGCACCTCGGCGCGCAGTCGCGCGGCCACGATCTCCGGCGCAATGCCCCGGCTGGCGAGCAATTTTCGGTCGAGTTCGATGATGACTTCGGGGTAACCGGGGCGGACGCTGAGCTTGAGGTCGGCCAGTCCGGGCACCTGACCCAAACGGGTCAAGGCCTGCTGGCCCAACTCCTTGAGTTCCGGCAGATTGTCGCCCGCCAACTGGAGTTCCACCGCCGTCTTGAAGGAGAACAGGGCGGGCAGGGTGAAGGTGATTTCTTCGCCGGGTTGAATCCCGATTTCGTTGCGCAGTCGGGCGATAATGAGATCCTGCTTGGGCGCGTTGATTTCCGGATTGCGTAAAATCACGTTGAATATGCCGATGTTTTCGCCACGATCCATCGATGTGTCGCTTTTTTCTTTTCCGGCTTCCACGGATACCGATTCGACTTCCGGTGCTTCGCGCAGGAGCGATGAGATACGCGCGGAACGCTCGATGGTATCCTCGACACGGGTACCAGGTCGGGCTTCCAAGCGGATTCCAAATTCGCCCTGCTTCATTTCTGGAATGAGTTCGGCACCCAGTTCGCGGGCGGTGTACCCTGCATGGATTCCCACGCATGTGGCGATGAGCAGAATCAGCGCGCTGTAACGCAAGGAGTGGGTCAACACAAAGACGTAGGCGTTCCGGAACGCGTCAAAGGAACGCTCGAAGACCATGAGCGGGAGCCAAAGCAGGGCGCGGAGCACATAGAACAGCATTCCGAGGAGGAGCATGCCCAGCCAGGCCGACAAGAACAGGGGCGTGATCAGCAGTACACCGCCGGTTTGCAGGAGGGCTTGAAAGAGAAAGAGGAGAAGCAGGAAGGGCTGTGCCAGCAGGGCACCCGTTCCCTTGAGGAAGGAAACCGCGCCACCGCGCATGCCCCGGATGGCACCGAAACTGGGGTCGAAAACTTCTGCCGCCATGCTGCGGAAATAGTCGCGCACAAAACCCAAGCCAATGGCGGGGATGGCAAGGCAGGCACGCCATTTCCCGTGACTGAGGCGGGCCTGGTGGTAGGCGCGCAGAATCCAGACCGCCCGATGCTGGCGCTCGACCGAGACCCGGCGCTGCGATGCGATGAGCGGGACGAGGTAGAGGGCCGCGATGGTGGAGGCTACGAGGGAGTAGGTCACCGTCAGCGCGAGGTCGTTGAAGACGCGCCCGGCAATACCTTCGACGAAGGTGAGGGGCAGGAATACGCAGATGGTGGTGAGGGTCGAGGAGAGTACGGCGTCATGCACCTCTTGGGTGCCGCGCTCGGCGGAGTCCATGGGGCCGTCGCCCTCTTCCTTGCATCGATAGATGCTCTCCAGCACCACGATTGAACAGTCGAGCATCATGCCGATGCCCAGTGCCAGACCGCCGAGGGACATGATATTGAGGGTGATGCCCTGCATGAACATGGGGATGAAAGTGGCGAGGACGGAGATGGGAATGGTGAGTCCGACCACCACGGTGGCCCAGACTTCCTGGATGAAAACGAAGAGAACGAGCAGGGCGAGCAGTCCGCCCATGAGCGCGGCGTTCTGCACCTCGCCGACGGCTGCGTTGATGAATCGGGACTGGTCGCTGATGAGCGAAACCTGGACATTCTTGGGCAGGCGGTCGAGCATGGTGCGTCCGCGCTGGCTGTCGGTCTGGGCGGCTTCGGTCTGACCATCACTTTCTTTTTGGGTGGTTCCCCCCGCTTGATCAATGGCGCGCTGCACCAATTCCATCGGCCCCAGTTTCCGCTTAATACCAAGCAGATCTTTGACCTTGTTGCAGACGGATACGGTGTTTGCGCTGCCTTCCTTGAAAATGTCGAGCGCGACGGCCTCCTGGCCGTTGACATGGACGACGGTTTCCCGTTCCTTAGTGCCCATGTACACGTCGGCCACTTCCTTGAGGCGTACTTGGCCTTTCTGGGTGGTGATGAGGCTGTCGCCGATTTCAGAGACCGACTGGAATTCGTTCAGGGTGCGGACGAGATACTCCGTCTTGCCTTCCCGCAGACGGCCCCCCGAAAGATTAATATTCTGCTGGGCGAGTCCCTGAATGACGTCTTCCACGGAAAGCCCCAGGCTCTTGAGACGCACCGCATCGGCGCGCACTTGGATCTCTTCCTTCTGCCCGCCCTTGATCAGGGCCTGGGCGATACCGTTCTCCGCTTCGAGGTCGCTCTTGAGATGACGCTCGGCATCGTCGCGGATGGTGGTGAGTTCCCGTTCACTTTCGGCGGCACTCTTGGGTGCGCCACCCGCAGCGGGGGTGATGGCCACGCGGATGACCGGATCCAGCGTCGGGTCATAGCGCAGAATCACGGGTTTTTCCGTCAATTCGCGGGGGGCGACAAAAAGGTCGAGACGGTCGCGCACTTCCTGTTGCGCGGCGTTCATGTCGGTTTTCCAGGTGAACTCGAGCGTGATGTCCGAAAGACCGGCGGACGAAACGCTGCTGATTTCGACCATGCCACTGACTACACCGAGCAATTCCTCGAGCGGACGGGTGATCAGTTTTTCCATGTCCTCCGGCGCTGCGCCCTCATACTGGGTGCGCACGGTGAGGGTGGGATAGGAAATGTCGGGCATGAGGTCGAGCGGAAGCTGCTGGTAGGAGCGCAGCCCGAACACCAGCAGGGTAAGGAACATCATGACCATCGTCACCGGTCGGCGGATGGCAAGGCGGTATTTGCGCGGCGTCTTTTCGGTGTTATCGCTCATGCGAGGTTACGGTTTCCCCGAAGCGGCCTCACCCTCTTTCCGGGTGGCCTCCTGCTTCGCCTTTTCCTCTTGGGTGCGCAATTCCGCCGGTGTGTCGGTGATTTTCACCGCAGCCCCAGGCTTTAACGTGCTCTGCCCCAAGATGACCACTTGCGCGTTTTCCTCAAGCCCGGATAATGCCTCGACATAGTTGCTGTCCTCGAGACCCTTTTGGATCTCGATGCGGGCGGCGATCATGTGCGGCGTTTTTTCCTCATCGGTTATCTTGACTGGCGTTGTCTTTCCCTTGTCGGCTTTTTTTTGGGCAGCGGTGCGATCTTCTTCGAGCCGCTTGATGCGTGTCGCGACCTCGTCGGCAGTTTCAGACCGGACGATCATCACGTAGCTTCGGGCGTTTTCTTCCAGCAGGGCGTCCTTGGGAACCACGAGTGCGTTTTCGTGGGTCTCCGTGACGAGCCGTACGCGGGCAAACGCGCCTTCCCGCAACTGGGCCTTGTCCTCGGGTCGGAAATCAAGTATCACCTTTATGGTGCCTTTTTGTACGTCTACATTCGGATTGATCCGCAGCACCTTGCCCGTGTACTCCGTTCCCCCCTGGGAATCGATGCGAACCTGGGCGTCCTGTCCCACCTTCAAGTTTGGCAATTGGCGTTCGGGCACTTCGATGGGCAGTTGACAGGAGGCCGGATCCACCACGGAAAAGGAAGGCGTGCCTGCGGAAACCATCATGCCTTTTTGAAGGCGGCGGGCTGTGACAATACCGTTGATGGGTGTGCGGATGGTCTGGTGTTCCAATTGAATGCGCTGCAGTTCCAGGCCCGCTTCGGCCTGCTCCCACATGAACTGTTTGAGTTTGGCCTGATGGTCGGCGAAGGAACCCGCCTCGGCTTCTTTCTTAGCGACCTCGAGGTCATACTTTGTCTGGGCGGTGTTCACCGAGCTTTGCTTGATTTGGGCTTCGAGTTCCTTGCGGTCGAGTTCGGCCAGCACCTGGCCTTCGGTCACGTGATCCCCCTCTTCCACCGCCACAGAGAGGCACTGCCCCATGCCTTTGGAGAGGACATCAACCCGGCGTTCGGCTTGAATCCAGCCGACGGGTTCAAGATAGGCCGCCATACTCCGACGCTCGGGCTGCGTGACTCCGACGGGCAGCGGGGGCGTTTCGGTTTTCGTGGATGCGGCGTCCGTATTCTCTTTCGCCTGGTTCAACAGGTTGCTCAAAGCGTCCCCGCATCCCGGCAAAAAGAGAAACGCGGTTAGGAGCAACGCCCCGGCCAAAGCCTTTATGCGCATGAGACCTCCGAAATGACTGGAAAACGATGGAAAATACAGAGAAAACCCCTTCCAACACGGGGATTGGCCCTGCGAGGCACCCCACAAGCGGGAATGCCAACAAGAACCCCTGTATTGTGCCTGATACGCGCCTTCAATACAAGCGCGCGGGCGTTTTGCCGCCCTTAGGCGCGTGTTTCCGTCTGTCGAAATTTCATCGTTCAGTGGTCGGGTGGGGTATACTCCATACCGTGAGAGTCCAACTATAGAAAGACGGTGATGAAACCCAATTTCCCACGCCCCTCCAGCTGGTTCAGTTTCCATGTCGCAGTCGCGCAATGGTCGCTGTTCACGCTTCTGACCGTGCTTTCCATGCGTTCGGTGTGGCCATTGATGAACGGCTTTATTTCCCGCATACTCCCTTTGGGCTCGCATAGTTTTCTCGTGCTGTGGGTCGTGTTGTGGATTGTTCTGGGGGTGTCGCTAATTCCGTTGGTTCGTCGGCCTTGCTGCTATAGCCTAGGCTGGAAACTCTTCATTTTGGCCCAGTTGGGGGTGTTCGTCGGGGCATTTTTGGCCTTGTACCCGGATGTGCACAGCCTCTATTTTGAATTGCTGCCCACGAAGTTGCTGTCTACAGGGATTCTGCCGGTCATGGTTTTCGTGGCGCTGATGGGGCTTGTTCTCTGTGCCCGAGTGTACCGCAGCCCTTGGCATTGGTCGAAGGTCGTGGCTTATGCGGTCAACGGTATCCTGCTGGTGGGGGTATGCTGCATGGGCTTCATGGCGTTGGCCGTTAGAAGCCCCGCCTACTACCGGAACACTCTCGATGCGCGGATAGCGCGTGATCACCCGTTGCGTTTCGCGCCCCCCAGTGTTCCTCGATTCCCGGCGGATTCCCCGCAGGTGCTCCACCCGAACCTGAGCCTTCCCTTGGATTCGGAGTTCGGGGGGTATTATTGGATGGCTGGTGACCTGACGGGGGACGGACAGGTCGAGGTGATTAACCTGAAGTATTACGTTGAAGCTCCCGATCGTAACCGGGTGGCCTCATTGGCGGTGCAGGATCTTAATGCTAAGCGGTTGTGGCATTGGCAGTGCTCCACGCCGCCCCCGAAGGGATTGGGCTTTGGACGGGGGTCCTCTGCGGCGGTTGTGGTCTTCAATCTGAAAACAGGCACGCCGGACGGGCAATTGCTTATGGCCACCGATGGACTCTTGTACCAGTTCGACGGAAAGACGGGCGAGGTGGTGAAAAGCGTCGATGTCGGATCGATGGATGCGAGCGACTGCCTCACGGTTGCCAATCTGCGGGGAACCGGTCGACATGAGGTGCTGCTGAAGGACGCTTATCACACCATTTGGGCCTTCGATGAGGACTTGAATCTGCTGTGGAAGCGGGAGAACCCGGGTGGGTACCTGTTGGCGCACCGGATTGCCGCGTGCGACCTTGACGGGGATGGCAAGGAGGAAATACTCACGGGCGCGGCGATACTGGATGGACTGGGGAGTGTCCGTTCTGTTTTTCGATCCAATTCTGTGCTTCTATGGTACGGCGGACATGTGGACGGCATTGTGCCCCTGAAACGGCAGGGGGCATGGTGCATCGGCATCACCTATTGCGATGGTTGCGGGATGGGTTTGTATACGCCGTCGGGCGACTGTCTTTGGGAGGTTACGGGCGACCATTTTGAATACCTGATTGGCGGTTATTTCTTTCCGGACGACCCTGTCCATCGTGACCAGTTTCAACTCATGTCCAAGGTTCACTACCGGGAGGGTAACCCGCAGGTCATGGTGAATGAGGATGGCACGCTGCTCGGGGTCTATTCCCCCTGTAACACGGCGTTTGCCGTGGATTGGACCGGGGACGGTTATCACGAACTGGTATACTACTCACCGGCTTCGATTTATTCGGGCACCCAAAAGCTTTTTGACCTCGATGTGCCGGGAAAGCCCGATGGAACGCCCACCTGCCTGCGTGTGGCAGATTTTGCAGGGCCCGGCGCAACGGGCGAGGATATCGCGAGAAAGCCGGATGGTATCCCGGATATCGGGGTTATGACGGAGGTGGACGGTAAGCTGTTTCTGCATATTTACCTGAACCGAAACGGCCAGCGACCGGCCAACGATGTTTATCCGGGTGTGGGTTGGGAAGAAGCGGCCAATTACTTCACGAAGTACTACGACTACCGGCGCTAAGGGGTGTTGAAAAACTGGTTGCGGGGGGGGTGGGGGCGGCTAGGCCGGGAGCAGCCAAGGTTTGTCTTCGCGGAGGTCGAGCTGAACGTGTTCGCCTATGGCCCAGTTTTTCTGGCCGCAGGCGTAGGCCAGCATTCCGCCGATTGCCACCTCTATCATCCAGGAATGGGAGCCCCGCACGGAGGCTTGGACGCGCCCGGTCAGCAGGTCGGGTCGCGCGGTGTCTGGCGCGGGGGAAAGGTGGATATGCTCGGGGCGGATGACTAGCAAGTAGTGCCCGTCGGGATGGGAGCCGTAATCTTGGAAGAGGCTTCGAGCCTCTTTGACGGCGTCCATTTTGAGTTGGCCGTTGCGTATCTCGACCGGCCACAGGTTTCGGCATCGGGTGAATTCGGCCACGAATTCATCAGCGGGCCGGTGCAGGATTTCGTCGGGTTCACCGGTTTGCACCACACAGCCTATTTCCATGATGGTGAGTCGATCCGCCACGGAGAGCGCTTCGTCCAGATTGTGCGACACATGAATGGTGGTGATACCCAGTCGGCTTTGCAGGGCCTTGAGTTCCCGGCAAACGCCGTCGCGCAGGGAGGTGGGCAAGGCCGACACCGGTTCGTCTAAAATGAGGATCTTGGGGGCCGCCATGAGTGCGCGGCCCAATGCGACCCGCTGTCGTTCGCCACCGGAGAGGGTATCCACGCGCCGATCGAGGAGCGGTTCCAGGTGGAGCATATCGACGGTGTGTTCGAGGCGTTTGGCGATCTGCGGGCCGTGTTCATGACGCATGCGCGGCGAGAAGTCGAGGTTGCCGCGCACGGTGCGAGAGAGGAACAACTCATAATCCTGCGGCACATAGCCGATGGCACGTTCCGCCGGATCGGCGTGGGTGATGTCGAACCCATCGCAAAGGATTCTGCCCTGTCCAGGGTTACGTAAGCCGCAGACGAGATCCATGAGGGTGGTCTTTCCGCAACCGGAAGGGCCAAGCAAAACGAGATACTCGCCGGGACGAATATCGAGATCCACAGGCTGCAGGACGAAGCGGCCCCATTGTCCGCCAACGCCTTCGAGGCGCAGATGCCCGGTATTATCCGAATCGCGGTCTACCATAGTGCGCGTTTCCGTGGCAGGCCGCGTGCGATCAACAAGACGACCCCGGTGAGTGTGCCCATCCACAAGGAGACTGCGAGTGCGCGCTCAAGGTTGCCGATGGAGAATTCGAGGAAGACGGATGCGCTGAGGATTTCGGTGCGGAAGCGGGTGGTGCCGCAAAATAGAACCACCGGGCCAAAGGAGCCGAAAGCGGTGGCCCAAGCCAGAACGTAGGCCTCGAAAAGCCCCGCGCGCGCCTCGGCCAACTCGACGTGCCAAAAGGCCTGCCAGCGGGTCGCGCCGAGGGTTCGGGCAACCTGCGCGCGGCGCATGGGCACTGCGTCGAAGGCCATTTTCATGATTCGGGTGGCGGATGCGGTGGCAACGACTGTTTGCGCCAGAATCACACCTTTTATCGCGAAGGTAAAGGTCATGAGGTGCTGCTCGATAAAGCGGCCGACTCCGGTTTGAAAGAAGATGAGCAGTGCCACGCCGATTACCAGACCGGGCAGCACGATGGGCAGGTATACGAGGACATCGAGGAAGCGGGTTCCTCGCCGTGGAAAGCGGCTCAACACATAGCCGCAGGGGGTGGCCATCGTGAGCGCGAGCAGTCCCGAGGCCAGGGAACTGCCAAGGCTTAGCCCTGCGGCATAGCGCAATGCGGGATCGCCCCAGGGTGCCCAGAGCTGTTGCAGGCCGGAGTAGCCCACCGTGGAAACGACGAGTGCGGTAATGACGGCCGGATAGATGCCGGCGGTGCCAAGCAGGGCGATAAAAAAAGCGTGGTTGGCGCGACCGTAGGAGCGCTGGTCGTTTGCCGGGGGCGATGTTTCTGGAGGACGGGGGGTCATGGGGCCTTTGCCGGTGCGGGCTCGAAACCGTACTGCTGCAGGATTGTTGTTGCTTCCGGGGAAGTGGCCAGCACGATGAAGGCCTCCGCCATGGCGACCTGTTTGGCCGACTTCAGTAGGGCAATGGGCACGCTGGAGCGGGAGGCATCATCGCCACGCGCGACGATATCGAGGCGGTCCTTGAATTGCGAGGCGGTGGCATCCCACAGGAGCGCTGCATCCAGACTCCCGGATGAGGCTTGAATGGCGAGTTGATCCACTGTGCCCGAGGTAATCACGACGTTTTTTTGTACTTGGGGCCACACGTTGAGTCGCGTGAGGAGTGCTTCCGAGGCCCGCCCCACGGCGGTCGCCCGTGCATCGCCCAAGCCCACGCGCAAACCCTCTTGGGCGAGGTCTTCAAAGCGTTGGAGCTTCTTCGGATTGCCTGTGGGCACGACCAATACCGGGGTGAGAATTGCCAGGCGCTCCGAACGGGTCAACAGACCCTTTTCCCGGATTTGATCCATGTAGAAATCGTCGCCAGCCACGAAGAGGTCTGCGTTCGGGTTGAGCGGAATTTGCGACAGCAAGGTGCCTGAACTGCCATAGACGGTTTCAAAGATGACTTCGGGGTGCTGGGTTTTGAACAGGTTGATGAGTGCGTCGACCGGTTTTTGGAGTCCGGCGGCGCTGTAGAGGGATATGCGGGAGGGGGCCTGCGCGGCTTGGTATCCCATGTCAACGAAGACTTTTTTCGAGGTTTCTTTTTCAAGAAATGCGAGGAATTTTTCGGCCAGACCGGGAGATAGGGGTTTCTTCACCAGGGTGGCAAACACGGATTGCGCGGGGAAGGCGGATTTGAGGGGGATGGCGACCAATTCCTCGGCATGGCTCGCCGCGATGAAATTCCACACGACCACGGCATCGACGTTGCCGGTGAGAATGGCGGTGGCCAATTCCTGATGGGTTCGTGCGGTGAAGACCGTGCGGCTGTGAATGGCGTCGAGCAGTCCCTGGTTTTGCGCTTCCTTTTCAAACATTTCTCCGCAGGTGGAGTAGCGTGCGTCAGGCAAACCAACGCGGATTCCCTCGCGCCCCAAATCGGGGAGGTCAGCCAGGCCTTTGGGATTCCCCTTGAGTACCACCACGGTGGGCGTGATGCCGCCCAGCGGAACCAGTTTTTCCTGTCGAAGGCCCTTCGTGAGCAGCTGCGCGTCAAAGGGGGAGTGACCGATGAAAACATCCACTGGCGCGCCCAATTCAAGCTGGGGCAGCAGTGTCTCGCAACCACCCAAAGACAACGACACCTTGATTTTAGTTTCCTCCTCAAAACGCTTGGCCAACAACTCCAGCGGTTTGGCCATGGAAGAACCACACATGACTTGGAGTTCGGGAGTGGGGGACGGTGCTGAGGGTTTATCTTGCGACGGCGTACAACTCAGGCCCATGGCCAGCAAGGCTAGGGCAAGCAAATGATTCCGGTACATGACTTATACCTTTCCTGATATCCATTTCGCCCATTCGTGATGCGTTGAGACCGCCAGGGCCAGCCCGAGAAGGGTCCAACTCATCCAGTCCACCCAGCGCGGTGGTTCGGGACGCCAGCGTTCCAGCGCGAGACCCAGCAACCATCCCAGCAGTCCGGCGCACAGCCCGAGACCCACTTTCCAGAACCAAGCCATGCTCGGGTCTGGAAAAGCGCCGGTCCAACCCCAAGCGTGTTGCAGGGGGAAATAGCGCCATGCGGGAATGGCCTCTACGAAAGACAACGCATAGGCACCGGAAAACAGTCCCATGTACAACAGGACGGACCAGCGTTTAGGCATTAGAACCATCCCTTCAGGTCGACCAGAAACGCTCCCGCCAAGAAGGAATACCAAGCGAATATCCCCAGACAGACCGCGCTGACCGCATGCCAGCGGAGAGTAAAGGCGTCGAGGTTTTTCAAGGAGCGTGAGGAAATATAGTAAAACGGCAGCAGCGCCAGCCCCAAGGCGGCCCAGTGTTCCTTGATTTCGAAAATACCGGTGGCCCAGGGAACCTGTTTGTCCTGAAAAGCGGCCCGCACATAGACCCGGAAGACGGGATAGACGATCGCGCCCCAAGTCAGGCAGAGGGCGTAGGCCAGCGTGGCCCAGAAGGCATATCGGCGCAAGGGTACCGCCCTGTTCTGGAGTTTGCCCCGGGCCAGCAGAAAGATGTGGTGTGTGATGGTGCCCAACAACAGCATCCCC
>CAIZGN010000308.1 GCA_903932505.1 Candidatus Hydrogenedentota bacterium
CTCAATTTCCTCGTAAACAGCCGCTTGTTCGACACGCCCGGATTCCGGATGCCACAACTCGGGGACTTTTTTGGCAACCCGGAAGCGGGCGGACGCCTCCACCGCGATTGGCATCGGGTTTGCGACGAAATAGACGTCCACGTTGTCGACGACCCGGTGCAAGTAGCGCAGATTGGGTCGGGATGAAAAATCGGGCTTGAGGTTCAAACGGCTCATGACGCGATCCAAAGAGGCCTCGCCGCGAACGGCTTTCCCACGCTCGAAGTTCCTCAACCGATTTTCCGGTGTCCAACAGGTTTGGGCAAAAGTCTGCACCGCTAAATCGCTATTCGGGTAGTTGCTGAGGCTGGGAGAAAGTCGCGGGGGTGAACCGAGTACCCGTGCTCCGGCTTGGATGAGGGATTGGAGTTTGGCGGCCATCTCCGGCGTCATGCGGTCACTGTTGGCCATGCAGAGGAGCTTGTAACGCATGCCGCTGGGTAGGGCAATATCGCCATTTTCCACCTGAAGCTGCATCGCCATCTCTGCCGTGCATACGTCATAGTCATAGCCGGTGGGCAAGGCGGGGCTCAGTCCCTGCCGTGCGGGGGCATCGTTGGGCGAGCCTTCGGTCATGAGGTAGCACACATCGGCGTAGAAGCGTCCGGCTTGGAGCAAGTATTGGCAGCGCGCCAGATATTCATGCCAGGGTTTGCTTTGCTCCCACCACGTTTCCGTGCGCTCGTAATGTACCCCCCATGGTCCCATGGTCATGCCCGGTGCACGATTGAGCCAGGGCTGCATCGCAAAGCGGTGAAAGACGAAGCGGTTGACACCCTCGCAAAAAGCCTGGTCCCCCAGCGGTTTGAGCGAGAAGGGGTGGTGCATCCATTTGCCCATGGTATCGGATGCAGTGAAACTTTCAGCCGCCATGATAGGGTGTCCGTAGGTGTGTGCCGCCGAGGACATGGTCTTTCCCAAGGCCATGGCCCCGCCCCCCATCCAGAATTCACTCATTGGTACATCGGCACGGCCCGCATAGACCAGATTGTCGAACACGCTGTCACCATAGGCCTCAATGGACAGGCGAAGACCGTTCTGGTGGCACAGTTCGCGCAGGTGGCCCGCGTAATTGTCAGCCAGCAGTTCACCAACCGTGCGCCGATAGTCCCAAAGAAAACGTTCGGTGGACTCCATCTCGCCCACCGGGCGGCCTGTTAATGTGATCATCCACGTCAGCGGATCGTAGCCGCGCCGCTGCTGGAATTCTTCACGAAAGCGAGGTGTCCAATTCTGCGAACCCACTTCCCAACTGTCGATATGCGTCATGGTAAGCCCGGTACCGGGTTCTCCCTCGATCGGGCCGCAATCCGTGACCAGTTTCTTTATCAGCCCATCGAATTGCGCCTCGATGCCTTCCTTCGAGAGCTTGTCGCATTCCAGTCCCGAGGCATCCGGCGCGGCGGGGGCATTCCGTGCGCCGGTGGGCGTGTAGGCAAGTCGCAACACCGTCCAGTGTCCTTCGGGAACCTCCCATGTCAGGGTGCCGTCCTCCTTGCGTTGGGGACTGAGGTCGATGACGGACGGGGGCTTGACAGACAGGTTGCTGGAGGCATCCTGATTGGCGGGCCATCCGGTAAATTGCACCACCCTCGCTGATTTTCCGGCAATGCCTTCGATGCACAACTTGGGGCTAATCTCGGCTTCGAGCAGTTCGAGGGCGTCTGAGGCTGAATCTGACTGCGTAAACAAGAGCCGCCAGTATCGAGCCGCTGTGAGTTGAAAGGGCATCCAGGTATTGGAGGGACTAAAATCGAAGGCACCCACCGTTTTGTAGTTGGTGCCATCGCCGGACACTTGCACTTCGGCATGGACCCTGCGCTGCTCGGTGGGCAGGGCCAAACCCAAACCGCGCCCCGCGAGCGGGGAGGGAAACTCGAAATCGAGCGTTTGGGCTTGTGCGGGGGTGGGCTTGGGCAAGCGCAATCGCGTGTCGGGACGATCATCCATGAGGGCGGCGGAATCGGCTTCTGAAAAGGTCTGTGCGCTGCTCGTCACTTTGGGTGCGTAGTCGCGCATGCGCTTGAGTTCCTCGGGCGGGGTGGGGAAGGCCAGCACGGCGATTTCGCGCAGATAGTTTTCTGTCATGGGCGGTTGCGGGAGCGGCCCCTCGAAATGGGATGGGCCGTCCACCCGCATTTCTGACCACACCACCTTTTGCATGGCCTTGTCCGGGGTAATCCACGGGCCGCCACTGCCACACCAGCCCGCGTCGTTGTTCATGTTAATCTCGAGACCCAGGCGACGTGCTTCAGAGACGGCATGCTTGAACAATTCGCGCCATTCCGGCGAGGCGAAACGGACAGGGCCGGGGGGGATGCCTTGGGCCACTTCCATGATCAGCGCCCCGCCAATTCCGGTGCGTGCCATCGCCTCAAGGTCCGCTGTGATTCCCTCGCGGGTGATATTGCCATCCAGCCAGAACCAATAGACCCACGGCTTCGCGGAGGCCGGTGGCTTGGAGAAGCCTCGGGCCAGTTCCTCGGATGGAGACGGCTGCGCTAGGGCGCCGATTGTGGCCAACATCATGATGCTCATTAATAGGGCCGAGGTGGATATTTTCATGCGATGTTCCCTGTCAAACCGGTTTGAAGCTTCCGCTCATCATAGCACGGGCATCTAACTGGTGCATGAATAATAACCGCCCGGAACGCGTCATGCATTCCGGGCGGTCAATTGGCGCTAAACTCGGATTAGACTTCCTTGGGCACTTCGAAGCCCTTGCGGTAGTCGCGGGTCAGGTACTTGTTGGCTTCCTCGTCATTCTTGATGAGCTCAGTGGTCTCGTCAATTTCGAGGACGCGGTTGACGCGCGCGCCGGTGAGCGCGTAGTGCGACAATGCGGAGCTGTGGTGGCCTTGGATTGCTGGGGCGTTGAGCTTCGACGCGTCGCGGCTGCGCACGCAGTCGATAAAGTTCTGGAAGTGGTTCTTGTCATCGCCGTTCTTGTTTTCCTTGACCAATTTCCGCTCTTTGCCAAGGAAAATTTTGTAGCCGTCGTAGCCGGGGAAGGCAATGTAACCTTCGGAACCGTAGAAAATGACGCCGAAGGAAGAACCGCCTTCTTCTTCGTTTGTGCACCAGGGACGCACTTCCAAGGTCAGCATTTTGTCCTTGCCGTCCTTGCCTTTGAACATGAACGAGGATGAGGAGACATTGAAGACCTCTTTGGCGTCGTCCCAGAGGAACAATCCGCCCATGGAGGTGACGCGGTAGGGAAGACCGACATCCAGACCCCAGCGTGCGGCATCCAATTGATGCACACCCTGATTACCGATATCGCCATTGCCGTAATCCCACACCCAGTGCCAGTAATACGGCACATAGATCCCGGCATTGGGATCCTTTTCTTTCACCATGAACTGTTTTTCTTGCGCCGGACCCTGCCAGAGATTCCAGTCGAGCGTTGCTGGCGGTTTTCCGGGGACGCCTTTGCCAATGTCGGGACGCCATTTGTAACACACGCAACGCGCCATATAGACATCGCCGATGGCACCGTCACGAATCTGCTGGATGCCTTCCTGGAAACCGGGGTTACTGCGCAACTGCGTGCCATGCTGCACAATACGTTTGTATTTCTCGGCAGCCTCGACCACCTTGCGGCCTTCGAAGATATTGTGCGACATGGGCTTTTCGACGTAAACGTCCTTGCCAGCCTGACAGGCCCAGACCGCGCCCAGCGAGTGCCAGTGGTTTGGGGTGGCTATGCTCACTGCGTCGATATTCTTGTCCTCAAGCACCTTGCGGATATCCGTCTCCGTCTTGGGTGCTGGACGATCCTTGAAGAAGGTCTTGATGCGCGGTTCGAAGAGCGAGGAATCCACATCGCAAATGGTGGCGATTTCCACGTTTTCGAGAGAGCTGTACTGCTCAAGGTGTTCCTTGCCACGGCCATTGATGCCCATGACGCAGACTCGAATTCGGTCGTTCGCGCCAAACACCTTGCCTTTGGCCATCGTACCGGCCACGATGACCGCTGATGCCGTGCTGGATAAGAATTTTCTGCGTGACATACCCATATGCGGTTCTCCTTTACTCTCTGGCGAATGTCAGTCGCAGAGAGATGGTTAAATAAAACTGCTTCCCATTTTGCGCGGAATTGAGGGTAAATTACAAGAACGGGTACGGGAGTGCCACCGGGTGGAAGGGTCACCGGGATTCGGGCTGCAAATCCGCAATAAGTGCGTCCGCAGCGGCTTTGGTCTTCAGGCTGGCCACTTGGGCACCGGTGGCCCCGAGTTCGCGCAGAATCATGCGCTGTTCGGGGGTGGGGGAGAGGTGCATGGCCTCGATGAGTGCGGAGGCTTCTGCCCGGTTCGCGATGCGGGCCAACTGCCGTGCATCGGCCCCCAGTCGCTTGAGGTACGCCCACTGTTTTTCCGTGGGCGGTTCCTGCTCCTGATGGGTTCGGGTCATTTGGTCGATGAGTGTGGAGGCGGTTTCGCGGTCGAGAATCGCGAGATCCTC
>CAIZGN010000309.1 GCA_903932505.1 Candidatus Hydrogenedentota bacterium
ACGAGTGCCGCGCGTTTCTTCGGCGTTATTTACACCGTCATCAAGAAGAAGTTCTACATCGACGAACTTTACCTCTTCGTGACGCACCGTATCATTTTTTCGCTTATCGCCCGTCCGATTGCGTGGTTTGACCGCCATGTGGTGGACGGGGGCGTGAATCTTAGCGGATGGATTACCCGGGAAACGGGCGGCCAGTTGCGCCACCTGCAATCCGGGCAAGTGCAGACCTATGGCACTTGGTACGCCGCGGGAGTGTTGTTCGTATTGCTCATCCTGTGGAGCACGATGATATAGCCCGTCTGGGAACGTGGACACAAACACAAAAGGCTGTACAATGGGTTTGGTAAGTTGGATTATTATTATGCCGTTCCTCACCATGCTGGCCGTGGTGAGCGTACCGGATCGTCATTGGCGCATGATTCGGTGGATCTCCGCCTTCGGCACAGGCATCTCGCTGGCGCTCGCCGTCACGCTGACCGTGCGCTTCTGGCACGCGGCGGCTGGTGACGCGACCACGATGATTGCCGCGAAGGCGACCAAGCTCTATTTCGTGGAGCGGATTCCCTGGTTCGAATCGCTGGGTATTCAGTATTTCGTCGGCACCGACGGCATCTCCGTCGCGATGGTTATCCTCACGTCGATCATCATCTTCACCGGGTCTCTGGCCAGTTGGTATGTGGACAACCGCGTAAAGGAATTCTACGCGCTGCTGCTCCTGCTGGTGACTGGCGTTTTTGGCGTGTTCCTCAGCTTCGACCTTTTCCTCTTCTTCATGTTCTACGAACTCGCCGTGTTGCCCATGTATCTTCTCATCGGCATCTGGGGTACAGGCCCGAAAGAATACTCCGCCATGAAGCTCACCCTCATGCTTCTGGTGGGCAGCGCATTTGTGCTGGTTGGTTTTCTGGCCTTCTACCATGTATCCGGTCTGAAGACCTTTGACCTCATCCGCTTGGGCGAGATAGCCTATGCGGACGGCTTCCAGCGCTGGATGTTCCCGATGATCTTCGTGGGATTCGGTGTACTCGGTGCCCTTTATCCCCTGCATACTTGGTCGCCTGACGGACATAGCTCCGCCCCCACCGCCGTGTCCATGTTGCACGCGGGCGTGCTGATGAAACTCGGCGGTTACGGCGCGCTTCGCATCGGCATCTATCTGCTCCCCGAGGGCGCGAAATGGTGGGGCATATTCTTCATGGCGCTTACCACCATCAATATCCTGTACGGTGCGCTCGGTGCCATCCGGCAGACTGACCTGAAGTATTTCACCGCCTATTCTTCCGTCAGTCACTGCGGGTTCGTGCTCTTCGGCGTGGCCACGCTTAACATGATGGGCTTCAAGGGCGCGGTGCTCCAGATGTTCAGCCACGGTATCATGACGGGGCTTTTCTTCGGACTTATCGGCATGGTGTATGGCCGCACGCACACCCGCGTGATCCCGGAAATGGGTGGCTTGGGCAAGGTGATGCCTTGGCTTGCCACCACGTTCTACATTGCGGGTTTGGCGAGTCTCGGTCTACCGGGCCTGTCCGGCTTCGTCGCGGAAACGCACGTGTTTCTGGGCGGTTTCTTCGGAAACGATTTCTCCTCGCATCTGCTGATGAAGACGCTGACCATCATTGCCACGATGTCGATTGTGGTGACGGCGGTGTATGTGTTGCGCGGCTTGGCGCAGGTCTTCCAAGGCCCCATCACGGATCATCACTTTGACGAACTGACGGACGCCACTTGGCCCGAGCGGATTGCCACGGGCGTCTTGGTGGCTACCTTGCTGGTGGTCGGCCTCTTGCCTGGACCGTTTATTAATCTCATCGAACCCTCGATTTACCCGCTGCTGAACCGTTTACACGGATAACAAGGACTTTACGGCATGTTTATGTGTCCGCACTTCACGGTTATTGCCACCGCCTTCGCGGTGCTGCTCATTGATTTGTTCCTTCAGGAACGGCAACGCTGGCTGCTCGGCACGGTGACCGCCGGCGGGTTGGTTCTTGCGTTTCTTGCGGCCGTCATGACCCCCATTCATGGCGGGGCCATGTTCGGCGGTCGTTTTGAGGCCAATGCGGTGACTTGGTGGTTCAATATCATCTTCATCCTTGCCGCGCTGGTAACCGTGATCATCTCCATGGACATGGTCAATGGTAATGCCAAGGTTCGTGTTCGTGGTATGGGTGCTCGTGGCGAATATTTCGCCGTGATGCTCTTCACCCTGACCGGGATGATGTATTTCGCCGCCGCGCGTGATCTCGTCACGTTTTACGTCTCGCTTGAGTTGGCCACCATCCCCATGTTCGCCTTGGCCTCCTGGCGTCGGGAAGATGCAAAGTCCGGTGAAGCCGGTCTGAAGTACGTCATCCTCGCGATGATTTCGTCCTCTCTCATGCTTTACGGTCTTGCGCTCATTTACGGGCTTAGTGGAACCTCCAGCCTGACGCACCTTGCGCTTGCCAAGCAGTCCCCCCTGCTGTGGTTTGCCGTTGCGCTCGTGCTGGCTGGTGCGGGTGCCAAGTTCACCGTTGCCCCCTTCCATTTCTGGGCGGCTGATGTGTACGAAGGTGCGCCGACGCCCATCACCGCCTACTTGTCCGTCGCGTCCAAATGCACCGGACTCGTCTTCATGTTCCAGTTCATGTTTGTGTTCTTCTCCGAATGGCTGTCGAACATGGGCTTCCTGTTTGCCTCCATCGCCGCCATCACGATGACCATCGGTAACACCGTTGCCATCGTGCAGACCAACATCAAACGATTCATGGCCTTCAGTTCGATTTCTCAGGCCGGTTACTTCCTCATGGGCTTCCTCAGCCCGCAGGCCCCCGCCGTCCCTGCGCTCCTCTACTACATGCTCATCTATCTGGTGAGCAACATGGGCGTGTTCACCGCCATCATTTGGTACGCCAATGAGACCGGCCGTGAAGACATCGACGAATACCATGGACTCTCCCGCACCAACCCCCTAATGGCGCTCATGATGATGGTCTGCCTCTTCAGCCTCGCGGGCATTCCCCCACTCTCCGGTTTCGTCGGCAAGTTCTTCCTCTTCAGCATCGCCTCCAGCGCGGGATACCACTGGCTCGTTGCCGTGGCCGCCGTCAATTCCACCATATCCCTCTACTACTACCTGCGCGTCGTGCGCCAGATGTACATCGAGCCGGTTTATCCCGACGCCCAGTTCATCCCGGTTCCCAAGAAAATGGTGTGGACCGAAGGTTTCCTCTTCGCAGCCGTACTCCTGCTCGGCATCGTCCCCACCCTCTACGAACACATCCACGCTGACACCGTGGGCTGGTTTGCCGCACTGCCCAAGTAATATCGTCGTATCAGCCCCAAAGAATACGTCAAAGCGCGAACACACGTTCGCGCTTTGTTCTTTTCCGAGAGACATCTTCCCTGAGAGCGCAGACATTCCTGTCTGCGCATGGGTTGGTTGGTTTCTCCATGCTTTTTTGCAACGCTCGCTTTCCTGGGAACGCCCGTATCCCTGCCGACTGGGGTGGCACCAAACACCGGGAGCCGGCAGGGATGCCGGCGCTCCCAGGGGGGGCGCTTGTTCTTACTGTGGCGCAGACATTCCTGTCTGCGCTTGGGTTGGTTGGCTTTTTGCTTGCGCTTTGGTTTCTGGGTCGGTAAAGTATCCTTGGGGATAATCTGGAGAGGAAACTGTGATGCGCATGAGATGTGTCTTATTGGTTGTGTTGGGATTTGGGTTTGGACTTTCTGCTGAGGAGATTTCTACTGGTTCTTTGGCGAAGGAGTTGTATGACCTTCCTCGTCTGGCGGAGATGCCTTCTCCTTTTTATAAGGTGGTGCAATTCTCGTCGTATGACCACAGCAGTGCGCTGCCGGGTGGTCCGGGCTGGTTCGCGAATGCGGATGGCTTTGGCAAGGAGCCGGTGCCCAATTTTGAGGGGGTGGTTCGTGCGCCTGAATCGGAAGATCAGCCGGGCGAGTACTTGATTTGTGATGTGGAGGGACCGGGGGCCATTGTGCGGCTGTGGACGGCGCGTATCAAGGGAACTGTTCGGATTTATCTGGACGGGTCGGAAACTCCGGTTTTCGACGGTCCGGCGGAACAATTCTTCATGCGTCCGTACGATGCCTACGCGGAGGCGGCGGGTTTTGACAAGGCGCTGCTGGAGGGGACGCTGTATCAACGCAATGCGGCCTATTGTCCGATATCCTTCGCGAAGCATTGCCGGGTGGTGTGGCTCGGTAAAATCCCCGACATCCATTTCTATCAACTGGAGGTGCGAAAGTATGATGCGGATGCGCAGGTGCGCACGTTTGCCCCGGAAGACCTACGCACCTATGCCGATGCCTTGCAGACGGCTTGCGCGCGCCTGAAGAATCCGGATGTGGTTCCTGAGGGGACTCCTGAATCCTTTACACTTACTCTGGCGGCGGGAGAGCGTAAAGAGGGGTGGAAGGTGGAGAAAGTCGGGGCGATCGCCTGGTTGAAACTGCGTGTTGAGGCGGCCGACCGTGACTTGGCCCTTCGGCAAACGGTCTTTCACGGGATTTTTGACGCTTATCCCTGGGGGCAAATCCAATCGCCTGTGGGGGACTTTTTCGGGGCGGCACCGGGTGTGAATCCGTATACCTCCCTGCCATTTTCGGCGTTTCCCGATGGCAGCATGGTCTGCCGTTTTTATATGCCCTTCCAGAGCAATGCCGTGCTGGCCTTTGAAAATTTGGGTGGTCAGGAAGTTAAGGTTTTCGGCGAAGTGCTGCGAGTTGACCACGTTTGGGATGAAGCGCGCTCAATGCATTTCCGCGCGCGCTGGCGCATTGACCACGGACTGACGGGTGACGGTGCTGCGCCACTGGATCTTCCCTTCCTGCTGGCCCAAGGCTCTGGGGTGTATGCGGGCACGGTGAGCTATGTGCTGAACCCGAACAATGTGCCCAGTTCCGGAGGAAACTGGTGGGGCGAAGGCGATGAAAAGATATTTACGGACGACGATGTCCGGCCCTCCCTGTTTGGCACCGGTTCCGAGGATTATTACAACTATGCGTGGTCGTCCGAAGATATTTTCCTGTATCCCTACTGCGGACAGCCGGTGAACACCGGCCCGGCCAATCGCGGTTTCGTCACCAATTATCGTTGGCACATTCTTGATCCCCTGCCCTTTCATGAGCGCATCGCCTTCTACATGGAATTGTTCACCCATGAGCGCAACGAGAATATGGCCTATGCCCGTATTGGCTATCACTATGCGCGGCCTGGCTTGATGGATGACCACCGCCCCATCACCCGGGAGGCGGTGCGTCCGCAGTGCCTGCCGGAGAATTGGCTGCCGGCAGCCCGGGGCGCGGCGTATCATTCGGTATTTTTTCAGGCGGAGAATCAGATTCGGAAAGCAGTGAAGTCGCAGTTCGAGGAAAACGCGATGTATTCGGCTGGGAAGCTTTATCGTTGGCAGCCGGAAAAGGCGGGTGATGAACTCGAATTTGCGGTCGTATTGGATGCCACTGCGGAGTATAATGTGTCCTTGGTTTTTGCGGAGGACGTCCGGTCTGGTAAAGTCTCCGCGCGCATGGACGGCGAGCCCTTTGGATTTGGCGGTTCCGGCGGAGTGGCAGACCTGTTTACCCCGTACCGGGTGATGCTGCGCGCCATCGGTGGCGCGCCGGTGAAGTTGACGGAGGGGCATCACATTCTGACCCTGCGTTATGAGGGCGGCGAGCCGGGGGCTGGGGTGGGGATAGATTTTTTGTGGTTCCAAAAACGCTGATTCCATCGAATCATCATCGGGAGGATGCCCGGGGTATACGGGAATAAATCAAGCATGTTCGCGGTTTGCAGTAATGGTTCTTGTGATAGTGCGTCTGCGGTATCACGAAACACCCAACCGGGGGCGAATGAAAAAGGAGTTAGAACAGTTATGTTGAAGCCAAAGATGGAAGAGGCCCTGAACGGCCAGGTGAACGAAGAGGTCTTTTCGGCCTATCTGTACGCCTCCATGGTAAGCTATTTTGAAAGCGTGAATCTGAAGGGTTTTGCCCATTGGATGCGCATGCAAGTGCTTGAAGAGCAAATCCACGGGCAAAAAGTGGGTGAATTTATCATGGCGCGTGGCGGACGTTTGCGGTTGCGCGCGATTGCGGAGCCCCAGCAGGACTGGGCGAGTCCCTCGGCCGCGTTTGAGGCCGCACTCCAGCACGAACAGCACATCACCGAATGCCTGAATAACTTGTCCACGCTCGCATTTTCCGAACAGGACCACGCGACCCGAACCTTTCTGGAATGGTTTGTCACGGAGCAGGTAGAGGAAGAGGCGAACACGGACAACATGGTGCAGCAATTGAAACTGGCGGGTGATGCCTCGGGTGCCCTGTTCCTGCTGGATCGGGAAGCCGGTCAGCGTCCCGCCCCGGCGATTGCCGCGCCCACTGGCGCCTAATACGATTCAAAGAGCAAATGGTGGCGCGGTTAAGCGCCTGGTATAACGAAACCCAATACGAAGGAGAACGACAATGTCAGTACTGGTCACTCAAACC
>CAIZGN010000310.1 GCA_903932505.1 Candidatus Hydrogenedentota bacterium
GCTGCCGCCGGCAACCGCGTCGGCACCGCGCGCCTTGAGTATTTCGATGGGGGCCTGCATGCAGACGAAAATGCCGATGAAAAGGCAGGCGACTTCGGTGATGGCGCTGAAGTTAAAGTGGTTTTCGGTGTGGATTTGACGGGGGGTGGTTTGGAGGGAGAGGGCGGCCAGCATAAGCATCACAATCTCACGGACGAAGTAGGGGGGCACGATGATGCTGGTGAGTGGAAGGGGTTGTCCGGGAACCAGAAAGGCCACGGCCAGTAGCACGCCGCCCAAGAGAGCGATATTCCGTTTGCCATGCAAACGGAGCGGCAGGTGCTTGGATTCGTCGAGAGCGAGATCCCGTTTATCTTCGTGGCGATACATCCAGGTGTCAAGGAGGAAATAGACGGCAAGAAGTGCAACGGACATGAAGGCCCAGGGGAACCACAGGTGCAGGGTCCACAGGAAGGGGACGCCGCGCAGGTAGCCGAGAAAAAGCGGGGGATCACCAACGGGCAGTAACACGCCACCGATGTTTCCTGCGAGAAAGATGAAGAAAACGACGGTATGTTTGACGTGCTTGCGTTCGCGGTTGATTTGCAGGAGGGGGCGTATGAGGAGCATGGAGGCACCGGTGGTGCCGATGAAGCTGGCGAAGAGGGCACCCGCGAACATGAACACGCAGTTCACGGCGGGCCGTGCGGGGAAATTGCCGGTGATGCGGATACCGCCGCTGATGGAAAAGAGGCTGAAGAGCAGGACAACGAAGGGGATATAGTCGCCCACGATGGAATGGCGCAGGACGGTCGTAACGGCGGCAAGGCCGCTTTCGGAGCCGGCAAAGCCGTAGCCGCGCAGTCCATAGTAGAGGCAGGTGACGCCTGCCAAAGCGCCGGAAACGATGAGCTTGTTGTGGTGTTGATCCCACCATTCGGCAATGTGGGGCACTTGGGGCAGCAGGGCAATGGCCAGTAGCACCATGACGAAGGGGAAGACCCAGATGAGGGAGGGGATATGCTCGGGGGACACTGCGGCCAGTCCGGGTTCTGCGGCGGTGGCGAGACCGGGCGTGAGGAGGGTCAATGCAAGCAATAATAGAACCAGGCGCGACGATGAAATGAACATGGCTATCGAGTCATCCTTTGGTGGAGGTTGGAGGGGCAGTATACCTGATCTTTGGCGGGGAGGGGAAGACCCAGATTCATGTTCGAAGTGCAAGGTTGTCGTTTGCGCCCTTTCCCTTCGAAAGTTTTTTCGCTTTGTTTTATTGTGCTGTTGGTCGATTTGCTACGCTATGCTTCGGTTTGGTGGTGCTGCGGGGGGGGGGGACATCCCCCGGCGCTTCGCGCCACCCCCTTCGGAAGGGGGATTTTTTTTGCGCTTCGCGCCATGCCCTTCGCGAGGGGATTTTTTCGCGTGCGCTTTTGTTTTTGCGCCTTGTTTTTTGGGCTTTGCGCTATTGTTTTTTGACTTTAAACGCTCGTTAGGTGATTTCTCACTGCTTTCGAAATGACCTTTGCTAAGGTCGAGTTGGACTTGAATCCAAGTCTACTGTTGGGGGGGGGCGATACTTGTTTGTAGCAAGGCTGATATTTTGTTGAGGATTTCGGTTGCGAGGGATTCTTTGGTGAGGCGTTGTAATTCACCGCTGGTTGCGGTGGCATTGAGGATGGCAGCACTCGTGGTTTCTGCGCCAAAGGCGCATTCGGTGCCGCCGACTTGGTTTACCACGACTAGGTCGGCGTTTTTTTCGGTTCGCTTTGCGATTGCGTTTTCGATGGGGGTTTGGGTTTCTGCGGCAAAACAGACGGAAATCTGGTCGGGGCGTTTGTGGGTGCCCACCCAAGCCGCGATGTCGGGATTGGGAACCAAAGCGAGTTCGAGGTTGGCTTCGCCTCGCTTGTGTTTTTCGGGGGTCGGATGGGCAACGTGATAGTCGGCCACGGCGGCCGCGCCGATGAATATGTCGGCTTGGGGCCAGCGGGTTTGCACGGCCTCGAACATGGCTTTGGCTGTTTCTGCGCGGACGAGTTCCACGGCGCGTGGCAGGGGAACTTCGGATATGCCGGCGACGACGGTGACGCGGGCGCCCCGGCTGAGGGCTTCGAGCGCGATGGCTCGGCCCATCTTGCCGCTAGAGCGGTTGCCGATGAAGCGGACGGGGTCGATGGGTTCGTGGTTGGCCCCGCTGGTGATGAGCACGTGGCGACCCGCAAGATCTTTTTCGGTGTGGAGCAGGATAGCGGCGGCTTCGAGAATGTTGGGGATTGCGGCAAGGCGACCCAGTCCGGTATCGCCACAGGCCAACGCCCCGGCATCGGGTCCGACAAAATGGCAACCACGCCCTCGCAGGGTCTCGATATTGGCTTGGGTGGCGGGGTGTTCGTACATCATGGTGTTCATGGCAGGGGCGAAGAGAATGGGGGCTCGTGTGGCGAGCAGGGTGGTGCTGAGCCAGTCGTCCGCGAGGCCCACGGCTGCCTTGGCGAGGATATTGGCCGTGGCGGGGGCGACAAGAAAAAGGTCGGCCTGTTTTGCTACGGCGATGTGTTCGATCTCGGGCTGCGGGACAGGATCGAAGAGTCCGGTAATGGCGCGCTGGCGGGTGATGGCCTCGAAGGTGGCTGGCTGCACGAACTCGAGGGCGGCAGGCGTCAATGCGGTGAGCACCCGCGCGCCCTGCTCCACCAGCCGCGAGGCCAGTTCACAGGCCTTGTACGCGGCGATGGAGCCAGTAACGCCCAAGACCACGGTCTTTCCTGCAAAGAATCCGGGCATGAGGGCGAATCTCCGCACTACGAATCGAGGTAGTGGTCGTCTTCCCGATCGGCTTCGTAATAGCTCACTTTGCCTTCGAGGACTTCTTCCATCGCGCGGATGGTGGGCTTGACACCACGGGTGAGCCCGCCGAATCCGTGGGATTCGTTCTTGCTGATCTGGTTGGCCCGGCGGGCACCCACGATGACCAGACGGTAGAGGCTGTCAATGCGGTTTTTGAATTCGTCCACTGAATAGGGGGTCGGCATGGTCTCGCTCCTCTATGTTTACACGGGAAAGGCCGTTACTCGATGTTCTGGGCCTGTTCGCGCAATTTTTCCAGTTCAATCTTCATGCGCAACACTTCTTTGGTCACGCCGATGTCTCTCAATTTGGAACCCAAGGTGTTGGATTCCCGCTGTATTTCTTGGGCCAGAAAGTTGAGTTCCCGGCCAATGGGTTCTTTTGAGTTGAGCAGGTCGTCGACGTGCTCAAAGTGGGCTTTGAGTCGCACGACTTCCTCGTGAACGTCCGCCTTGTCGGCCATCATCGCCAATTCGAGGGCGATGCGATCTTCCTTCATTCCGGCCTCGGCGGTAAGCTCGGCCACGCGGGTCCGCAGCCGTTCTTCGTAGGCGCTGGCGATACCGGGCAATTGTACCTCAATCGAGGCAAGTGCTTCGCGCATGGCGGCAAGTTGTCCGCGAATATCGGTGGCCAAGGCCGCGCCTTCGGTCTCGCGCGTGTGGTTAAACTGCTCGAGTGCGCGGTCGAGCACATCGGCGAGGGCGGCGTTCACGACTTCGAGATCCCGGTCTTCCTCTTCCTGAAAAAAGACGCCTTCCAGCGTCATCAAGCGATCCAAGGACAGCGCCCCGGTGCTGTTCATCAGCGAGGAGAGTTCTCGGGAGGCGTTGATGTATTCCTGCGCCACGGCGGGGTCAAAACGAAAGCTGGGCTTTCCGGCCGGGCCGCGTTCGCGGCGCACGGTGATGTTGACTTTCCCTCGGGATACCTGGCGTTTTACGGTTTCGCGGAGGGCGGATTCGAGGGCGTTCCACGCATAGGGCAGGCGGAAGCTGCACTCCAGAAAACGATGGTTTACCGCAGACAATTCCACGGCAATTCCCTCGCCTTCAAAGGCACCGGATGCCCGGCCATATCCTGTCATGCTTCGAACCATGATATCCCTTCTGTGAAACACGGCTGCCCTTTGCCGCACAAAAAAAGAGGCTTAGAACCGGTATTATAGCGTCTAGAGGTATGGTAGCGCAATGTTTACAAGAAAATCGATGTTTTTTGAGGATGTTTTCGAGCGTGGCGAGTTCGATTCGTTTTCTTGCCTCGGAAGATGGGAAGCGGTATGCTGGATGGGAGCGAACTATGGAGGAGAATACGATGATGCATGGACTTTTTCGGCTAGACGGGGATGAATCGGGGGATTTGGGGCTGCCTTCGGCGGGTTCTTCGGCGCTGGGACCGGCGCTTGAGGCGCAGTCGCAGGTGAAAGAGTTGACCCGGCGGGTGGAGCGGCTGAGCATTCTGAATCAGGCGCTTTGGGAGATTTTGCGGGACAAGATTGGGATGACGGACGAGGAATTGGAGGGGAAGGTGCAGGAGGTGGATATGAGGGACGGGGTGGCGGACGGGAGCATGACGGCCACGGCGGTACGCTGTCCCAGGTGCCAGCGGGTGTGCAATGCGCGGCACAAGAAGTGCCTGTATTGCGGGCAGCTTTTCGAGGCCCCGTTGTTCGGGTAGTGGTGTGTGGTATTATCCCCGCCTAAAATTCACCGAACTTGGGGATAGGAGACGTTGCCTTGCACATGGCCGATGCGCTGGTTTCGCCCGCCGTGGGCGGCACGATGTGGGCTGTCACTGGAGGCTTGATCGCCTTCAGTGCCCGCCACTTGAAAGCGGAATTGGACGAGCGCAAGGTTCCGCTGATGGGAGTACTCGGTGCTTTCATATTTTCGGCCCAGATGATCAATTTTTCGATTCCAGGGACGGGTTCGAGCGGGCATTTGGGCGGGGGGATGATTCTTTCGATTCTGCTTGGGCCGCATGCGGCTTTTCTGACCATTGCCTCGGTGGTGACCGTGCAGGCACTTTTCTTTGCGGATGGGGGGCTGCTGGCGCTGGGCTGCAACATCTTCAACATGGGTTTCTTTCCGTGTTTCATCGCGTACCCTTTCATCTACAAGAAAGTGGTGGGGGCACACGCCACGCAGGGTCGGATTTTGACGGGGGCCATTCTTTCGGCATTGTTCGGGCTGCAATTGGGGGCTTTCAGCGTGGTACTGGAGACTCGGTGTTCGCACGTATCGGAACTGCCTTTCAGTTTGTTTGTCGTGCTGATGCAGCCGATTCATCTGGCGATTGGCTTTGTGGAGGGTCTGGTGACCTCTGCGGTGGTGACGACGGTGTGGAAGGCGCGCCCGGAACTGATCGACACGGTGGCCAGCGGTCAGCCCATGGGAAGTTTCCCCACGAAAAAGCTGGTGGTTGGACTGGCGTTGGTGACCCTCCTGACGGGGGGGGTGTTTTCGTGGTTTGCATCGAGTCACCCGGACGGTTTGGAGTGGGCGATGCTGCACACATCCGGCAAGGAGGCAATCGACGGGCCTGCTGATTCTGCGCATGACGCTGCGGGGAAGATTCAGGAGAAAACGGCGATTCTACCGGACTATGAATTCAAGACGGGGACAGGGGGCGAGGAATCTGAAGAACTGTTTGGTACCAGTGTGGCGGGTTTGGCCGGGGCGGTTATCACGCTGGTACTGGTCGGTGTGACGGGTTTGGTGCTTCGGGCGCGCGTAGACCGAAAGCCCAAACCTTGATACAATACGGGCATTGACTGAAGCCTCGTCACCGCGACTGAATTTCTGAGGAGACATGCATGGCCACCATCGAATCCGCACTGCTGGATATCGGCGGATTCGATATTCTTGCCGCGCAGGATACTGCGGTGCACCGGCGTGATCCCCGGGCGAAGGTGTTGACGGCACTGGCCTTCATTCTTACCGTGGTTTCGTATGACAAGTACGACTTGTCGGGTTTGATTCCGCTGTTTGTATATCCGGTGGCGCTTATGGCAGTTGGCAATCTTCCGCCCGGTTACCTGCTTGGGAAACTGCTTTTTGCGTCGCCTTTCGCGCTGATCATTGGCATCTTTAATCCCCTTCTAGACCGTTCGACCGTTCTGCAGGTCGGCCCGGTTCTGATTTCGGGCGGGTGGGTTTCGTATGCCTCCATTTTGCTTCGTTTCTCGCTGACCTTGTCGGCGGCGTTGATTCTGGTGTCGACCACCGGGTTCAATTCGGTATGTCTGGCGCTGGAGCGCATGAAAGCCCCGAAATCGCTGACCGTTCAGTTTATGCTGCTGTACCGATACATTTTTGTACTGGCGAGCGAGGCGTCGCGGATGTACAAGGCGTGGACGCTGCGGTCGGCGATGCATAAACGGATGCCGATGCGTATCTTCGTCTCGCTGGTGGGGCAGTTGCTGCTGCGGGCCTTGGAGCGGGCCCAGCGCATCCATATGGCGATGTTGAGCCGGGGTTTTGACGGGGAAATCCACCGACTGCGTCCGTTGCAATTCGGCAAGACCGACCTGTGCTTCGTGTTGGGGTGGTGCAGTTTTTTTCTTCTGGCGCGGGGCTTGAATCTCCCTCAAATGCTGGGTGAGGCCGTGATAGGAATCATGCAATGAGCCATCATATCGTCGAAGTGCAGGATCTTCATTACACCTATCCGGGCGAGACCGTGGCCTTGCAGGGCGTGTCTTTTCGCATTGAACACGGGGAGGCGGTGGGTATTGTCGGTGCGAATGGCGCGGGGAAATCCACCTTGTTGCAGCATCTGAACGGGTATCTGGTGCCCATCCGGGGGACGGTGCGCATCGGGGATTATCCGCTGACCAAGGAAACCGTGCGACAGGTGCGGCGCACGGTCGGCATGGTGTTTCAAGATCCAGATGATCAGCTTTTCATGCCGACGGTGTATGAGGATGTCGCGTTTGGTCCGCTGAACCTGGGCTTACCCCCGGCGGATATCGAGTTGCGGGTTGCGCAGGCTTTAGAGACTGTCGGGGCGTGGCACTTGCGGGATCGTCCCCCCTATCGCCTTTCGGGTGGCGAAAAACGTGCGGTGGCCATCGCGTCTGTGCTTTCCATGTCGCCGGATATTCTTGTGCTGGACGAACCGACGTCCAATCTTGATCCGCGTGCACGTCGTCATCTTATTGCGCTTCTGAAGAGCTTTCATCACACGAAAATCATCGCGACGCATGATCTTGATCTGGTGCTGGATTTGTGTTCGCGGGTGATCGTTATTCACGAAGGGCGGGTGCGGGCGGATGGCACGGTGCAGGCGATATTTGAGGATGAGGCGCTGCTGGAAGATAGTCATCTGGAGAAGCCGTTGCGGATGCAGGCTTGTCCGGTCTGTGGCTGACGGTGAGGAACAGGCATTCGGGGTGACTCGCGCCTTTTTGCCAAAGCGCGAACTTGGGGCAGCGGGTTTTGAGGTTATTGATCCGGCGTGGAAGCCGGTGCGCGGTGATGTATATCCAATGAAAGGACGTGCGTATGCGATATGGTATTGGTTTTGGAATTGCGGTGTTGGGATTCATGGGCATGGGCTTTGCGGAGGGTACCACGGTGGCCAAGAAGGACTGTTTTGTCGCGTCGTATTATTTCCCAAATTACCATGTGGATGCGCGGAATGAAGCGCGGTTGGGTAAGGGATGGAGCGAGTGGGAACTGGTGAAACAGGCCAAGCCGCGTTTTCCCGGGCATACCCAGCCGAATGTGCCCGCGTGGGGGTATACCGATGAGGCGGACCCGGTGCAGATGGCACAAAAGATCGATGCGGCCGCCGATCATGGAATTGATGCGTTTATCTTCGACTGGTATTACTACAACGATGGACCGTTCCTGCAGCGGGGCGTCGAAGAAGGCTTCATGAAGGCTGCGAACAATGGGCGCATGAAGTTCGGCCTGATGTGGGCAAATCATGAATGGGTGGATATTTTCCCGGGCACCACGGCGAAGAAGCCGGAGATCGTTTATCCGGGAACCGTCACCAACGAGACCTTTGATCGGATTTGCGACCTGCTAATCGCGAAGTATTTCAGTCACCCGTCGTACTGGAAAATCGACGGGCGACCCTATTTTTCGATTTACGAGCTTCACACGCTGATGAAGGGGCTGGGAGGACTTGATGCCACGGCAGCGGCCTTGCAGCGACTGCGTGAAAAGGCGCAGAAAGCGGGACTGCCCGGTGTGCATCTCAATGCGGTGATTTTCGGTGTCCAACTGTTGCCGGGGGAAACAGCCATACAGCGGCCCGAGCAGCTGATCGAGCGACTTGGCTTTGACAGCGTGACGTCGTATGTGTGGGTGCATCATGTGCTCATGCCTGATTTTCCGCAGACGCCTTATGCGTATGTCATGGACAAGTACCTGGAATACTGCAATACCGCGACCAAGAAATTCCCGGTGCCTTATCATCCGAACGTGAGTATGGGCTGGGATCCGAGTCCGCGCTGCAAACAAAGCGACACCTTCGTCAACCAGGGCTATCCCTTCACCCCCACGCTCGTTGGCAACACGCCCGAAGCCTTTGAAACGGGGCTGCGCAAGGTGAAGGCACTGCTGGACACGGTTCCAGTCAAGGACCGTATTCTTACCATCAATTGCTGGAACGAATGGACCGAAGGCAGCTACCTCGAACCGGACACGCGGCACGGAATGGCGTATCTCGAAGCGGTGAAACGGGTACTTGGGGGAATGTAACAGGCATGGGGGGTGTTGCTCCGTTCAGTGCAAAGGTTTGGTTCCTCCAATGGACGGAAGATTCTCTGTAGAATCCCCGTCGATGGATCTTATCCCTTGCCAGTTTCTCCAATGTGTCACAGGTTGGCGCATTTCGAGGTTGACAAACGAATTGAAGGAGTGTGCATTATGGCAGCGTTCAGATCTTTATTGGTGGTGGGGTTGCTTTGCAGCCTTGCCTTGTTTTTGTTGACGGGATGCCCCGTCAACCCGCCCAATGGTAATGAAGGTGAAGGTGAGGGCGAGGGTGAAGCGGCCATCACTGAGGGTGAGGTCATTCTTGCGACCACCGATTTTTCAACAAACACAACACTGGTTGCGGGAACCTATTTTGCGAACTCGGACGTCAGCGTTTCGGCTGGGGCGACATTGACCCTGCTGCCGGGCGTGACGATCAAGTTTGCCTCCGGCAAAGATTTGGAGGTCGAATCAACCGGAAAGCTGTCCGCCATTGGTACGGCTTCCCGTCCGATCCGCTTGACCGGTCAGGAGTCCACGCGTGGCTACTGGGGCGGTCTTCACTTTAATAGTTCCAACTCCACGGTAAACCGTTTGGAGTATGTGACCATTGAGTACGGTGGCGGATGGTGGGATGGCAACCTCGATCTGACTGGTTCCACAAGTTCGCCTTCGCGTGTTGCGGTTCAGCATTGCACCTTGCGGGAAAGCAGTAAGTTTGGTTTCGTGTTTTCCGGTACTAATGTTATTTCGTCCTTCACCGCAAACACCATCACGAGCAACCAACTCGGCGCGGGCAGAACGACTGCGGCGTTGGTGGGTTCGCTGGACACGGCCAGCTCCTACAGCGGGAATGACACGGACGTGGTTTCGGTGGATACGTCTGGCAACTTGGACACCGACACCACTTTCAAGAATATTGGCATTCCGTATGAGTTCCCGGGCGATTTTGGTGTTCATGCCAAGCTTACGCTTTCTCCGGGTGTGCGCCTGCATTTCGGGCCTAGCAAGGACTTTAGCGTCTATAGCGATGGCAGTCTTTCGGCTGTTGGTACCAACGCAGATCCGATTACCCTTACCGGTGTCGAGGCGACCCGAGGATATTGGGGCGGCTTGCGGTTCACGGACTCGAACTCGCCGCTTAACCGGCTTGAGTACGTCACCATCCAGTACGGTGGCGGGTATTGGGATGCGAACCTCTTTGTGACGGGCGGTTCCACGTCCCCTTCTCAGGTGGCCATCAATAATTGCATATTCGAGCAGAGCAAGAAGGTTGGATTTAAGTTTGACACCTACTCGGACATCACGGAATTCACGGGAAACTCCTCTTCGGGCAACGAATTGGGTGCGGCAACTGTTGCCGTGAATCTTGTGGGACTCCTCAATGATTCCGGCCCTTATTCGGGGAATGACAAGGACGCTATCCTTATCCTCGTGTCGGGTACGTATCTAGACACGGATGCGACCTGGAACGTGACTGATGCGGACTATCAGTTTGGCGATGACTTGCGGGTTACGGCTTCCCTCACCCTGGGCGCGGGCACGCGACTGGTGTTTGATAGCCAGAACGAAGTGACGGTGGGGAGCACTGGCAAGCTGGTCGCTGTTGGCACTGCGGCTTCACCGATTGTATTCACCGGGCTCACGCAGACAGCGGGATTCTGGGGCGGACTTCGGTTTGACACGATCACCGTTGCCGGCAGTACGCTTGATTATGTGACGATCGAATACGGTGGCGGCTATTGGGATGGCAACCTTTTCCTGGCTGGAACTTGGAGTGCCTCCAACAAGGTGACGGTAACAAACTCACACTTTGCTTCCAGCGGCAGCTGGGGTATCAAGACGGACAATGCCAATAACATTAATGCGGATGCGCGCACGGCGAATACATTCGCTGCGAACGTCAGCGGTGATGTTAGCGGGATCTAGGCTCTTTGGTTGGTGGCCCGGTGTGTGGCAGGGAAACCTGCGCACACCGGGCTTTTTTTTGGTGTGGCGAAACCGGGACGAGTCAGGACACCTCGTTCTACTGTTTTTTTTGTAGAAGAGGCTTGTAGGTTTTTTGGGGTTGGAGATGTGGCTATGGTGGTGGCTTAGCCAAAGCGCCGACTTGGGTCGGCGCACTCCATGTGGGTGGTCATGGGGTTTAGGGTGAAGATGCCTGCGTTACAGGTGCCGGTGGACAACGCTCAGGGGCAGGTTTTGTGGCGTTTTTTCCTGTATCCGAGGGCGATTATTAGTAGTGGGATGGTGGTTAGGGCGGTGATGGTGGATATGGGCAATGCGTTGCCGACGTTTATGAACCAGTGTTTTTGGAGGGTATTGGAATCGGTGGCGGTGGCGATGGTGAGGGTTACAGTGTAAACACCATTGCTGTTGTAGGTGTGGATGGGGTTTTGTTCGTGACTGGGTGGGGCGCCGTCACCAAAATCCCAGGTCCAGTCGGTGATGGGGGTCTTTGCGGAGGATTGGTCGGTGAAGGTGACGTTGAGCGGGGCGGCACCCGTGGTCGGAGTGGTGGCGAATGCGGCGGTTGTGGGCAGGGCGGCGGTGTAGCGGAGGTCGTCAAAGTAGACCGTTTGGCCGTTGCCATCGATCCAGGGGGTGATGAACCCGGAAGCGATTGAAGCGAGCCCCCATGGCTTTGTGCCCGGCGCCAAGCGGCAGGACGGCGGTGACTCCACTGCAAACCAATTGTATCTCCCCTCCCCCGCTGTTTGCGCCGGGATCGTAGTTGAGCGTCCATTCGCGGGTTTGGGAATCCGGGTAGATTCTGGGTAATTCCTGAATGGAACCCCGACTGCCGCCGTCGACCTGGGTGCGATAACAGGGGTAGATGTAAAAGCCTTCGGCCGAGGGGCCTTCGATGGCAAATCCGAGAAATTCGTAAACGTCAAAGACGGCGGTGATTTGGCCGTCGTCGGCACCGATGGGGGTGTAGGTTAGCGACCAAGTATGCGGTGTCGCTGTTGAGAAGGCTAGGGGTGTCATCTCCCCCGCTCC
>CAIZGN010000311.1 GCA_903932505.1 Candidatus Hydrogenedentota bacterium
ACATGCCCATTCGCAGCAATTCGAGCCCGCACCGACACCTCGCCTTCTTCGCCCTTCATTCTTGAGAGGCGTGGATAAACGGGGGTTGGGCGATGAACGAGATGAAGTCCAACAAGAAGGTCAGTGCCCTCCTTATTATTGGGCGCACCAAAATTCGGCACACCACCTGCCGGCGCCTTCATCTGAACAGGACCGCCCCTCTCCAACTGCCGCAATGCCGTCTTCATTACCGCCGGAGCGACCTGCCCCTCCATCTCCCCTTCAATCCGAAACTCCGCAACACCCGCGTCGCGATGTCCCAGGCTCACAAATAGCCCGACGAATAAAGCACCATGAATCGCCAATGAAAATACGGATGCCTTCTTCATAATGAAAAGACTCCGCCCACTGAAAACACGCGTCCCGGACTGGGATAACCATGAATCTCCTCAAACGAAGTATTTAAAATATTCGCTACCTTCCCCGTAAGCTTCACTGAAGTGCTCAGCGTATAAGCCAGCAAAACATCTAGCGTCGTATAGGGACTCAACTTGATGCGCTCAGGTGTCCGCGAAGCCGAGAGAGTGTTGATATCTTCCCGCACACCGACGTGCTCGACCACGAAGCCTGCTTCAAGCCGCAAAACAGGGTGAGTCATCGCTTGAATTCCTGCACGATGAACAGGTCTTCTCAGAAGGCTCAAACCACTCGAGAGATCCTTGGCCAAGGTATAAGTATAATGACTCTTGAGCGACGCACCAAAAAGTTCTGAAGAAAACATCGCTTCAAGCCCCTGTGTCCTGGCAATCCCCACGTTTATGTACCGAAGCGTTGAAAAATCAAAATCAATCAGATCGAAAAAGTCATTTCGAAAATAGGTCAATCCCAACTTCGTCCCTAGAATCGATTTTTCCAGCCCGGCATCAAAAGCCACATTTCGTTCCGGTGCGAGTGCGGTGTTACCATAGCTTGAATAGAGCTGATAAAGTGAGGGTGCTTTGAATCCACTTCCCACACTCGCTCGCGCTGTGAGGCCCCAGGGTTCCACAAAATACCCAGGCGCCCACCGAAACGTCTCCGCCGTTCCCGCATCATAACGGACTCCCGCAACAGAAAAAAATCCGGGTGTTGTATACTGATTTTGCACAAACACGCTCTGCTCGGCCCTGCGCGCATGCGTATCTGCAGAGAGCCCCGCATCCCAAGTCGAAGCGATGCCAAGCATCCAGGTACTCGCTTCAGAGACCACAAAAGTATTTTGAAACTCGCCCAGCACGCGCTCACCCTTAAACCGCGTCTTTTCCAGCGATTCTACGGCGTCCCGACTCCCATGCTGATTCGTGCGTTCGATTCGCGAATACGCGATACTCAAGACCGGCTCCCAGAGCGAAAACGAAGTCGCCGCGAGCTTTGCCCCGACCAGGCTCAGCTGCTCTGTACCGATATCCACAAACTCAAACGGAGTGTCTTGGGCGAAAATAGATTCAGATACGCCATGGGTGAACCGAGTGTAAGCTCCGGCCTTGAACCCCGGAACGCTCGAAGTTTCTGCCTGAAGATGCGCATTAAGTGTCTGATTGTGATCGAGCGCCGAGGTTTTCGCGCCGGAAACCCCCGCCCCGACTGCATACGAAGCTCCAGAGGACTCGAGTTGGGTCGAATAGTTTTTCGCCGTTCCACCCTGCACTTCCAATTGGGTTATGGCTTTCGCTAAACTGCCCTTCTTGGAAATAATATTGATCACCCCCCCCAGCGCATCCGATCCATAAAGGACACTCTGAGGACCGCGCAACACTTCAATTCTCTCCACCCCCAGCAATGAAAAAGAGCCAAAATCAAAGCTCTTTGCGGGACTCATGGGATCATTCAATGGAACGCCATCGAGCATCACAAGGGTGTGAGAACTACTGGCACCACGAATGGAAACGCCCGCAGTGCCTCCCCCCTCGGAAACCGTGAGCCCCGGC
>CAIZGN010000312.1 GCA_903932505.1 Candidatus Hydrogenedentota bacterium
CGATGACTTCCTGCTCGGAACAGTGGCCCATGGACACAAGGACACGCCCGACCATGTCGCCGGTGAGCCGCTGCCTTTGCAGGGCTTCGTCGAGCTGCAGGGGTGTGATGACGCCCTGTTCGACAAGCAGATCGCCTACTTGCCGACCATCCTGGCTACCATGTCTGGACAACGCCATAGTTTATTACCGCTCCCGTTTGTGATTACGTTAGGCTGCGGGCGGACCGCCTTCAAGGCCGAGCGCCTTTGCCTGGACTTCAAATTCATCGCGCTGCTGGGTTCTGGAGGCGCAAGCTTCGAATGCACAAATACCGCGCCGGTAAAGTTGAAGCAGATGCTCGTCGAGCAGGTTCATGCCGTATTTGTGCCCGGTTTGAATGGCGGACGTGATACGGAAAGATTTGTTTTCGCGGATAAGATTCTGGATAGCGGGTGTGCTGATCATGATTTCGAAGGCGGCGACGCGGCCGAATCCGCCCTTTTTGGGGACGAGTGCCTGCGAGATCACCGCTTTGAGATTACCGGCGAGCTGGGTACGGATCTGTTCTTGCTGGTTAGTGGGGAATGCGTCGACGATACGGTCGATGGTACGAACGGCACCGGTGGTGTGCAGGGTTCCGAAGACCAAGTGGCCGGTTTCTGCGGCGGTCACGGCGGATTCAATGGTTTCAAGGTCGCGCATTTCGCCGACGAGAATGACGTCTGGGTCCATACGCAGGGCGCGTCGCAGTGCCTCGGCGAAGGTGGGCACATCCACGCCGACTTCGCGCTGGCAGATAATGCTTCGCTTGTGGTTGTGGTAATACTCGATTGGATCTTCAATGGTGATGATATGGTGCCCGTGGGAGGCATTGATCCAGTCGATCATGGTGGCCAACGAGGTGGATTTACCGGAGCCTGTAGGGCCGGTCACGAGGATAAGTCCACGCGGAAGCACGAGCAGCTCTTTAATGTGCGGGGGCAGACCGAGTTCATCGAAGGTGAGGATTCGGCGCGGGATAAGTCGCAGCACCATGCCTACATGGCCACGCTGCTTGAAGATGGCGACACGGAAGCGGGCGACGTCTTCAAAGGCAAACCCAAAGTCCGCGCCCCCGACTTCCTGAAGCTCTTGCTGGTTATCGACCGAGGCGATACTTTTCATGAGACGCTCAGTGTCTTCAGGGGTACAGGGGTCATCGCCAAACTGGGCGATGGCACCGTGCACACGGGCCGAAGGTGGAATTCCTGTGGTGATGTGCAAGTCGGAACCTTCTCGGTCGACCAGCATCCGCAGCAGGCTTACCATGTCATACGCCATCGTTCGCTCTCCCGATCCTATCGCTATGATTCATTAAATATAAGGCGCAAAGCGCCTTGCTTACGCTTTTGGGCCGCTAGGCGACCGGTGCTTCGGATACCCCGGCCGACTTGGCGGATCTTTCTTCCGACAGTGGCCGTAGTGGTTCGTCCGAACGGGTACGCCGGTTGACTTCTTCGATCGTTGTGATTCCGTTGAGGGCCTTGTGCCAGGCATCCTCGCGCATGGTGGGCATGCCGCCACGGCGAGCGGTGCGCCGCACAACAGCCGCCGATTGACCGCTCATCAATTGGGTACGGATCTCATCGGTGGTGACGAGGAGTTCGTAGGCACCAAGTCGGCCTTGATATCCAGACTGATTGCAGTTGTCGCATCCAGCACCATGCATCAATTCGACCTGGGAGAAATCGACCGGTAGTCCGAGGCGGTCTTTTTCGATCTCGGGCGGGTCGTAGTTCTGTTTACAGGCGGTGCATATGGTACGCATGAGGCGTTGGGCAAGAATGGCTCGCACACCGGAGGCCACGAGGAAGGGCTTGATCCCGATGTCGATAAGTCGGGTAAATGAACTTGCGGTATCGTTGGTGTGCAGGGTGGAGAACACCAAGTGGCCGGTGAGGGCGGCTTTGATGGCAATTTCGGCGGTTTCATGGTCGCGAATTTCACCGACCATGACGATATCAGGATCCTGACGGAACATGGCGCGCAGGGCGCGGGAGAAGTTCCAGCCGATTTCGTGCTTGATTTGCACCTGGTTAATGCCGGACAACTGATACTCGACCGGGTCTTCCACGGTGATGATTTTGGTATCGGGCTGATTGAGCGTATTGAGGGAAGCGTAGAGCGTGGTGGTCTTGCCGGAACCGGTGGGACCGGTGACAAGCACAACGCCGGTGGCGTTGTTGAGCAGGGTTTCCCAGACACGCTGATCGCGGGGAGAGAATCCCAACTGCCCCAAACCGAGCAGCAGACCGCTCTTGTCGAGGATACGCATGACGATACTTTCGCCATAGACGGCGGGCAGGGCGCTTACGCGAAGATCGATGACCTTGCCGCCGAGATTCATCTTGATACGTCCGTCCTGGGGCACACGACGCTCGGAAATGTCCATGCCGGACATGATTTTAAGACGGGAAATAATGGAGGCCTGTGAGCGTTTTGGCGGCGGGGGCATGAGCTGCATGACACCGTCCACGCGGTAGCGGACTTTTAGATCCTGCTTGCCGGGCTCGACGTGAATATCGCTGGCTCGAAGACGAAAAGCCTCGAGAATCATCTGGTGCACGTATTTGACGACGGGACTGTCGGCGTCCTCGGTGTCGACGCCTTCCATGGAGGACTGAATGGCGGCTTCGTCCATGCTGATGCCGTCGATGCTCAGGCTGCTCATGCTGATGTCGCTGGCACTGAGGCTGCCCAAGCTGCTGAGGGAGGTGTCGATGGAGGTGAGGTTGGACATGGATGTCAGTGTGCTCATGCTGCTCGCACTACTGACTGTCGTCAACATGCCTTCAACGGTCTGGTCGTGGTGACCATAGTATTTCTGGAGTGCGGTGGATATTTCCTCAGGCGAGGCCAGCACAGGTTCAATCGGTCGTTCAATGAGGCGGGAGAGGTTATCGAGGTTATTGATGTTAGTGGGGTCCGCAGTGGCGACGAGGAGGACATCGCCCCGTTCGTCAACTGGCAGCACCCGGTATAGCGTAGCAACGTTACCGTCCATCAACCCGCGAATACGCTCGGGGATATCACGGTCGCTGAGCTTAATAATGGGGATTCCGAGCTGATCCGCGAGGGCATCGGTGATGTGGCTCTTGCTAAGCGCGCCCATGCGCACCAGAATTTCACCGAGTTTCCGGTGCCCCATAGTGGTCTGCTGCTTGTGCAGTGCCTCTTCCAGCTGTTGCTGGGTGACAATGCCACGCTCGACCAACCTTTGCCCGAAGACTGAGTAACCTTGCTGCATGCTCCACCTCTCGGACTCAACGAGGCGCACAAGTACATAGGCTCCAGTCCCGCGAACCCTCTCCCCCGCATGGGGGTGGGCCAACCAAGCTCCGGAGCGCCTAAGTCGCGCCTCGTTTTCTCACCCTTACTGTACCAGAGAATACCGGATTTTGTCAATGCTAAAAACGACAACTTCTGTTGAAAATAAAGGATTTGCATCGCATTTTTGTCAACAATTTATCCAGCATCCTGCGTTCATATCATTAAGGCAATCTTGTTCGCACCCGGTTCGCTTCAAAGCGACATCGTAGCGAACACTGCTGTAGCATATATCGAATGAAGGTTAAACCTCAAGAAAAAATCACAAGTTTTTCGCACCTAACTTTGCGTCCATTTTGTGGAACAGAAATCGGCATGGCAGAAGGAATCTCAAAATTGGGACATCTCTTAAATCATAAATGTCCAGACGATGCCGTTGCAACTTTGCGACGGAACGCTGCTGCTCCGGGCATGGTGCTGGTTGGGTTCTTTGGCGGAAAGATTTGCTGCGTCTTTTTTTCTTGAAAAGAAGTCTGCTTTCGTGTACATTCCCACGAAACAATTTTGGGAAGGAGGTGAACGAACCAAAACATTGAATTGGGCCAAGGGAAGCACGGTGAAATTCCGTCGCAGTCGCGCTGCTGTAACCGGAGACGAAATCCGCAGACCTGAGAAGGTCAAGCCACTGCCCTACGGGGTGGGAAGGCGTGGAGATTAGGAATGGCCGCAAGGCCGGGAAACCGGAAGCCAGAAGACCTGCCCAACGTTCAGTCACGTATGCAGCAACTTCGCGGAAAGAGTTGCGGCAGGACATAGCTTACCTTTTTGCTCCTGCCAACCTTTTCCTAATCCACGGAATTTCTAACCCCATGCAGGAGATATGAATCATGACTTTTCTTTTGAAACACCTTATGCGGACGAGCCTCGTCCTGTTTGCGCTCTTTTCAATCCAGGCGCACGCCCAGTCAATCACCTTTTCCGAGACCACCGATTTCCCAAAAGCCGCAGCCGGTTCTTACGGCATTCTGATCAACGCGGTATCCAGCGGTCAGTTGATCGTGTGGAATGGCAACACCATCTACCGTCAGACGCTGCCCGGCGGAAATACGTTTGTGCCAATCGCCTCGGGTTATGCCGGAGACCCAGGATTTCTCGCGGTAGCCCCCGATGGCCACACCCTCGTGCTGGGTGCGGGGTACAGCGGCAAAGTGTACGTCGTGGATAGCGATGCCCCGCTAAGCTATACCCCGGGCAGCGAGGTCGCGACCATCCCCCACTATTCCGGCACCTATCTCACGCAGACGAAGGTTTTGCTGGACTGCGGTGTCTACCCCTATGCCGAGCTGGGCATTCTCGACCTGACCACGGGGATCTATCGCGCGGTGATGTACAAGCCATCGACCGCCGATATCGATGCATCGCCCGGTTCCTTCGCGGCGAGCGCGCATGTCGCCGTCGACCCCACGCACAGCACGGTCTACACCTCGGGTCTGGTCTATGATGCAGGATTTTCGGTGGTAAGGAATGAGCTCAAGCGCATATCCGCCAGTTCGCTCTTGGCGGCCTATGCCTCCTCGTCGATGCTGAATTGGAACACCGACGCGACGCTCATTGGGAACAATGGAGACTTTGAGGATGGCGGCCCATCAGCTGTGACAGCAAATGGCGATATTTTGATCGGCGGATTTGGCGGGGTTCAGCGGGTGAACCCTGTTTCCGGTATGGTGACGGCGACCTATCAGCCGCGTGGTTTTGATTACTACGGCGTGGGGTATAATATCCACAGGGACACGATTTACCCCATCGTGGCCGATCTTGATTGGTCGATGGATGTGGTCTATGCACGGCAGAATGAATTGTCCGAATTGCCGGTTACAAGCGCAGCTGGACAAGTCGTTTTGACGGTCGCATTGGCTTTGTTGTTGGCGGGCGCTGTCCGTAAGCGGAATGCACGCCTGATTTCGGAGTAAGGACGTACACATGAGACGCTTGGCTGCAGTCGGATTGTTGGTGGTTTCGCTCTTCGGTGTCTTTGTGCCTGCACAGGCCGAAGATCCCTGGGCGGACGCTGTGTCCCAGTTCCTGCAGGGGCCCACCCCCCCGGCGGGATTCAACGACGCGCAGCGCGCAGTGGGTGCGCCCCGGGGCGGGATGCTCTCCGCGCCCAACAACGGAGCTTGCGTCAGCTTGGGCGGTCAAAACGGACAACTCACGCTGAAGTTCAATACGGCTGTGACCGACGATCCGAGCAACGCCTTGGGACTCGACTGCATCGTTTTTTCCAACGCCTTCTGGGTGGGGGAAATCCGCAGCTTAAGTTTGAGGAGCCGGCGCTCATTGAGATTAGTGAAGACGTGAACGGGAACGGGGTGGCGGACGACCCTTGGTATCTGATCCCTGGAAGCCGTGCGCTTCCCTATTCCCCGTTCCCGTGGCGTTCTGAACCCGATGGCCAGGCCAACAGTGCCGGCACCCCGGACCTGCTGGCGGGGAACATCCGAAATCCCAATAGTATGGATCCGAACCTCAGCAACGACCTGACTGAATATAATTGGGGCTACGCGGAAATGACACCGGCCGTGCAGCCCTATCTGGACAACTATGTGCGGCCAGACAACCCGCTGACCGTGGGCCTCTCGGACCGAAGCGGAGGTGGCGATGCCTTCGACATCGCTTGGGCGGTTAACAGCGCCGGACAACCCGCAGGGCTGCATCAGTTCCACTTCCTGCGGCTGACCTCATTCATCGCAAGAAACTTCGGGGTTCTCGGCGTCGCTTCCCCGGAAATAGACGCCGCTGCGGATGTGGCCCCCGATATCGACACCGATGCCGATGGCATTCTGGATGAATACGAAACTCGCGTGGCGGGAACCGATCCGTCCCGACCAGAAAGTACAGTATTGGCTCTTGAAATTCCCCCACACATGGGCGGCAGTCCGGCAGGCACACTATTGGGAACAGCCACCCACATTTCGGGAACCTGCCTTCGCCTCTACGCCGGTGCCCCTAGAAGCGATGGCGCACGGGAGTTCAACGCCACCGTTGATATCCTCCCCATCGGCACCCCGACCGGCCCCTTGCCGAATGCCGGTTTGTTGCCCAGCCTGTGCGAATATCAGATCAATGCGAGTGTCTCCGATTTTGTCCTCGCAGGCATCGAAGCCGCTGAGATTGTGCTGCATTATAGTAGCGCCGACATTTCGGGCTTAGACGAAGCGAGCCTTCAGCCCTACGTCTACCGTGAGGGCGCTTTCTCCCAGACGGGTATGACCGATATTCAGGCGAATGCCGCTGCGAATCAGGTTTCCTTCCGCTGTCCATCCCCCGGGGTATTCTTGCTGGCGGCCCCGGTCGGAAGCGGAGACACGGCATCGGCGTCTGGTCCACAGGGCACGATTCCCCTCCAAGCCACCCCTGGGAGCGGGGTGGTGGCCGATCCCGCCAACACCATCACGGTTACAAGCGGTGAGATTCTGGACGCAAGTGGCCCTGCCGTGGCGGATGGCACGTTGATCACTGCGTCCTCTTCGAAAGGGACGATACTCTCCGCCGACGCGGACGCGACCACCCCAGGAGTGCAGGTTGCCACCTCCGCCGGAGTCGTGAGCTTTGTGCTTCAAGCCCCGCCGCAGGTGGGTTCGGTAACGATAACGGCCGCATCCGTGCAAGGGGCCGCTTACGGCGAATTGTTGTACGCCTTCATTCCCGGGCCACCGGCAACCACGCTGCATTGGCAACTGCTGGAGCCGCGTGGCGTCGACCCCGTGACGATGGACATGGAGTCTGAACTGATTCGCGACCTTAATGGAAATGTGGTTCGGGACGGCACGACTGTCACGCTTGAAATCACGGGTGATGGCACACTGGCTTCTATTGATGCCGATATGGACGCGCCGGGGTTTCAGGCCCGAATCGTCGGTGGAATAGCCAGAATTACCGTAGAGACCCCCTTTGAAGATTCCGAATTCACGCTTAGCGCCTACAGTGCGCAGGGAGGAACATCCCTTGGTCAGGGGCTCTATTCACCGAAGGAGTTTGTGCATCTACCCCTGTCCGGCGGTTTGGCGACGGTGGTACTGTTGCTGGCAGGCGCAAGCATGGCCCGTCGCAAGCGTTCAAACCCTATTGGCTAGAGTCCGCTGGAAAGCCCCAATAGCGCGAGTGGCCGGTCGACGAGGAAGTGCTTCAACTGCATAAAAATCATGGCCGCCATGGTTCCCTGCCCCAGAAAATGGCCCGCAGCAATATAGAGCAAGAGAGCGATGCCCAGACAGGGGATTAATCCGCGCAAAAGCGTCCTCAACTTGTCTTGTTCGTCTCGCGCGATGGTCGCAAAAGCCTCGTCCGCAGTTCCCGTTTCATCCCCCGTTTCCAGATACCTTTTCTGGTTCCCGCTGAGATAGGGGCTGTCGGCAAAGGCCCGTGCGTAGGGCAGACCATTCCGCAGAAACTCGGCGCGGGCGGCAAAATCCAAGGCGATGCGCGGTACCACCGCACCACGCGCAGCCACCCAGACGCCATGATGCGGCGCATACCCTGCCGAATCCATCAGGGCCACACCGTGGGCAAAACGTAACACTGAAAGTCGTTGCAGAAACATTCCTACCAAAGGAATCCTGAACAGCAGACTGGTCACCAAGGCACGCATTCGTGGAATGCGCGAGAAGACGGCGATGAACATCCCGGCGAGAAAAAATGGTTCCAACCCGGCCACGATTATCCCCGCGATGGCAAAGAACATGGGATCGATGCTGATGCCCAGACTGGCGTGCAGAAAATCACCCAAAGGCGATGCAGACGATGCCTGCTGCCCCGTGACGCTCATTAGCACGACCTGAAGAATGGGAATTCCGATGCTGATGGCCAGTACAAGACAGATGGGGTAGGTCAGCTCCCTCCACAGGCGGCGATTCAGGTCAGCGCAGTCCTCATAATAGCGGGTGAGCGTCGCAAGGGCCTGGTCGAGCGTGCCGCTCTTCTCCCCCGCCTCGACCAACGCCACAAAAAAAGCGGGTAAACGCCGCCGGTTCCAATGGGCGGCCTGCCAGAAGGTCGCACCACGCTCAAGGCAGTCGAGCAAGTCACCGGCCACCTGCGCACCGGGGTTTGTTCGGCGACGCTCCCCGGCAAGCAGCGACAGGGCGCGTTTCAAGGGGATCCCCGCCGCATAGCTGGTGTGGAGCTTGTGGCAGAGGAGTGCGGAGTCCTTCAGGGACAAACCAGGACGCAGAAAACCCATAACATACAACCCCGGGTATCGGCTCACCGCTCCG
>CAIZGN010000313.1 GCA_903932505.1 Candidatus Hydrogenedentota bacterium
GGCGCGTGATCAGCGTCACCTTGTCGGCGACGATGAAGGCGGAGTAGAAACCCACGCCGAACTGGCCGATCAGGTGCGCATCCTTGGCTTGGTCGCCGGAAAGCGCTTCGAAGAACTGGCGCGTGCCGGATTTGGCGATGGTGCCGATAAGCGCGCGCACTTCTTCCCTCGCCATACCGATGCCGTTGTCCCAAAGGGTCAGGGTGCGGGCATCGCTGTCGGCCTCGATGAAGATGCGCAGCTCGGTGTATTTGTCCAGCAATTCCGGATTTTGAAGCGCGGCAAAACGGCGCTTATCCAGCGCGTCCGAACTGTTCGAAATCAATTCGCGCAGGAAAATATCCTTATGCGAATACACCGAATGGATCATGAGGTCGAGCAGTTGGCGCGCCTCGGTCTGAAATTCATACGTTTCCACACTCATTGTTTTTTTCTCCTCCAATATCAGCCCGGTTGGGCTTCTAGAATGAACCGGCGGATGACGGAAGCATCGCCGGAAGTATCGAGATGCACATTATACACAATGGAGTAGTCTCCATTCCCATCGCGCCCCGCTTGCCAAAAATCCTTGCCGTGAACGCTTTGGTCAATCACGCGGCTTTTCCCGTTTTCGACGCAACGCAGGACAAGGCCCGAAACCTTCGAGAGTCCGGTAATTTTCAGGGGCACATAGCCTAAACCGCCACGAATTTTGACGTCGGCCAGGCCCTCTTCATCGGCGCGTACCACAATGGGGTAGCGCTGCTCCAAAGTCCCATGCAGAACGTGCACCTTAAGGTCATTCCCCTTCGCCTGACGCATCACCGGTTCCCAGGTATCGCCGTGGGCTGCGAGGTCTTCACGCAGCGCGGCATTGGGGCCGTAATAATCCTCCGCACGCTGCGGCAGGACGATCCATTCGATTTCAGCATCCACAAAATCCCCCGGCTCCAACGAAGTCACGCCCGGAGGCGGCACCAGCTCCGCGTTGGCACTGGGAATGCCGTTATCAGTGCCAAACACCGCAGCGTACGGCTGGGGCACGTCTTTCCCGCCCAAGCGTGCCTTCCAGGACCGCACCACAAACCCACGGTTGGCCCATGCCCCCTTCGGGTGCGCGCTATTGCGCTCCCCCCCGTGCAGAGAAATCCACGGGGCCTTCCCTTCCATGGCCAGCCCTTCGCGCAGGTATTTCTTTCCGCCACGCGCGGTCTCCCATTCTTCCACAAGGCCGTTGGCATTCCCCCGCGCTACCATTCGGAAAGTATGGTCGTTGTAGTTATCCGCACCCAATTGATAGAAGGCCAGTCGCGAAAACGGCGTCGGTTTTCGGACATCGTAGCACAAGTGATGGAAAGCACGGTTGATATCATCGCAGCGGGGCGAGGAAACTTCGATTCGCGCCTCAATGCATCCATCAGGTGTAATGCCCCCATAAATCACGTCCGTGAGGTTCGGCCCATAACTCAGATAGGCGGTGCGCATCCGGGACAGATACTGCTTTTTCCCCGCCGCATCAAAGTAGACGAGGAAATCACCGCCGCCTACATTGCCGGTCCATTCCCACTGCCCGTCATTCATTCCCCGCACCATGAGTGGCCGCACATCGTCAATCATGGAACGGGTAAGATTAACATCCGGGTCATAGCAAATGGATTCACCCCAAGTGCCAATGGCCGACTGTTCCCACAACTGATTCGTTCCCCAACCAATCAGACAAAGCTGTGCGTGCGCAGCGGCAGGGACGCCCCCCCAACGTCCGTAGGCAATATCGAACTCCCCGTTCCAGGTTTCATGCGGAGCGAGTCGAACAAAAGTGGCCCCATGAAACCAAGGCCCCTCATACCGCAGTCGCACATCAGGTTGTCGGTGCCAGTTTTTGGAAATCTGCACAGGAACCCCGGTGGGATCCCCACGCGCATCGCGTAGCATCGGCGACAACCCGATCACCCCCGAAAATGTCTCATCAAACGCAAAAACAAGCGGGACGGTAATCGCTGCTTCAGACGGATTCTCCAAAGTCACAGCAAAACGATCCAGATGATCCAGGTCATCCCGTTCTGACCAAGTGCGTTCGGGTAAATCGACATACCACCATCCGCGCAAGGGATCCCAGCGTACCGGCACCTCGTTTCCAGCATCGAGCACCTTGATGCTGGCCGATTGGGTCGAAGTCTTGGGTTGTGATGGCGGTGTCCATGAAAAACCGCTGCTAGCAGACTCTCCAGCGGCAAGGGCCTTCTCCGGCGTCGCCTGCGACAGCTCAGTGCCCGCTGCATGAAGGCGTACCTCAAGCTGAACCTTGGCGAGCGCTTGCTTGGGCGTAATCTCCAAGAAACAGCAAAGCCGGTTGGGCCAGGCGACGATTTCCAGACGCCCCGCAGCATCCAGCTTTTTCCCGTCCGGGCTTTCAAAAATGAGACGCTCAATATCGTTTCGTTGCAGGAATCGACCGCTCTCAATCAGCCGTACCGGATACTGGATGTCATCCTTGTCCGGTATCCCCCGCCCCGTGCAACGGTAACGCACCCCGTCCACCAGAACGGCTAGTTCGAGCTGCGCTTCGGGTAACTGCGCGATCACCTCATTGGATTGGGAAACCGCTTCGTCATAGGGCAAGGGATTCGTTATCTCGCCCAGTCGTGTGATCGTGGCATCGTCGGTATCCACCGACAGACCGAAAAAGTTGGTCTGGATGTAAACCATCCGATGACCGCCGTTCGAATTGCCGCGCCAGCCATCCGCCCACCACCGGAAAGTATAATCCGGGGCATCAAGCGCAAACGCAGGCAAAGCAATCAGACAAAACAACAGGCAGCTCACAACCCCACGCCGGGGAAGGATACCAAACGAAAAGACGACACGAAACTGGGGCATGGGGATACTCCTCCCGCTAGGTGGTCGATGGGGTGGTGATTTCCTAAC
>CAIZGN010000314.1 GCA_903932505.1 Candidatus Hydrogenedentota bacterium
ATATCGTACTGGTAGGTTTGGTCAGTTCCCTGGAGATTTGCATGCGGAACGCTGCCCGAATTGGAGGTATTAACCTTCCAGTCAAATCCCATCTTGTTCAGGTCATTCACCTTAACCGTCAGGAAACGAGCTTCAATGCTGACTTGTTTTGGCGTGACGTCCAGCTGGGCCAAATAGCCTTCAAATTTTGCCAAGTTCTCGGCGGTATTGCGAACCACCAAGAGATTATTACTTTCAATATACTTCATGTCGGAGACTTTGCGACCGTCTCTATACACCGGCGGCAAAAGATCCGCCAACGTATCCAGAATGGTTCGAGAGGTTACGACGGTACTTTCGTCACCAGAGGCGCCCAGATCAGCACCTTGGGTGAAGGCAGCACTGGCACCACCACCGCCTCGATCCGCACGACCGGCGTTACGACCGCCACCCGTACCGGTTCCCGGTGTACCTGTGAAGGCGGTGTCAACATTGGCCCGCTCACCGGCACCTTCTGGCGGAAACAGCTGGAACATCTGGGATATGTTGCTAATCATCCCGACACTCATGCCACCCCCCATACCACCCATACCACCGCCCATCATCCCGCCGCGACCACCCATACCGCCACCCATACCGCCACCCAACATTCCTCCGCCCATGCCACCGCCCATGCCGCCCATACCGCCACCCATCATGCCGCCGCCCATGCCACCCATGCCACCGCCCATGCCGCCCATACCGCCACCCATCATGCCGCCGCCCATGCCACCCATTCCACCGCCCATGCCATAGGCGTCAGAATTTGTATTTCCACCGGCACCAAGGGCCGTGTACATCCGACCACCACCCATTCCTCCCATGCCCATACCGCCACCCATACCGCCACCCATGCCACCCATGCCGCCGCCCATCATGCCGCCACCCATGCCACCCATGCCGCCGCCCATCATACCGCCACCCATGCCACCCATGCCGCCGCCCATCATGCCGCCACCCATGCCGCCCATCATACCACCACCCATGCCGCCCATCATGCCACCACCCGATTGAACGCCGGGTACTCGAAGGACGATTTTATTTTCAATGGTTTCGGAACCCGCATTACGAAGCTTGTAAAAGCGGGTTTCTAATTCCACCCAAGTCTCGCTCTTCCAGTAGTTCTCAGCGATCTTATCATGCGAGCTAATCCAGACGTACCCAGGCGCAATCGTATAGTCCAAGCCTATTTGCTGACAAATCGCCCCGATGGCCTCCCCCAAGGTTACATCGGATATATTGAGGTAGTTAATCTGACAACGCTTTTTGGTGGTCTGCATCTGCATCTGCTGGCCACCTGGTGCCCCTGGACCACCGGGGATCGCGCCCGCCATGGGGAACTGTGCCGCGCGATTCCCTGTGGCACCCATACCGGCGGAGGGGCCCGCCATGGCGTTATTTCGATCGCCACGTCGACTGGCACCACCTCGGGTTCCACCACCTATTCCCAGACCGCGTCCGCCGCCCATCGGCATGCCACCACCAAATTGTCCAGGGCCAGGCATCATTCCCTGGCCTGGCATGGCACCAGCCGCAGGCACAGCCTTACTCTCTTCCTGAGACATGCAGGAGTTCTGGTCTACTTGAATGCGAATATCATAGGCAGTAGCCAAGGCCTTCGCCAATTCCTCAATGTGGATATTCTCAAACTCAAGCTGCTGAATATCCTGCTCGAGTGCCCGTCGCAGCTTCCGCTGGGTCTCCTTACGCTTGCGTTCCCGCGCCTGTGCATCTGCGGTCTCCTCCTGTTGCTCAGGGGAAACTGCAGCTCCTTCCACCGGCGGCACGGAAAAACGGAACGGCTTGACGCCGTTGGGCTCTGCGCCTTCGGGGAGCTCTTTTAGCTTCTCAATGCGCTCACGCGTGGCAGCGCGATCCTCTTGAACTTTATTCTGAGAACGCGTCATCGCCTCTTCAGTAGAGCCAATCATGGCCTTGTGCAGACCTTCTTGCGCCTCTTTGTTCGTAGGCGCAATGAGCAGCGCATTGTTATAGATATCAACAGCAACGGAGAACTGACCGGCCTCCATGTACAATTGAGCCTTCTTCAGAAGTTCAAGTACACGAGTACGCTTGATTTCATCTGCCGATACCGTGGGCTGGCTCTGGGGCTGCCCGAGGGTACTCGGATCGACGGTCTTGAACTCGGCAGTTCCGCCAGAGTCCGTACCGGTGTTGCTGAGGCTCAGCTTGGCACTGCACTTATCCTTGTAATCCAAGGCATTCTTATGGCCAGGCTCAAGTGCCAACGCACGCTGAAAAAGATTGAGTGCTTCGCGGTACAAACCCTGTTTATAGAGGGCGACACCGTCCTGAAAATATTGTTCCGCCTGAGACACTCCACCCGGGGTGAGTGCCGGTGCCGCGACTTGCGTTTCCGCAGGGGCGGCAGCCACTGGCACTGTGGACGGCGATGCGGCCGCGGCAGGTGCCGCTTCCTTTGCCTGCACGGTCCCCTGTTGGGCGGCACCAGGAAGAGCCACCAACACCATGGCGCAAAAGCAGCCCAGCATCATTGTTGCAGTCCGGCCAATACTCATTACGGTTATCCTTCCGCTGTTTTGTTCTGCACTATACCGAATATTGGGTTAGCGACTCAAGCCGACCGTTCAAGGTGTCTTCGACAACGTAAAAGACTTCTTGAATTCTTCCACATACACCGTTACGGTGCCCGCTGCGGCATCAATGTCAGTAACCCTATATCCTTGGAATGCATCATCCACCGGGTGCCAATCGTCGGTGTTGGTACTCTTCACCAACAACCGCGCCGTCAGCACGCCGTTTAGCTCCTTAATGTCTCGCAGTGTGATACCGGGATCCTGTGTCCCGGATTTTCCAGCGCCGGAAGCACCGGCCGGATCATAGCGGAAAGGATTACGCGCGGAAATTTCGGCGTAACTCTGCGCGATATCCGGCGGGGGCGGCGGCTCGGGCACGGGGGGCTGATTCGCGGACTCAAGAACCTCGGTCGGCCTCACAGGCTTTTCCGGGTTCTTCGGGGGCGGCGGATTGACGACACCGTAGACCCGGTAGCACAGGACGCCAACCAAGACCACGAGGATCATGAGCTCTTTGAAGAGCCATATCCACAATCCTATTTTCCGCAATGTATCCACTTTGTTTCCCTGCGGCCGAAGGTTCCATAACCCGCGCGGCAGCGCATGATCCGTTTATTTTGTAAAGAGGATGTTATTCCTGAACCACTTCCACGCTTTTCCCATGGTGCCAAGTTCTTGGGGCTGTCCGGTGGCCTGGGCATCTTCCTCACGGGCACGGCTTCGTCCCACCTTACGAGCACCACCAAAACTCTGGGCAAAGGCATTCTTTGCATCAGTCTTTCCAGGGGCCATGCTGGCTGGCGACGCGAGGAAATTCCCGCTCGGCTTGGCGTAGGCCGCCTGACTCACCAGAAGCTCGACAAACAATTCCGGCTCGGCCGGATTACTGATATAGGGATAGGTTATCCGCATGGCCTCGACCGTAAAATAGCGCTTGTCGGTGCGCATCTTTTCGAGGAAACCCACGAGTTCCTTGGTCTTGATCTGGAAGCGAAGCCCGATCTTGCGCACCTTGAGAAGCTTCTTGCTCTCGTCGGAAACGCGCTCGGGCCAGGGGCGCACATCGTAGACGGCGGTCGGCTTCGCATCCAAGATTAGGTTGCTGGCGGCAAAACCAAAGCTGAGCTTCTCCAATTCCTTGGAGACCATCTCTTCGGTAACGTTGACGCCGGACCAATCAGCCGGCATGGTGACGTTGAACGCGCCAATAAGCTGGTCGGCGGAAGGGAATCCGCGTAAATCAGGCACCTTCTTCATCATGTCCTGATAGAACTTGTTGAAGTCCTTGCCCAGCTTGTCCTCGTACCAAAAGCGAATCATCGGGGCGTCACCCTTGGGGTACGCCTCATGCTCCAGCCAGTTGCCAAAGGAGAAGTATCCCGTGCGCTGGGTCAGCGCATCATTCCAAGGGTTAACCTGCGCACTCCAAGCCTCGGTGACCACCTCGGGCCTCGTGCCATGGAAGGTGTTGTTGAGATCCTTGAGTGCGGTGCTCAACATGTCATGAAACTTCTGGTCGCGACTATACCCGGCCAGTTTTTCCTGAAAGTAGAACTTGTAGGCACCAAACATCACGCCTGCCACAGACAGGAGAATGAGCAAAATAACCAAACGGGCTTTGGTAAACATTATGCACCTCCTCCAGCCGGTGGAACCGGCGCAGGTGCTGCGGGCGCAGCAGGCGCTGCCGCTGGGGCAGCCGCCGGAGCTGCATCCGAAGCCGAAGGCCCGGCGTTTGGATTATAGGTGCGTGCAAAACGAACCCGGATGAGGAACGAATACACGCTCTTCTCATTTGGCGGCACAGCCATGCCACCGGTAAAGATGGGTTCCGTATAGGCCTGCTGAAGCATGGCCATGGGATAGCGTTCCACCGATGCGGGGTCAAACATCACCCGCTCAACCTTGAGATACTGGCCCATGGCTGGGGTGAGCACTGGTTGCGCCTTCTTGAGATCCTCAACATATTTCAGGATAGCTTGATCCGAGTCGGCAAAACCATAGACCGCGAGACCGGTCGCTTTGGGCGTTTCCATGCCTGAACCGCCCGCTCCCCCGGCAGCAAGCGCGGCACTTTTGTTGCTACGTCGATCACGTTTGTCTTCTCCGGCAGATCCGCCCCCGGTCATGCCCATGCGTGCGGGCGTCATGGCGGATTCAATCACCGGATCGATAGTTGGGAAAGGCTCGGGCAATTCAATGGGCTGCAGTTGGTTGGCACCCTGCGGCCCCGCTCCCGGGGCACCGGGCGCACCGGGCATCCCCGGCATACCACCACGACGCTGCGCGGCCATGGAGGCCATGCCACCACCACCGCCCCGACGGCGACCGCCACGCTCATCGTCTGCTGCACCGGCGGCTCCCGCTTCCCCTTCACCACCGGCAGGCGCGCCCATGCCAGGCATTCCCGGCATGCCGGGCATTCCAGAAGGCGGCTTCGGCGCGGCAGCAGGATTGCCACCCACAGGCGGAACCACGTCCGTTGAAATCATGCTGAACCACATGCCCTGCGTCCTTGGGCGCAAGGTATTAAGCAGTTGAATCTCATCCAGCCAATAGGTGCGGCCTTCACGGGTCTTGTCCAGCACATCGGTCTGCGCCTTGAGGGCGTTGATCTCATTGGTTGCGGACAGCAGCTGTTCTTGATAGGTGGACTTCGGAATGGCACCACCCGGCTGAATCTTCAGACCGGGATCGTACTGACGAATAACCTCGCGCAGTTCCTCCGTCTCCTTCAGCACCTCTTTATTTTTGTTGGCACTGGCTGGAATAATGGTCGCGGCAATCCCCACGGCGGCAACGAGCGAAAGCAGCCAATACACCGCCTGCTCTTTTCGGCGGGCCATTTCAAGCACGCGCGGGGGAATGAGATTGATTTCCAGCGGAACCGTCTGCCGACCGCGAAGGGCCAAACCCAACACCACGCACGATTGCTCGGGGTGGTCATTGATGGGCTGAGCCTGCGGGGCAATCGCAAGACCAGCGGTGGGCTGTGCAATGCGCACTTCAAGACCCAGCTGGCGCGACAGATAGGGGACGATGTTTCGAAGGCATGCACCTCCGCCGCAAAGCACCACACGGTTCACCTGGCCACCGCCCGGCAAAGAACGGAAATAGGCGAAAGACCGCATGATTTCGGCCGTGAGCCGCTGCAGAACATCACCGATGACCTGCCCGCCACGCCCGTCCTTATTGGGATCACCAGTCGGGGCAAAGCCACGCTGACGCTTGAGATTCTCCGCGTCGACAAAATTCAGCGCGAAGGCGGTCGCCACCGCACGGGTGACATCGTTGCCACCAACATTCAGCGGTCGGGTGAACCGGAAGAGGTTTTCGCGCTCGATAACGATATCGGTGGTGGTCGCCCCCATGTCAATCAGCGCAACGCATTCCCCCTGCTCGCCAAATTCCCCGGTGTACTTCAGCCAGTTGTAGGCGGCAAAAGGCGACACATCCGCTATGTCCACCGTGCGCTTGGCGTATTGGAGAATATCAATGTGCTTATCGACCACGTCCGTCTTGATGGCCGCCATCATGACTTCGTAACCGCCCGATTCCGTGCGATCCAAAATCTGATAGTCCAGCGCAATCTGATCCAGCGAGAACGGGATCTGCTGCTGAATTTCGTAGCGGACGATTTGGGTGACCTTGTACTCGGGCACCGGCGGCAACGCGCGGCTGCGCGTGAATACCGATTGCCCGGGAACCCCGAAGATTGTTTTTCGGGTGCGAACCTTGGATTCCTTCAGCAATTCCACCAAAGCCCGGCGCCGAAGATCTCGGCGTTCCGTCTCGTCCAGCAGTGGATCACTGTTGAACTCTTTCTGGAAATACTTGACGAGCTGATAACCCGTCTTTGTCTGCGCAAGCTCGCAGAGACGGATGGCACTCGTGCCAATATCCAGTATGAGCCTTTTTCGGCGACCTTTAAGCTTTTGAAGCATATATGGTCTTCTTTTGTTCCGCTACACACCCACTCCCGGTCGTTGTCCAAGACGTCAACCGGAAAACTCTATACAACATCGATAAAAATAATACCACACCATATCGAAACAAGACTTAACTCTTTGCGGCTTATTGTAATATCGCGAAGAACTTTTGTCAAGATATATCCTCACCTTGTCCAGCCAGCCCTGAAACACTCGCCACTGAAAGAATACGGGCATCCTCTGAACTTGAAACACGATACCCCAAATGAGGATGGGAGGGCAAATAATATTTGCGGGCATCTATTGCCCTTGTTTTTCCCACTAATTTCGGCTCTAATCGCCCCTTGGAACATAAGCCTACGACCAACACGGCGAGCTTCGCGGTGAAAGTTTCTGTCAATAATCAGCAAGCGCCTTTAACTATTCTCCGCCTACGAATCATACAATAGCCTGTCGCTAACAGTCCAAGCAGCGCGCAAATGCCACCCCAAGGAAGCGGCAGGGATTCAACGACAACCACCTCGGCTGCGTACTCGCCAACCGGTTGAACGCCTCGGGTATAGGCGCAGGTATAGATCCCCTCGTCGGCATAGTCCACGGCACTGATGTGGAGCGTTCGGGCGTTCACGCCGGAGAAGCGGACGTTGTCCACAAGTTGGACACCGTTCCTGCTCCACACAAAGGTGTCAGCACCCCACAGTGGGCACGGCACACTGAGACAAACGGCATCTCCCGGCAAATAACCCAAGGGCTGGTAGGGTGCGCAGACCTCTGGGATACAATTGTCTTCCACCAGCGCCACCCTGTCGACCCAGCCAACATCTTCCCCTCTGGCAACCCCCATATCTTTCTCATAGATCCATTCAAGGGTATGTAAATTGGCCGGTACCGTAAAGTTCTTCGTCGCCCAAGCGGTCTCGCCAGAAATTTTCCCCGGTTGTTCAACCCCGTCAATGAGAAAGCGAAGGTAGTCGAAGTTTAATTCGGAAGAAACCCGCCAATTGAATTGGATGGACGCCGGGCCCATGATTTGCGTGCGGAGCGTGGAGGACTGCAGGTCACCAATGAGCCCGCTGCGGGCGGCATCCCCGCCAAAAGCATCAACCACGTTGTCCCCTCGCCAGTCCGCATTCCCGGCCACCGTCCAAGTGACACCGGTGGAATCCAGCGCCTCGGCCAGGCTCGGCACCACGGTCAGGTGGAGGGGCACATAGAGCGGGGTGTTGGTGGCCGTTGGGGCCTCCAAGGTAAGGGTCGCCGTGTAATTTCCGGGAATGAGTCCACCGGCGGCATACGACAGGGTATGCGAAACGCTGCTTGCCGATGCCGAACCACCACCGGGGGCGATGGAAAATATTCCGGGCACAGATTCGTTGGATATAGCCAAGGTGTAGCTGGCCGACACCGGTGCGCCATTGGCCACTTGGATGGTGTCGGAAGCGCTCGCTGTCCCTTGGGCGAGAACGCGGTCGAGGTGTGCGGGCGCGACGGAAAAAAGCGGAGCATTGGGCGGACCGAAGTCAAAAGTCACGACGGTTGCCGGGACGGATACCGCAGAGATGCGGAACATGGAAGGGTTGCCATCCCACCAGTTGCTATTGGGGTTGGTGGCCGGGCCACACTCGGTGACGCCCGTTCCGAAGAGATCGGAAGCATCGCCTCTATTCATCTGGTGCTCCAAGTCCCAACGTCCATCGGCCTGAACAAGGGTCACCAAGTAGTGTTGGTTCGGCAGCATTTGCTCATTGTCATTGCTCCCGGCTGTATCCACATGCCACACGGCAAGCCCGGAGGTGGGTAGACCAGCATCCCGTCCAACAGCCTCGCGGTTCTCAATAATGTAGGACTCGTTTGCATTGGCGGGGTTTTGAATGCGATACAGAGCGTTCGTAGTGGCCGACACCGGAAGTGCGGCCTGTGATGTGCCTAGGGTGAGGTCCGTGACGGTCGCCCACCCGGCCGTGTTTTTCAAATAGCCACACGGCTCCACCGGAGCGACATCACCGGCACCATAAGCCATCAGGCAAAACTGCCCAACGCCGTACGACTCATACCCGTAGTCATACAAATCCGGATAATCACAAATCATGTGGCCGTTTTCATGGCAATAGGTCCCCAAGGTGGGGAACGCGCCAATATCAGTGAGCTGGTAACGCTGCGACATCACCCCATCGGCGGAGAAGCCATAATAATAGCCCGAATGCGGCCACAACCCCTGTGCCCAGTCCGGGCGGCGGGTTCCGGCGTACAAACAATTGATCGCGTCGATATATCCATCGCCATTTGCGTCATACTGGGAGAAATCATGGCCCTGCCCGTCGAGATATTGCAACGCCTCAAGAATCAATTCGCCCGCACGGATACCATGGGTATAGGCCGGGTCTTCGTAATAGCTGCGCGGATGCGCCGCACGGTAATAGGCGGGAGCCACAAACGTGGTGTAAGTGAGAGCCGTGTTCGACACGTCATAAAAGTAGTCGCGCACCGAACCGTTGTTGCCATCGCCGCTATAGCCCACCTGGTTACAGAAATTGTCGATGACCGATGCGGAAACCGTAGCCACATCGTCGCTGAAATCAACCAGCAGGCACAACCCCTTCATTGTCCCCACCACGGCGTTTTTCAGGTTCTTTCCCGCCTTCGCGGCCTTCTCTGCCAGAAAACGCCTGCGCCCGGCTTCCTGACCGGCGCGCGCTTCCTTAATCTGCGCGGCAGCAGCTTCCGCCGAGATGCGCACGTGCGGTGCCGGTATCGTCTTGCTCAGCGGGGACTTGCCAACCACATCCCCGGAAGATTCCAGCTTGCGGGCATCGGCAGAAACTCGGGCATAACAAATGTAGCCAGTGGCGGGGTCGCGAACCACCGTCCGGCCATCCAGCGTCTCCATAACCCGATAAAACTCATCACCCCAAACCCGAACCGTCACCGGGCTGCCGTCCGGCTGTGAGAGCGTGTATTCTTTCCCGAAAACAGGTGCCGCCCCGGCCAGCAATGGGCAAAAAAGGACGAAAAAAAGCACGGAGGGGAGAAAAAACTTACGCATACACCTGTCTCCTTCGAGAAAATGATGGCCCTTGCACGGCCAAGCCGAAAAAAAAGAGGATTCGTTCCTGCCTACGAAGTATGCCACATTTCCACCAAAAAGGCCAACTGAGGAATGGCTACTGCCCGAAACGGCGAGCGTGTTCCCGGTATTCCATTTGACGCTGACGCCATCGCAAATCTTCCAGCAGCATACGGTTGATACCGATGAGTTCGGCAAGAAAAGCCGTGATGATGAGCATAAAACCCACCGAAAGCATGGACGCGCCAATGACCAGGGACTGGATATGCCCCTCGCTTTCATGCAGCACGAAATAAAGATAGAGGAAATAGGCCATGGGGCCAAGACCGGCCAGACTCAGCAAAATCCCTGGTAACGCAAAGAAACGAAAGGGGCGATAGGTCATGAAAATCCGGACGATGGTAAAGCAGGAACGCTGCACATAGCGGGGTATGCTGGAGACCAACCGGGACGGACGGAGATCCGGGTTGGTGTGAATGGGCACGGAGGTAATGGCCATGCCCTTGCGCCCGGCCTGAATAATGGTCTCCAGGGTATACGTGTAATTGTCGAAAACATTCGTGCGCATCGCCGCGTCGCGACTTATCGCCCGGAAACCGCTCGGGGCATCGGGAATGCGTGTGCCACTGGCCATGCGAACCACCCCCGAACCCATCCGCTGGAGCAACTTCTTCCCCCACGAAAAATGGTCAATATCGGTGATGGGCCGCTCCCCCACCACAATTTCCGCTTCCCCGCGTAGAATGGGTCCGATCAGTAAAGGGATATCCTTGGCGTCATACTGGTTGTCCGCATCCGTGTTAACGATGATATCCGCGCCGGTTCGGATCCCGAAATCCAGCCCCGCCATAAAGGCCCGCGCCAGCCCACCGTTGCGACGCAACTCGATGACATGATCCACACCGTGCGCACGGGCCACCTCGACCGTGCGATCCGTCGAGCCATCGTCAATGACCAACCATTCCACTTTGTCCACACCGGGAAGCTGACGCGGCAGCGCATCAAGCGCCTGCCCCAATGTCGCTTCCTCGTTATAACAGGGAATCTGAATAATAAGTTTTCGCATGTTCCATTCCGTCCACAGCCAGACCCCAGTATAGCAAAGCGCACGACACATTCCTAGACTTTAATCCGCCGCATTGTGTATAAAGGGGCCGACACGGCCCGAACGGGCCCAACCCCTCAAAGGAAGGATGGCGAACATGGGTTTCCCCGAAGTGCGGATGCGACGATTGCGGCGGAATCCGGCCTTGCGCCGGATGGTGGCTGAAACCTCCTTGTCCCCCAACGATTTTATCATGCCCCTTTTTGTCCGGCCCGGCACCGGCATCAAAAAAGAAATCAAATCCATGCCGGGCAATTACCAATGCTCCGTGGATCAGCTCGTGGAGGAGGCCAAGGCCATCGAAGCCGTGGGGGTGCCCGCCGTCATTCTTTTCGGCATCCCCGACACCAAAGATCCCATCGGCTCAAGCGCATTCGCGGACGATGCCATCGTCTGCCGCGCCATCGAGACACTCAAGAAGGAATGCCCCGCCCTCTGCGTCATTACCGATGTGTGCATGTGCGAATACACCGACCACGGCCATTGTGGAGCCATTCGCCCCAATCTCGACGGCGCACCCGATGTCCACAACGATGCCACGCTGGAATTGCTGGCGAAAGAGGCCCTGGCCCACGCACGGGCAGGCGCGGACATGGTTGCCCCCTCGGACATGATGGACGGGCGCGTGGGCGTTTTGCGCCAAACGCTCGATGACCACCACTTCGAAGAAGTCCCCATCATGGCGTACAGCGCCAAGTTCGCCTCCGCGTTCTATGGCCCCTTCCGCGATGCCGCCGAATCCCCACCCCAATTTGGCGACCGCCGCACCTACCAGATGGATCCCCCGAACCGAAAGGAAGCCATGCGCGAAATCGCCCTCGACATCGAAGAGGGCGCGGATATCATTATGGTCAAGCCCGCGCTGGCCTATCTCGACATAATCCGCGAGGCCTCGGACTGCTTCGACCTCCCCATCGCCGCCTATCAGGTATCCGGCGAGTTCGCCATGGTAAAGTCCGCAGCAGCCCAAGGCTGGATCGACGAGAAGAACACCGCATTGGAATGCCTCATGGCCATCAAACGCGCCGGAGCCAAACTTATTCTGACCTACTGGGCCAAAGACGCCGCCGTGTGGCTCGCCCGATAGCGGAAGATTTCCTGTTGCGGGCCACCCGAAGGATGCCCGCAATATCAGCCCCAAGCGCCCGAATGTGCACCGAAAGAGGAAATACCCGCCCCGCTTTTGCTATACTTTCGGCGTACCGAAACGCAAACTTCCGGGAAAGGTGTACCATGAAAGCCATGCTTGCATTGGAAGACGGTTCGGTGTTCGCGGGCCGCTCCGTGGGCGCCGAGGGTGAATCCGAAGGGGAACTGGTGTTCAACACCAGCATGACCGGATATCAGGAAATCCTGACGGATCCCTCGTACGCCGGCCAGATCGTGACCATGACCTATACCCAAATCGGCAATTATGGCTGCAACGAAGAGGACGTCGAGTCGCGTCAACCGTTTTGTCGGGGTTTTGTTATGCGCGAATGCTGTTTTGAGCCAAGCAACTGGCGCGCCACCATGAGTCTTCCCGAATATCTCAAGAAATGGAATATCGTGGGGATTGACGGCGTGGATACCCGCCGGATCACCAAGATTTTGCGCACAAAAGGGGCCATGAAGTCCGTGGTGAGCACCGTGGACTTGGATCCTGACTCGCTAGTCGCAAAAGCCCGCAATGCCTTCGATATGGCCGGTAGCGACTTTGTCAAAGAGGTCTCTGTGGACCAGGCTTACGAGTGGGAAAAGCCCGAAAAGAAAAAATACCGCGTTGTGGCCATGGATTACGGCATCAAGTACAACATCCTGCGCATCCTCCGCGAAAACGGCTGCGAAACAGCTGTTTTGCCCGCCACCGCCACCCCGGAAGAGGTTATGGCCTATCAGCCCGACGGCGTTTTCCTGTCCAATGGCCCGGGCGACCCGGCCGCGCTGCCCTATATCTACCCCGTCGTTCAGGCACTCATCGAGAAGGGTACCGTCATCTTTGGCATTTGCCTGGGGCACCAGATCATCGGGCATGCCTTGGGCGGAACCACCTACAAGCTTAAATTCGGGCATCGCGGGGGCAACCAGCCGGTCATGCGCAACACGCCCGGCACCGTCGAGATTACCGCGCAGAACCACGGGTTTGCTGTGGCACCCGACTCCCTGCCGAAGAATGTGAGGGTATCGCACACGCACCTCAACGACCGCACCGTCTCAGGGCTGGAACATACCGAGTTGCCGATTTTCAGCGTGCAGTACCATCCCGAAGCCTCGCCCGGTCCCCATGACAGCCGATACAACTTCCAGCGCTTCTTCGACATGATGGGTGAGGCCAAGCAAAAAGCAGGGTGCCTCTAAGCGACGACACCCACCGGGGAAACCGGGCATGAAAGTTCTGTCGTACGGCCCGCCATTTAGCATCGCCAATCATGACGCCGTCACGGGGTATCTGTCCCGGCGCGGTCATGAAGTGTGTGCCGTGGCGGTGGAAGGCCCGGATGGAAAAACCGCTTTCCCGCTGGATACCGCCACCGACATCATAAACCGTTTCGCCCCCGATTGGCGGCCCGACCTCATGATCTGCTGGTGTCCAGAAATGGCACCGCCCCCCCTGGAAATGGAAAACTGCCCCGTTCGCACGGCGGCAATCGTTTCCGATTGGTCCGTGTATTACCCCCATCTCAAGCACAACCTGTGCCGATATGATGTGGCGCTCACAGACAAACTGGGCTCGGAAGTGCTTCAATTCCCGGGCATTACCCCCCGATTTTTTGAGCCCATCTACACCCAGCAGACGAGTGTTCACCGCCCGCTGGGCACGGATCGAGATATCGACATCGCCTTTGCGGGCAATCTGAACCACGCCGTTCATGTGCGTCGGGGGAAGATGCTGGAACGAGTGGCCACGCTGGCCGACCACCGCCGCGTTGTCATCGCCTCTGGAGTACCGCCACACGAGTACGCCGCCCTGCTCAACCGCTCCAAAATTGCCTTCAACCACGGTCTGCGTCACGAAATGAATCTGCGCTGCTTCGAATCCATCGCTTGCGGCGCACTCCTGTTTATCGAAGAGGACAACCGAGAATGTCCGGATTGGCTTCGAGACCGAGAAGAGGCCGTCTATTACAACGAGGACACCCTGCTCCCCCTGTTGGAGTACTACCTCGACCATCCCGAAGAATGCGCCCGAGTGGCAGCCAAAGGGCAATCCAAAGCCCCTGCTTTGGCCGGAGAAAACCGCTGGGACGATTTTATCGAGGCCATCATGGATCTGCCCGTGAGCGGACGCCCCTTCTCCCAACAATCCGAGCGGGATCGCATGTTGGCGGACGCTTTTCAATACGCTTCCAGTGCCCACCCCGAACATGAGGCCTTTGCCCGACAGCGACTCGAAGAGGCGCTCTCCATGGCCCCGGAATACCCGGAAAATCTGATGGCGATGGCATGCTTTGAGGTGGACACCCTGTCCCAGCAATCCGAAGCACAACGCCGCGAACAAACCGCACGTTTATTGTCCCGACTGCAGCAAGCCGCGCAAATCGCCCCGCAGGAAACGCCCGTGTGGCTGAACCTGGCCTTTGTATGCCGCCATGCAGGCAATTCCATTGCCGAAGCCCGGTTTCTGGAACTCGCGCTGGAAACAGCTTCGGATACCCTCGGGCATCTTACCCTCGGCGAGCGACGCGACCCCTACACCTCCCGATACCGCGAGGCCTTAGCCTTTGGTACGGCGAGACCGGATACCCTCCGAGCCTTCGCCGCATCACGGTTGGCGGAATTGCGCCTCGCCGCAGGAGACACCACCGCATCCCTCGACTGGGCGAAAAAGAGCATCGCTTGGGAACCGGAAGTCGCCACCCCCTACCGCACCGCCGCTCGCGCCCTGCTGGCCGAAGGCCATGGCGATAAAGCGCTAGCCATCGCGCGTCAGGGCATCCCCTTCATCGCGCTCGACTCCGACTACCGCCGCACACTCTTCGAGGCCATGCGCACCGCAGGCGAGCACGAAGCCGCCCGGGAACTGGCGAGGGAAACCATGCATATCTTCTCCGCTTGGCAGGGTGCCGACCATGTTGTGCGGGATTTTGAGGAGATGCTCCGTCATCCATAACCTATGATTATCATTCTGGAAAACTGCAACCGACGGAATTAAGGGCGACGCAAATCCTGTTATTTGTGATAATGCGGCAGGTCGCTGGCCGCCGAATATGGACTGAATACAACCAAGGAGATAGTGATGCAAAAGTTCGTGTTGTTTTTCTCGGCCGCGTGCTTGATGGCTTCAACCTGTTTTTCGGAACCTGCGGCCGACGTCAAAGGAAACCTCGAAATCAACGGAACACAGGTTCCGATCAAGTTCGCCTACGCGCTGCAACACAACGACGAAGAAGGTTTTCTGGATGGGCCGGAGCTGCGCATCCTGCTGAGTGATCGCGAAGTGGATCCGGGACTGCTCAGCGACCTTGTGATGTCGCGCCTGGACACGCTGGCCCGAGAAAAGAAAATACGCGGACTGATTCTCAAGTTTGACCCCAAGAAAGAACCCCGGGAGCTCCATGGCACTCTGCTGGAAGCGCCCTCCTCCCCTCAAGCCTCCCTCCCCTTCTTCACTCAGTCCGGCGACAGCACCAGCCTCAAGAAATTCGAAATCAAGGACGGCAAAGCCTCAGGCGTGCTTGAAGAAAAGCCCTCGGAAGAAAACTTCTTCCCGGACACGCCCAAATACGGTTACCAAATCACCTTCACCGCCCCGATTCGACAGGCGGATGCGATAACAGCGCACCTGAAAGGCGAAGAAGCAGCGAAGAGCCCGCAGGCCCAAGCGGTTCTCGCCTATGAAAAAGCCTGCCGCGAGGGACGCATGGAGGATGCCGAGAAATTGGCCACACCCGGAAAATTCGGCGAACTAAAACAGGCGATGGAACAAATGGGCAAAGCCACCTTCCTTGAACAGGTCAAGCAATTCATCCCGGAAACCGCCGTCCGCGAAAAACAGATCAAGGAAGTCATCGTACGCGGCAAACACGCCACCGTGGTCATTACCGAAGAAGGTGGCCGCATTTGTGCAGGTGTCATAGACGCAGGAGGCACCTGGAAAGCCGATTGATATCGGCCCCTGAAAAGCCGCTCAGGGGCAGACGCACTCGGCTGCCCTTCCGGTCAGGCAAAACCCGTGGCCAGACGTAGCTGACACCGATTGTTGCTACCGGTAGTGTGCCTTCAGCCTCGCTTCCACTCTCACTCCAGTGGCATTTGGAAAACACCGGGTTCTCTCGGATTTTTTGGAAATTCCCGTAGGAGGCTGTTGGTCTATTTGTCTTATGATATCCACAGGTTTTGACGGGATATGTGGTTGTGCCCGTCTTTGGAGGAAATCACGATGCGAATGAGCGAACTGGTCGGAACGCGGTTCAAGGAACGCCCTGCGGAGGCAGCGCTGGATGCACACGCTTTTCTGCTGCGGGGCGGCTACGCGCGGGACCTGGGGCATGGGGAGTGGGCGTTGCTCCCGGCTGGGCAACGGGTGATGGAGCACCTTGAAACGATTGCGCGGGCTACCTTGTCGATGGTCGGCGTGCAGCCTGTGCGGTTGCCTTGTCCGCCCGAGGCACCGGCCGAGCACCGTTGGCGCATGGCGACCCAACTGTGCGCAGGAGAAACGCGCAGCTATACCCAATTGCCCTTGGCGTTGAGTCATGCGTGCGATGTGTTCCGGGCGGGATCAAGCATTCGCGGGGGATTGCTTCAGTCACGGCTGTTTCGAATTCTAGAGGCGTATGCGTTCACCTTGGATGCACACGATGAGTCTTTGCGCAAAGCCGCGTTGCGCTCGCTGGTGGATTGCGGCCTTGAGGATGCCGTGTGCGCCCAAGACGGCACGGGCGCTGAGGTCTTCTTCGTTCCCTGTGCAGGTGGTGATTTGACGGTGCTGCAATGCCCGGCCTGTGGATGTGCGGCCACTCAGGACTGGGCGCATACGAAGTCCGCCGAGTTTCGAGAATCGCCGCTGCCGCTGGAACGAGTGCACACGCCGGGCACGAAGTCCATCGCGGACTTGGCGGCTTTTCTGGGCATTGAGGCCCGGCAGACCGCGAAGGCGGTATTGTGCGAATCTGGGCAAGAGGGTCGGCTGCTGCTGGCGCTGGTGCGCGGCGATCTGGACGTGTCGGAGAGCAAATTGTCCGCGTTGGCTGGTGGGCCGCTTTTGCCCGCGAGCGAGGCGAGCATTCGTGCGGCGGGCGCGGAACCGGGTTTCGCTTCCGTGTTGGGACTCGACCGGAGTCGCCTCCAGATTGTGGTTGACCCGTCCATCCGCGCGGCGAGCAATCTAGTGACCGGCGCGAACGAGGCGGATTTCCACATCCGGAATTTTAATCTTGACCGCGATGCGCCCGACCTCGAAATAGCGGATATCGCACTGGCGGTGCCGGGTGCTTCATGTGGTTGTGGGCGGGGTATTTTGGAGGCGTTGACCGGTTACGAGGTGGGGCGACTCCTCGCCCTGCCGGAGAATAGCGTAGCGGACTGGACGGTGGACGGGCCGGACAACCTGCCGCGTACGCCGATGCTCCGCATTCTGCGTATGGGCTTGGGGCGCATGATGGCGGTCATCATGGAGCGGCATCACGATACGTATGGCCCGATTTGGCCCACACCCATTGCGCCTTGGGGCGTGCAGGTACTGGCTCTTTCCGGGGCTGGGGTAAAGGAGGCAGCGGAAGGTTTGTATGCGGCGTTGTCGGGAGCCGGTTTCGATGTGTTGATCGACGACCGTGGCCTGCGACCGGGTGCGCAATTCGCGGAGGCAGACTTGCTGGGCGTGCCTTGGCGGGTGATTGTGGGTGAAAAGACCTTGGCGCAGGGCCATGTCGAATTGAAACGTCGGGCGGCGCGCGATAGCGAGCTGATCCCCTGCGGAGACCTTGTTTCTGTTCTTCGCGGACGTTGTTTCCCCTGAGCAGGTTTTGATCCGCAGGCGCGCTCCGGGTAGAATAGGAACCTCGCCATCCTCCGTTCGCGTATTGTTTTC
>CAIZGN010000315.1 GCA_903932505.1 Candidatus Hydrogenedentota bacterium
ATCATCAATCTCGGCTCTGGAAAAGGCACCTCCGTCCGCGAACTCTTTGACATCCTCAAAGACCAGCTTGGCTATTCGGGAGTCCCCATTCTCGAACCCCTGCGCGCCGGGGAAGTGCCACAGAACTATATCACCGGCGACAAGGCCGCTGAATTGCTGGGATGGAGACCTGAGGTTAGTCTGGCCGAGGGACTCCAGCGCACTGCAAAACATATTCGGGCAGGGAAGGCATTGGCCTAGAAGCCCCTTTCCGGGTACAATAACGGTATAACAACGGGGAGAGTACAGCGATGATCAAAGACCGTTTCGTTCGAATCAAGATGGTCAAGCGCCACCCCAACCAAAGGCCCATGTCCTACGTCGGCAAGGTCACCGCCTTCTCCGAGAATTGGGTCGTCGTCGATGGCAAAGGGGTCATGCTTAACCGCCACGAATCCACCGGCGCCCAGGTCGACAAGGTAACCAGCGCCATGATGATTCCAAGGGAAAGCATCGAGTCCATCCGTGTCTTGCCCGACAACTTCAACATGGAAAAAATTAGCGTCACCACCAGTGGTCAGCAGCTGGTTCTCTATGTCGATGGGCAGCGCGACGCCTTTATTGGCGAATTGGGCGAAGGATAGCCCCGACTTAAAGCCACCGTTTAAGGAAGGCGTACGCCTTCTCCCGCGTGGATTCGGGGAAGTCATGTCCGCCCGTGGGATACTGTGCAACCAGTCGTCCCGTAGCCCCCAGAAGGCTGTACACGGGTTCCGCTGCGTTCACACAATCCACCACCCCCGACACCTCAAAGTTGGAATCGTTCAGCGGGGCGCAAACAAACGCGGCGTGCGGAGCCTGCGCCGCCAGCACCTCCGTAAAGTCAAACGGCATGCGTTCCGGCGAACATCCATACACCTCACGGATGCGGGGCATATAGCCATCGTGACTCCACCCCGTCAGGTCGCCCTCCATATACCGACCGAATCGTGTGAAACCGCAACTCGTCACCACCGCCTTAATCCGCGCATCAAACGCGCCGAGAAAAAGGCTGTTGTGCCCTCCCAGCGAATGACCCACGCTCGCCAGTCGCTCTTTGTTCACCTCTGGCATCGCGCAAAGCACATCCAGACAACGCTGGTGATTCCAGACGCCTTTCATCGTGCAACTCACATACCCTTCCGCATACAAACGAGCCCGGGTTTCCACCGCGTCCCCGAAGCCCGGATAGTCCGGCGCAAGAACCACATAACCTAGTTGCGCCAATTCCCGCGCGTAGGCAGGATAGTACGCCTCCCCGAGACCCATCACCGCGCCTTTGCCGGAAGACGACGTGGGGTGGAGGGCCAGAATGCCGGGAACGGCTTGATTGAGAGTATCTGGAATCAGTAGATAGGCCCAAAGACGATCCCACGATTCGGTCGCAAACGAGATGGTGCGAAGCGTGTAACCGGATTCCGCAACCTCCGACTCCACCCGTAAATCCAAGGGAAGTGAGGGCTGCGAAGGCAAAGCCCCCATCGCCTCTTGCATCCGCGACAAAATATCTCCCCGGTGCGCCAGCCATTCATCCTTCCCGACAATTGGAGTTGAAGCTCCACTCAGCAAGTCGAAGGCAGGCATGGATCCATCTCCTCTCGCCCGTCGGGCGACTATCGGGTTGCATCTTGGGCGCAACGGAAGCCGTAATCGGCACGCTTCGCGTCCATGTGGTCAAAGTGCCGCCGAGCGCACCGCAGGTTGAAAGGCGCAGTCGTGTACGAACCGCCACGCAAGACCCGGAAACTCTGCCCATACTCCTTCGTCACCACCTTGTTGCCCGGATAGATCAAATACAAATCCTCGGTCCACTCATAAACATTCCCCGCCATGTTCATGCAGCCAAACGGGGATACGCCTTTGAAATAAGACGCCACCGGAGTTGTGGTGGCCAGACCCGATGGCTCCGCGTTCGCAAATTCAACCTCAAAATTCATCCCCCACGGATACTCCCGACCGTCAACTCCACGTGCCGCCTTTTCCCACTCCGCCTCCGTCGGCAAGCGCTTGCCCACACGCTTGGCGTACTCCGAAGCCTCACTCCAAGAAATCCCAGAGGCTGGTGAGTCGTCATGGCCCTTCGGGTACTTGAAATCCGGAAAGACCACCTTGTAGTCCGCATTCGTCACTTCGTATTTGTCAATGTAATAGTCGTTGAGATACGACTTTCGGCGCGGACCCTCATCCGGTGCGCGATTGTCCTCGCCCCAGATAAACTCCCCCGCAGGAACCAGCGTCATCCCCAACGGCACATGGCCCGGATTCATCTCCAGCTTGATCTCTCTCGACGAATTCGGCTCCAGCTCGATGCGCTCTTCGGATTCGATAAACTCCTGCGAGTGAACACGAACCAGATAAAAGCCCGCTGGAATCGTAAAAGTAGCCGGCGTTTTTTCCTTCTGAAGCATATTGTTCAGCCAGATCGACGCATCCGTCGGACGGGAAAACACCTTCAGATCGGCCGTCATCGGCTCCAGCGCCTCCCGGTAATCATACTGAAAAAATTCCTTCACCGAAAACGTCTCGGTCCTCGGATGATAATCCTCCTTGGATATCTCGATCGTGTAATCGCCCACAATTAGCGGATGACGAATCAATGGCGTCTGCCCCAGTACCGTGCCGTCCGAAAGACGCACCAATGCATCACTAGGCTCGGACTTCACCGTCAAATAACCCACCACAGGATCCATCTTGATCGTGAAAGTGTTCTCACCTTCCGCGCCCACCTCGATTCGCTCCGAAGCCGTTTTGTACTTCTTCAGTTCAAGAATCAGCTCGTGCGCACCCTTTCCCAAAGCCTTGACCTCAAGCGGTGTCTCCCCTTCTTGCGTCACGCCGTCCACCGTCACCGCAGCACCTTGCTCCGGACTGCTCTCGATGCGTACCGGGAAAACGAGCTTGGCATCCTTCGATTTTCCGCACCCCGATGTGGAAAAAAGAAACACCGCAAAGCAGACCAGCACCGAAAACCGCAGCAAACGCGATACAGTGCGGCATACCTCTCGCCTCACGCCATCCGAATCTGGCGCGTGATATATGGAACTCCCGTCCACCCCGGGAGCCCGTACCCCTGCATGCCATGTCATTGCACGTAACCTCCTCCAAGTTCTTTATTTAACAACAAACAATCATCCAATGTAAAATGTTTCCTGAATTTGGGATTTTAGGAGCCTGGATTCAAGACCCAAGTACAACTCACCCCTCTCACAGGTAGTTTCGAACGCAGCAAGAAATCCTGTAACAGGTATTTTGGAAAAACAGCGCAAAGCGCAAAAAAAATCCCCCTTCCGAAGGGGGTGGCCCGAAGGGCCGGGGGATGTACCCCCGCAGCACCAGTAATAAACCGTTCATCATTCCCCTAGCGCAAAGCGCAAAAAATCCCCCTTCCGAAGGGGGTGGCCCGAAGGGCCGGGGGATGTTAACCCCGCCAGCACCATCTAAAACGCCACATGTTCCTGCCCCAAAGGGGCTAAACAAAATAGCCGTGGGCAACGCCCACGGTAAGCAACTCCCCCCAAAAAACAACCCTGAAAGGGTTGAACAACCAACTCGTCTACCGAAAATCGCAAAACACAAAAAATCCCCTTCAAAGCCGTTACGCTTGGAACATGAATCCGCACATACATTTGACTTGTCCCGCATTTTGTTGCTAGAATACCCAACGTTTTATAGAAAGCGAACAGCGTTTGGTGTGTCCGGCGCGGTTCATGCAGTAAAGTCGCGATGAAACGAGGGATGGCTTGGCTGTGCTGAAGATCGCATTGGCGGGCATTCCCGCGGACGGGCGTCCTGTTTCCGCAGTGGTTCCCGTGCGGGCTGTTCAGCCCGAGGATTCTGGCTCTCTTCCGGTGGACGAAGTCCAACTCGAAGGGATTTTGTTGCCTTTAGATGGGGATTTTCTATTTCGAGGATCCCTGACGACGGTTTTTTCGCATTTTTGTGATCGATGCCTCGCCTCGGTTAAGATCCCGATGGATCTGGATTTGCTCTGGGCCTTTAAAGAGGGGCCGCCTCTCGCTTGGGATGCAGAGTTTACCGGGAATGGCGAAGAAAAGTTTCGATACCAGGGTTCGGAAATCGATCTCAGTGCTTGTGTTTGGGAAGAGTTGGTGCTTGCTGCACCACTTAAGTATATTTGTAGAGAAGAGTGCGCCGGGCTTTGTCCTCAGTGTGGAGCAGATCGTAACGCAGATGCGTGCGGTTGCCTAGACCGGGCCGAAGAGAGTTCCCAGGCGCATCGGGGGTTTGCGGATTTGGCCAAGCGGTTTCCTGATTTGGCCACTGCAGACCCGGAATCAGAGGAGTAATACCCGTGCCGGTACCAAAAAGAAGAACGGGCAAGGCGAAAAAGAACATGCGGCGCTCCCACCACGCTCTGACGGCCCCCAGCCTCGGACAGTGCCCCAGTTGCGGGGAGCGGGTCATGCCCCACCGGGTGTGTCCCAAGTGTGGGCACTACAAAGATCGTCTTACCATAAGCCTCGATAACGACTAACGGCCATTGTGCCGGAGATCGCCTATGCGCATCGCGGTTGACGCCATGGGTTCGGACAACGCGCCGGACGTGGAAGTCCAAGGCGCGGTACAGGCCAGTCTTGAGACCGACAGCGAAATTTTGCTCGTCGGCGATGAAGGCGTGCTTTCCGATAAGCTTGCTGCGTTCCCCAAAAAAGGGAACGTGCGAATTGTACACGCCTCCGAGGCGATTGGCATGCACGAGCCACCTGTACAGGCTGTTCGGGGGAAGCGCGACTCCTCATTGATGGTCGCGCTCCGTCTTGCCAAAGACGGGGAAGCTGACGCAGTGGTCAGCGCCGGAAACACCGGCGCGGTCATGGTCGGCGCACGGGCTGTTTTCGGCTCCCTGCGCGGCGTGGCCCGCTCCGCAATCAGTCAAACACTTCCCACTGCCGCCGGTAGTGTCGTCGTGCTCGACCTCGGGGCCAATGTCGACTGCACCGTGCGACACCTCTGTGAATTCGCGGAAATGGGGGTTGCCTACTCCCACTTCGCCCTCGGCGTTGAAAACCCGCGCGTCGCCCTCCTCAATATCGGCGAAGAAAACCAGAAGGGCACCCAGGTCGCCCGGGAAACCAACCAGCGCCTCAGCGCCCTGCCCCATCTAAATTTCGTCGGCAATATCGAGCCCAAATACATCTACCGTGGCGAGGCGGATGTCATCGTCTGCGACGGATTCATCGGCAACCTTTTCCTCAAGACTAGCGAAGCCGTTGCCGCCTTCATGGGCAAGATGATTCGCGAATACTTCGAGCGCTCCTCCATGAGCAAGCTCGGTGCCGTCCTCGCACGCAAGGCCATCAAAGAAATCAAAATGCGCGTCGATCCAAACGAATACCACGGGGCCCCCCTCTTGGGTGTCGATGGCGTCGTTATCATTTTGCATGGTTCCTGCTCCGAGCGCGGCATTGCAAATGCCATCAAGGGTGCGCAAATCGCCCACGAAAACAAACTCAACGAGCATATCCGCGAAAATATCGAGCGGCTGCGTGGTGAAGAAACCGACATTCTCGAAGGGCGTCTGCCCAGAAATGGCCGCCTTGCCGCCGCAGTGGCCACAGAATCCGGATGCCCGGTGCAACAACCGGCCGAAACCGTGGATCAGGCCCCTGCAGAATTTGGGATTTCCCCCGAAGGCGAAGAAAAACCGGTTGTCGAAGATCGCGCCGGGGAGTGAATCAGTTCATGAGCGTTTTTCTGTTCCCCGGGCAAGGTAGCCAGCAACCCGGCATGGGTAAGGACTTTTTTGAACAGTCGGCCCCCGCCAAGGCAGTACTCGAGGAGGCCCGGAGTCTTTCACCGGCGAGTCTGCTGGAGACCCTGGCGGACGGCGATGCGGCAGCCCTCACCACAACCCTCATAGCCCAACCCGCGCTCCTCATCGTAGAAACCGCTATTGCCCGGCATTTGGCTTCCATCGGCATTCACCCCTCCGCCTGTGCGGGCCATAGTCTTGGCGAGATCCCGGCCCTCGTCGCTGCCGGTGCCCTTACCTTTGCCGATGCGCTGCGTCTCGTTTTTGAACGCGCCCGTCTCATGACTGAAAACGTACCCGAAGGCGGTATGGCCGCCGTGTTGGGCTTGGCACCTGAACAAATTGAGGCGGTTCTTCCTGAAGGCGTACAAGTCGCGAATTATAACGGCCCTGCCCAAACCATCATCAGTGGAAAATCAGACCCCCTCGAATTTGCGATGGTTGCCATCAAAGAAGCCGGTGCCAAGCGCGTCATGCCGCTCAAAGTCTCCGGCCCCTTTCACAGCGAATGCATGCGTCCCGCTGTCGCCGAATACACCAAAGTCCTCGACACCATCCCCTTCACTGCGCCAAGCGCGCGGTTTGTCTCCTCCGTATCCGGCCAAGAAGAATCAGACCCCGCGCGGATACGGGAACTCCTCGGTCAACAACTCGTATCCCCGGTGCGATGGACCCAGGTCATGGCCACCATTGGGAGTGTCGCCGCCCTCGAAGTCGGCCCCGGTTCCGTGCTGTCCGGCTTGGCCCGCCGAATCGAAGGAGCCCCGGAAGTAGCCAGCGCCGCCAACTTGGCCGATGTGGCTGCCCTCCAAGCCGAATAGAGTTATTGTTCGACACTGCATCCCGCAGCCCCCATCTCGCTCTTACACACTTAGAATGCGCGCCGTTTCAAGCAGACGCAGGTCTGGGCGGTTGGAAACGGTGCGTGAATCGCTGAACGGGCGCAGCACCATTTCCTGGTTACTGATACCGACCATTTTCCCGGTTTCTCCCGCTATCAACGCCTCCACCGCGCACACCCCCATGCGGCTCGCCAGTACCCGGTCAAAAGCCGTGGGACTCCCGCCCCGCTGCAGATGCCCGATCACCGCGACCCGGGTGTCCTTGAACTCTGAAATCTCGGCGACTTTCTGCGCGACCTCAAAGGCGGAACCCAGCTCATCTCCTTCCGCCACAACCACAATCATCGAGTCCTTGCCCCGCGCCCGGCCGGTGCGCATCGACTCCACCAAGTGCTCCAAGGTGGTTGTCGATTCGGGCACCAGAATCTCCTCGGCACCCCCCGCCAACCCGCTCATCATCGCGATATAGCCATTGTGCCGCCCCATCACCTCAACAAAGAAAATACGGTCGTGCGAGGCCGCCGTGTCGCGCAGGCGGTCAATCGCCTCCATCGCGGTGTTCATCGCGGTATCAAAGCCAATCGTGAATTCCGTGCCGCCGATATCGTTGTCGATGGTTCCCGGCATGCCAATGCAGCACACACCGTACTCGGCGTGAAGCGCTTCCGCCCCGCGATACGTGCCATCGCCACCGATAAGCACCATCCCCTCAATCCCGTGATGCTGAAGTTGGGCGGCGGCCTTCGCGCGCCCCTCCGCTTCCATGAAAGCCGCACAGCGGGCCGTATGCAGGATGGTTCCACCCCGGTGAATGATCCCACTCACGGTACGGGCGGTCATAGGCTCGATCTGGCCGTCGATCATGCCCTGGTAGCCATGCTGCACCCCGAACACGTCCAGCCCATGATAAATGGCTGTACGCACCACGGCACGTATTGCCGCATTCATCCCCGGCGAATCACCGCCACTGGTCATTACCCCAATCCGCTTCATGGCCGTTTCCTCTCTTGCGTGCGCCGCTTAACGTTCCCCGGCAACATCATACTTTTGCCCCGCCTTCACACTCTGTCCGCGTTGGAAATGGTTCCAACGGTAAAAATCTTGAAGCGATATCCCATACTGCTTCGCAATGGACTGCGCCGTGTCATCAGCTTTCGCCGTGTGGCTGCCCGGGGTGCGGGCGGCTTCTTTGGCGTTCGCTGGTTTGGCAGGAGCCTTCTCTGCCTTCTTGTCCCCCGCGTCCTTGCTCTCGGGCCCCGCCACGCTGTATTCCTGCCCGATGCGAAGCGGCGTCGTCGCGGTCAACTTATTCCATTTGAAAAAGTCATCCGTGGATATGCCGTACTTCTTCGCAATGGACGCAGGGATATCCCCTTTTTGAACCGTGTGCTTCTTCGCAGAAGAGGGTTTTGCCTCCTCTTTCTTCGGTTCTTCTTTCTTCGGTTCCTTCGGCTCTTCTTTCGCTGGCTCTTTCGCCGGTTCGGGCTTAGGCTCTTCCTTGGCCTTCTCTTTTTCAACCGGCTTTTCAGGCTCGGCGGCCGCCTCCGCACCCGGTGCTTCCACCACGTAGACCTGCCCGATTTGGAACCGCGCCTTCGGCGTCAGTTTGTTCCACTTCAGGAAATCCTCCAGCTTAATCTTGTATTTGTCCGCAATACTGCTCGGATTGTCACCCGGAGCGATGGTATGGGTCTTTGCCTTGCCAGAATCCTTCGCCACCGGTTCCGCTGGCTTCTCGGCAACGGGAGGCGTTTCTGTTTTTTCCGGCTCCGGCTTCTGAGGCTTTTCCTCCGCAGGCGCGGGTTTCTCTGCGGCGGGTGGGGGTGTTTCCGCCTTCGGCGGTTCAACCACCGGAGGCGTCGGGGTAGCCTCCGGCTTCGCCGGGGCGTCTGGTGCCGGCGCGATGAAATAATCCTTCCCCTCCTTCAGACGACCATTCTTCGCCAGCGAATTCCATTTCCGGAAATCATCCAGCGAAATCCCGTACTTTTGTGCGATTCCCCCGGGCGTGTCTTTACGGGCCGCACGATGGGTTCTGCGGGTTTCGGCGGCAGGGGGCGAATCCTTATCGTTTCCGGCGGGGGGCTCTATCACAGTCGGCGGAGTTACGGTTTCTGATGCCAGCGGCTTCGGTGGTTTTGCCAACGCCGCAAATTCAAGACTCCGCGCACGCCACTCCGCCAGAGTGGCCACAGCCGCAGCCTCAATTCGGCGGTCGGCATCCGCCAGTTTTTGCGCTTCCTCCACCAGACGACGAGTCTCGTCCAGAATCCAATCCCCCCGTTCACAGGTCGCACCGGTTCCGGCCGAACTCGTCAAATACAAAGATTGATACTCGTTGCACCGGGCCAGCGTGTCCTGGAGCGGATCCAGGAACGGCAGTCCGCTTTGTTGCTCGACCGTGCAAATCTCCCGCGCGATCCGCGCCAACTGCGCAATCGCTGGAACCGCCACCGACTCTGGAAGCGCGCCTTCGTGCCAGTCGCGCTCCAGCGACGGAAAACTACGCACCATCGCCAGAAAGTTGGGCCGACTCGAAGCACCGCCCGCTTGCTGCGCAAACAGGCCCACAATTTCCATCAGTGCGGCCGGAAGATGCGTATTGAAAGCCTCGTTCCCCGTGAACTGCTTCGTCAAAAACTGCGTACGGGTCAGGGCCGCGCGCCCCAGAAAAACGCCGCCGGAACCACTCAGCAGTCGAACACGTTCATCCACAGGCAGACGCAATGCCCCCTTCTCGCCATCCGGCAAATCCAGCGGATTGTTCAGGACATCCGTCCACTTTAGGTCGGTGGCTTCCGTCAGATCGAGAGACGCCTCACGTGCCCCGTTCGCCGACCACAAGGCCAGCAGCCACCGGCCCCCGTCTCGAAAGAGTATGGATTCCACATGCGCCCCCGCATTCATGCGTTCCCGGTACCGCGATGCCACATAGCGGTGGGTCAACCCGCTCAAACACACCGCCGGTTCCCGGAGCTCCCCGCGAAGTACGGTCTCCAAAGGAAAGGCCACCTCCACAGCCCCGGAGGCCAACGTGCTGATCAAACGCTTTGCGGTCTCATCACCCGTACCCGCTGCCGATTCCGGCGCGGTTCGGTACGAAACGTAAATCGGCCAGTCTTCATAGCCTGCGAGCGTCGCCAAAGCGCGGATAGCTTCCATCTGTGCATGCACATCGTCGGCACGCTCCAACACCGCACCCTGCAACACCGCCGCCGACCCCTGTTCAAGATACCGTCGGAACATTGCCGAATCGGATACCACCACCGCAATCGGCGCGTTCGATCCCGCCGCCCGGATCGTTTTCACCAACTGATCCAACAGCGCGCCGTCACCCTGCGTGTCCAGATCCCAGCGCACCGCCTGTCCGCAGAAACGCAACGCCCATTCTGACGTGCGGGTCACCGCATCCTTCAGTCCCCCCGTATCGATTCGAGCCGCCACCGTGAAGCCCGCCTTGATCGCCGCCTCCATCTGATCCGCAGCCCCGTTCTGGGCCAGAGGAAAAATACCACCCTTCACCTGAATCGCCCGCAGGGCATAAATCGCCGTGCCGCCCGTGCCGATGCCATACAACCGTACCGGCACCTGCGCATCGCCCGCCTCCCGGTCTATGCGGCAGAAATGGCCACTCCACTCCGTGTCCCCGCCGTTCAACGTCACCTTGGCCCGCAGCGTGTAGTAGCCCCGCTCCGCAGGCACCCCTTCCACCGCAAGCCACTGCGCACCCCGAGCCCGCAAAGGGGTTTGGATGGTCGGCGCAACCGTCTGCGCAGCCTGGTGCGAGGCCTGCACCGTGACATTCACCTCCGCAGATCCGTCCACCGCCGCGCGCAATTCAACAAGCAGCGGGTCGTCCACGTACACATACGGCAACGGCTGATCCGGCGCAAGCGTCACATCCACGTTCGCCGCCGAAATCAAAATACCGAGTAGAGCCACCAGATTCATTGCTCACCTCAAAAAGGGGTTGTACATCCGCTCTTCGCCGATGGTGGTTTCCGGGCCATGCCCCGAGTAGACCGTCGTGTCGTCGGGCAGGGTCAGCAACTTCGTCCGAATCGAATGAATAAGCTCGGCCGAGTCACCGCCCGGGAGGTCTGTCCGCCCGATCGATCCCGCGAAAAGAACATCGCCCACAATGGCGACGCCGTCCGTAAGCAGGGCAATATGCCCTGGCGAATGCCCGGGAACATGCACCACGCGGAATTCCAAAGAACCCACGCGCACGACATCGCCCTCAACCAGAAACTCATCCGGTTCCGGGGAAGCCTCACAAGGAACCCCAAACATCATGCCCTGCTGCGGCAGACTACGAAGCAGCGGCAAATCGCCCGAATGGATGGCTAGCGGCGCACCCGTGGCCGCCTTTACGGCCGCGTTGCCACTGCTGTGGTCCAGATGACAATGGGTGTTCACGATTTTCGTCACCCGCAATCCGGACAGCACTTCCAGCAGTTCAGGAGCACCCTCCCCCGGGTCGATCACCAGCGCCTCGCCACCATCAGACACCACATAGCAGTGGGTCATGAAAGGGGTCAGTTCAAAAGTCTGGATTTCCAAAAAATAATCCTTTCGCCGAAAAAGACACCTTGTTTCATGCACCAAGAACCCATGCTACCGTCACTTCCCAAGACGTGTCAAGTGCGCATCCCGCGCCAAGCTTGCATTATAAGGGTTTCTGTGGTAGAAGGAATAGCTGGAACCATTGCGGTGTTTCGCCCACTAGCGCCACCCCATCCGGCATAGATAGCCAAAACCCGGTTGCCGGGTTTTTCAGGTCTCTGGCAATAATCGAACAGGGAACAGCATGGCCAAGCTCAGCATACTGGTCGTCGACGACGAAATCTCCATTCGAACCGCCCTGCGGCGCTGGTTCCTCCTGCGCGGTTTTATCGTCGATGCGGCCGAAAACGGACTCGATGCGGTGGCCATGTGCCGCGAACACCGCTACGACCTCGTCACCATCGACCTCGACATGCCGCAAATGGGCGGACTCGAGGCCATACCCATCATTCACGAACTCCACCCCGGGCTCCCCATCATCGTCCTTACCGGCTACGCCAAGGATGTCGACATCGCCATGAAAAAGGGTGCCCACCGGGTTTGCGTCAAGCCACTGCGTCTTTCGGAACTCGAAAACGAAATCAACGCCCTACTCGAACGCGCCTGACCAAACATCCACGCACCCAAGAAAACTGCGGGCCATCGTCTCCGATGGCCCGCATGGACTTTTCGCTTTCTGTCATACCCCGGAAAGGGGCACAATCCCTACTTGTTGTAAATCTTGTCCACTGCAGGCGCGCTGAAACGTTCCAAGGTCGGCATCCGGCCAAGCAGCGGTCGCGCATACTTCACAAAGGCGTCCGTCACGCCGTTGTGCGTCGAATTGATGAAATCATCCGGCATCGAAGTGGAATGCCGCGCTACGGTTTCAAGCGGGGTCAGGAAATACTCGATGGCGTAGTCGCCAACGCGCTTCATCGCCACGGAACCATCCACATTGTGGTGAATGGCATAATGCGCCGCTTTGATACCCACTTCCCGCGCCTCGCGCTGATCCACTGCGCTCACGCAACCCAGGAAACTGCGCTGCAGATACCCGAGGGTGTCCGCCCGCACGCGCTTGATCTTCGCCGAATCCTTCACCACCTTGCTCAGCAGATCGCCCAACGCGCCGGTTCCGGAAAGCTGCACATTGCCGTGCGCGTCCTTTTCCCCGCCCGTGAACTGTTCCGCGATCGGGCGACCATTGGGATCCACGATGCCTTCCGACACCGCCACCACGCAACGGCCGTACTTCGCGTATACACCCTGCACGTCTTCCACGAACTGCTCCGTCACAAACGGACGTTCCGGCAAATAGATCAGGTGCGGCCCGTCATCAGGATAGGTGCGCCCCAGCGCCGCAGCCGCCGTCAGGAAACCAGCGTGACGACCCATCACAACGCCAATGTAAACGCCGGGAATCGCACGGTTGTCCAAATTCACGCCAGCGAAGGCCTGCGCCACAAACTTTGCAGCCGAACCGTAGCCGGGGCAGTGATCCGTCACCCGAAGGTCGTTGTCAATCGTTTTCGGCACGTGGATCACACGCATGTCGTAACCGGCCGCCGAGGCTTCCTGGTTCACGATACGGCAGGTGTCCGCGCTGTCGTTGCCACCGCAATAAAAGAAAAACCGGATGTTGTGCGACCGGCAAACTTCAAAAATCTTGCGGCAATACGCTTCGTCCGGTTTGTCGCGGGTTGACAGCAGGCCTGAAGACGGCGTCGCGGCCACGGCTTCAAGATTCTGCTCCGTGGCTTCCGTCAGATCGACAAGCTGCTCATTCACAATGCCGCTGACGCCGTGCAACGCCCCGTAAACATGTGTGACTTCCGGGTATTTCTTCGATTCGATCACCGCGCCAACCACGCTTTGATTGATGACGGCGGTGGGACCGCCACCTTGGGCGACCAACACTTTGCCTTCCAAACCAGACATGCCATTTCTCCTCGGTCTCAGATTGCGGGAAATCCATTGCTGGGCAGCGCCCAGAACGGCTACTAAGAAGGCCAGATTATCTCACGCCCACGCCGAATTTTGCAACGTTTAGTGGGATACACCGGGGTGAAAGCATGGGTTTTCCGGTTTCAGCGCGCATCGGGAAGCCAATTTGCGTATCCGTCCGGCATACGGTACAATCCCTCCACTGGAAACGTGGCATCGGAAGGAGAATGTGCGTCTGCGCCCTTCCGCTTACCTGCGGTTCGGCTCGGTGCAGGTCATGCTATTCCGAATTTGCCAGCGGTCTTGAAGACAGGAGATCCCTATGTGTAGTCAAACCGTGCTTTCGATGGAACCCGCCCTTAAGATTATCGAGGAGCTCTCCCCGGTGAGTGAGGGTGCTATTATTCCCCTCCTGCAACGCTTGCAGGATGCCTACGGATACCTCCCCCAAGCCGTCGTTGCGGAAGCCGCAGAAAAAACCGGGCTTCCCTTCAGCCGACTCTACGGGGTGGCTACCTTCTACTCGCAATTCCGAATGACACCCAGCGGACGCCACACCGTGCGCTGTTGCCGGGGCACCGCCTGTCACGTGCGTGGCAGCAAGGAAGTCGCGGATGCGCTCGAGCGTGAACTCGGCGTGGGGGATGGCGGCACGACCGAAGACATGCGCTTTACTCTGGAAACGGTGGCTTGTCTGGGCACCTGTTTCCTTGCACCCGTTATCATGGTCGATAACGATTATTACGGCAGCCTTGCGCCGGACATGATCACCAAAGTGCTGGATAGTTACCAGTAAAGGGACACCGAATGGGCCTTCAACGAATAAATTCGCCTCACGAACTGGACTCGTTCCGGCAGCACGCCGTGGAAGCGCGTAAGCACTTCCGCGCCCGGGTGCTTATCTGCACCACCGGTTGCCGGTCCAAGGGTGCGCTCGCCATCCGCGATGCCTTTCAGGAAAAACTCGCCGCCGCCGGTCTCGACCAAGAGATCGCGGTCGTCGGTGCCGGTTGCCACGGTCAGTGTTCGCTTGCACCTGCCATCGTTATCGAGCCTTGGGGCTACCTCTATGGTGGCGTCAAGCCCACCGACGTCGATGAAATCATCGAAACCACCCTGCGGGGCGGACAACCCGTTGAGCGCCTTTGTCAGAAGGCCGATGGCGAGTTGACGCCCACCGTGGACGAAGCGCCCTTCTATCGCAAGCAGCGCAGGCAGGTGCTCGCCAATTGCGGACGCATCGACCCCACCCTCATCGAAGACGCCATCGCCTGCGGAACCTATGCTGGCATCGCCAAGGCACTGTCCGGCATGCAGCCCGGGCACGTCATCGACGAAGTACGGGAAGCGGGCATCCGGGGGCGTGGCGGCGCGGGCTTCCCCGCCGGAATCAAGTGGGACTTCTGCCGCAAGGCCGAGGGTTCGCCCAAATACCTCATCTGCAACGCTGACGAAGGCGACCCCGGCGCGTTCATGGATCGCGCGCTCCTCGAGGGCGTGCCCCATCAAGTCCTCGAAGGCATGCTCATCGCGGCCTATGCCATTGGCGCATCGCACGGATTCATCTACGTGCGCGCCGAATACCCCATCGCGGTCGACCACATCACCATGGCCATCGATCAGGCCCGCACCTGCGGTCTGCTCGGTCAAAATATCCTCGGCTCAGGCTTCGATTTCGATATCGAGGTCCGCATGGGCGCGGGCGCGTTTGTCTGTGGCGAAGAAACTGCCCTCATTGCCTCGCTCGAAGGCCACCGGGGAACCCCACGGCCCCGGCCGCCCTTCCCCGCCAACCAAGGCTACATGGGCAAGCCCACCGTCATCAACAACGTCGAGACCCTGTCCAACCTGCCCTCCATCATGATACACGGGCGCGAATGGTACAAAGGCATCGGCACCTCCGGCAATTCCGGCACCAAGATCTTCGCCTTGGCCGGCAAGGTCAATAATACCGGCTTGGTCGAAGTTCCCATTGGGGCCACGCTGCGCGAAATCGTCTTTGACATCGGCGGCGGTATCCCCAACAACAAGGAATTCAAGGCCGCGCAGACCGGCGGGCCTTCCGGCGGTTGTATCCCTGCGCAGTTCCTCGACCTGCCCATCGACTACGACTCGCTCAAGACTATCGGTGCCATCATGGGCTCCGGCGGCCTCATCGTCATGGACAGTGAAACCTGTATGGTCGATCTCGCCCGTTTCTTCCTCAATTTCACCCAGAGCGAATCCTGCGGCAAATGCGTGCCCTGCCGCGTTGGCACCCGGCACATGCTCACCATCCTCGAGCGCATCTGCGAGGGGAAGGGACAGGAAAGCGACATCGACGAGCTGCTGCGCCTCGGGCAGGACATCAAGACCACATCCCTGTGCGGACTCGGACAGACCGCCCCAAATCCCGTACTGACCACCATCCGCTACTTCCGGGCTGAATATGAGGCCCATATTCTCGAAAAATCGTGTCCGGCGTGCGTTTGCCCGGGCATGTTTGTATACGTCATCGACGCCAAACCCTGCACCGGATGCCACCGCTGCGTCAAATCCTGTCCAAGTGGTGCCATCACGGGAAAACCCAAAGAAACGCACTTCATCGACGAGATCCGGTGCGTGCATTGCGGTTCCTGTTATGGTGTCTGCCCCTCGAAAGCAATTGCAAAGAAAGCCTATGCTGGAGCATAACATGGACGAAATCACTCTCACTATCAATGGACGCCAGATCACCGCGCAGCCGGGCCAGACCATAATGACCGTCGCGCTGGCCAACGGTATCGATATACCCCATCTCTGCCACGACCCCCGCATCGCGCCCACCGGCGCATGCCGTCTCTGCGTGGTCGAAATCGAGGGACAACCCGGCTTCCACACTTCCTGCACCCGCACCGTGGCACCGGGACTCGTGGTGGAAACCGAAACCGACGCCCTCCGGGCCTCCCGCAAGACCACGCTGGAACTCATTCTCAGTGAACACCGGGTCTCTTGCACCACCTGCGATGCCGATGGCGGATGCACGCTGCAGGACTACTCCTACCGCTATCAGGCCAACGAAAATCGCTTCCCCAATGTCGCCTCCGAACCCGGGGTGGACAACTACTCCACCGGGAATCGCGGACTCGAATACGACCCCTCCAAGTGCATTCGCTGCCAGCGTTGCGTGCGCATCTGCTCAGAAGTCGTCATGGCCGAGGCTCTCACCATGAGTCACCGCGCCCTCCAGTCCCAGGTCAGTACCGCCTTCAGCTTGCCGCTGACCGAGACCTCCTGCGAACTCTGCGGACAGTGTATCGACACCTGCCCGACCGGCGCGCTCTACAGCAAGGGAGCCAAGGGGCTGGGCCGCAATAAGGATCTCGAAAAAATCCGTACCACCTGCACCTACTGCGGCGTGGGCTGCCAGATGGATCTCAACGTCAACCGGAAGCTCAACCGTATCGTGCGCGTTTCAGCCGATGCGGGTTGCGTGCCCAACGACGGCAATCTTTGCGTCAAGGGTCGCTTCGGTTTTGAGTTTGTCCATTCCCCCGAGCGTCTCACCAAACCCCTCATTCGCGAAAACGGCGAGTTCCGCGAAGCGTCCTGGGAAGAAGCCGTCGGTCTCATCGGCACGCGCATGCGCGAGATTCGCGACCAGAACGGCCCCGACAGCGTGGCCTTCCTCAGTTCCTGCCGCTGCACGAACGAGGAAAACTACCTCATGCAAAAAATCGCACGCACGGCCGGTTCCACCAACAACATCGACCAGTGCGCCACCACCTGCCATGCCCCCAGTGTCGCGGGCCTGGCCGCCGTCTTCGGTTCCGGTGCGATGAGCAACAGCATTCGCGAAATCCAGAATGTGCAGACCCTCTTCGTCATCGGATGCAACGCCACCGAGGCGCATCCCATCGTCGGTATGGAAATGAAAAAGGCACTGCGGCGCGGCGCAAAACTCATCGTCTGCGACCCGCGCAAAACCTGGCTGGCCAAGCGAGCCGACATCCATATCCAGCACCGCTCCGGCACCGACAATTTCCTCATCAACGCCATGATGTCCCACATCATCACCAACAACCTCCAAAACAAGGACTTCGTCGCCACGCGTTGCGAGGGTTTTGACGCCTTCAAAGAGAACGTCGCAAAGTACCCCATTGAGGAAGCGGCGAAATTATGCGGCGTGAGTGCGGATCTCATCCGGCGTGCCGCAGAAATGTACGCCGCTGGAACGCCCTCCTCCATCTTCTACACCCTCGGCATTACCGAGCACATTTGCGGTACCGAGAACGTGCAGAACCTCGGCAATCTCGCCATGCTCTGCGGCCAGATTGGCAAGGAATCCTCCGGTGTTAATCCCCTGCGCGGACAGAACAACGTGCAAGGCGGCTGCGACATGGGTGCCATCCACATGGTCTATCCCGGCTACCAGAAAGTCGCCGATGATTCCAGTCGCGAGAAATTTTCCAAGGCATGGGGCGTTGAAATGCCCACCAACAAGGGTGGTCGCGTCACCGACTTCATCGAGCAGGCGGCGGCGGGAACCCTCAAGGGCTTTTACGTCTTCGGCGAGGATCCCGTTCTCAGCGAACCCAATCAGTCTCACGTGAAGAAAGCCCTCGAACAGGTCGACTTCATCGCCGTTCAGGAAATCTTCATGTCCGAGACCGCCAAGCTCGCCCATGTCGTCCTGCCGGCCTCGTGTTTTGCCGAGAAGGATGGCACCTTCTCGAACACAGAACGCCGCGTACAGCGCGTCCGCAAAGCGGTCAACCCGCCCGGGGAAGCCAAGGCCGACTGGGAAATCCTCTGCCTGGTGTCCA
>CAIZGN010000316.1 GCA_903932505.1 Candidatus Hydrogenedentota bacterium
ACTCGATGGCCGAACTTTTCATGTCCTTGAGAAGCAAAAACAGCGCCCAGTGACTAAGCATCTGCTCCGGCCACAAGCACGGTAAAATGAAAAACAGAACCCTCCGGGTTACCGGGATCGACCCAGATCTTCCCGCCGTGACGTTCAACGATGCGCTTGCAGAGGGCGAGACCAATACCCGTGCCGGGGTATTGCGAACGGCTGTGCAGTCGCTGGAAAATGACAAAGATCCGCTCCGCGAATTCCTCGCTGACCCCAATCCCGTTGTCGGTGACGGTAAAGTGCCAGAAGGTTCCATCACCCTCCATTATTGCTCCGATATGAATGCGCGGGAAGGCCGCGCCGCGAAATTTGATTGCATTTCCAATAAGATTCTGAAAAAGCATGGCCAGTTGGCTCTCATCGCTGAATATTTCGGGTAATTCATCGTGCGTGACCACTGCTCCGGATTCACTCACCGCCATGGCGAGATTCTCCAGCGCGTCCTCGAGCGCCTTTTCACTGCTCACCCGCACAAACGGCTTTCCCCGGCTTCCCACCCGAGCGTACAGCAGCAAATCCTGCACAAGCCGTTGCATCCGATTGACACCTTGCGTGATGAAATCCACGAGCGGATCGGCTTCGGCATCAAGCTTATCCCGGTATCGCTGCAACAGCAACTGCGTGTAGGAGGAAACCAGTCGAAGCGGTTCCTGCAAGTCATGGGAGGCTACATAGGCAAACTGCTCAAGATCCTGATTAGAGCGCTGAAGCTCGGTCAACAGGGCATTGAGCTTCGCCTGATTCTTCTTTTGTTCGGTGATATCCGTAAACATATACAGCGTGGCTATCACTTTGAAGGTATCATTCATGATACCGGCCGTGCGCAGCAGTGTCGACACCGCACGACCGGACGTATCCCGGGCCTCTATTTCCTCCACCCGACTCATGCCGTCCAGCGCCGCCTGGTGAAGTCGGATGGCACTTTCACAATCGACAAAAAGGGATTCCATGGTGATTCCGGCAATCGAGTGTCGAGTGACCTTGAATAGCTGCCCGAAGGCGATGTTCATGTAAGAAATGGTACCGTCGGGCTCGACAATGCCGATGGCGTCGTGCGCATCTTCAATGGCAGTGTGAACCCGCTGCAGTTCCTCTTCCACACGCCTTCGATCCGTCACGTCCCGGTTATTGCCACGCGAACCGATGAATCCCCCGTTTTCATCAAAGACAGGATGGCAGACATGCTCTATCCAGCGAAGCTCGCCATCCGCCCGAATAATTCGAAACAACATGTCGGCCGAATAGCGGCCTTGCGACACGCTATGTCGATGGGTCTGATAGTTCGTCTGGTCATCCTCATGAATAATACTGAGCATAAAGGTGGGATCATCGAGAAACCGCTGCGCAGAAAATCCACTGATCCGCTCGCAGCTTGGGGACACATAGTTGAGGTGACCATCGGACGCTATCCAGAATTCCCAATCATGGGTATTGTCCGCAACAATCCGGTAGCACTCCTCGCTTCTGGCAAGCTCGGCCGTGCGACTCGCCACCAATTCCTCCAAACTCTCCCTGTATTTCTCGAGTTCCTCCTCGACCCTGCGCCGCTCGGTAACATCACGGGTAAGCTTGGAAAATCCCCGAAGTCGCCCTTGCTTGTCATATAGGGGCGTGATGGTGACATTGGCCCAGAAGGATTCTCCACCTTTGCGTAAGCGCAAGCCTTCTTCGCGATAGACCCCTTCCTTAACCGCTGTCCGAAGGATGAGATTGGGACGATCCGTTTCCGTGTCCTCCGGCAGATAAAACAGGGAAAAATGCTTCCCGATTACTTCCCCCTCGGAAAAGCCCTTGATGCGCTGCGCCCCGGCATTCCAGCTTTCCACATGACCTTCGGTATCGAGGGAAATTATGGAATAGTCTTCCACTTGGGCAACCAGAAGACGAAACCGCTCCTCGCTGATTTGAAGCGCCGTTTCCGCAGCGCGTCTGCGACTAAAAAAGCGCAGGGACAACTGAAATGCAACCATCAGGAACAGCAAAATGGAAATAGCGAGCACAATCAGAGAGGTTCTTGTCTGGATTCGGTGCTTGTCCAGCCCGGCATACTCTTTGCGCAAACGATCGCGCTCTGTCTCCTGTAGGTCGGTGACAAAGCGGTCTATCGCGGCAAGGTTCGTCTTGTCGCCCATGCCGGAAACCAAGGCAATTCCTGCCGCAGTCCCTTCATTTTGGATGGTCGACAGGAGCCTTTCCCTGTACTGCGTTTCTTCCTGAACCAGATTTTCCAACTGCGGCAAGCTTCTGAGCAGCTCGGGGCGCCCTTCGCGGGCAAGAGACTCCAGACGCCTCAAGTGATCCAACAAATTTTCCCGAGTCTTCTTGTAGTCCGTCTTGAAGGAAGCATTGCCGGTTATCAGGTATTGCTGCGTGGAATCCTCGGAGTCCACAACAGAGTCCAGAAGATCCTCCAACGCTCCGACGATCCGAACGGTGCGAACCTCCTGCCGCCGTAGTCGCTCGTAGTCCTGCGCGTTCCAAAACGTGACCGCGAGAATGGCCATAATGGCCATGCTCACAATCGAGAACGTGATAATGAACCCTTTTTCAAACGTCCACGTCATGAGCGGTTATTTTCCATAGTCAATAGCATACGTTTTCTCCGTAAAATCCACGGTGACCTTGGTGCCGTCCGAATAGGTGCACCGCTGTTTTCGGCGGGACGCATCAAGGAATTCGTGATTGGTCATCTCGGCATGCGCGAGGCGCTGGGCCAGTTGGGTGGCCTCTCGCACCTTGGCCAGCGCGGCATCGGCCTTCGCATCCTTGCCATAGGGAAGCCCAGACACCACATAGGGAAGCCCCGCGTTCAGAAATTCATGCAGATAGCCCACGTCCCCTTCAGGAATACCCCAACCGCCCGCCTCCTCCATAGACCAAGGCAGGAGTATGGAGTCGTGGTAGACCAGATTGAAGAGGGGAACCGGGATGCCGCTGCGTTTTTCGTCGTTGAACACAAAATAGGGGCCGTGGTGCACGAGGTCGAGAACAGGCACAAAACGATCCACCGGTTCCTCCGAACTCATCACATAGCCGCGCGCCCGAAGGATGTCAAAGCAGTTTTTGCGGTACTCGAAGCACTCCGTACGCGTGACAGGCGAGGCGGGCTGGTAGCTTTCCTCAGGTGGAACAATGGAGAACACATCCAAATAAGTACCACCGACCTTGATGCCATGCTCAGCGAGCCAATCGTGATTCCTCCGCACATTCCCGGGTGCCCAAACGGGGCTGAGCAGGGACTGCCGCCCCCCGCACCAGGTCGCTTCATCATGAAAAGTGCCATCCTTGCGCATCAGCAGTAGCTGGGGATCCATGGACTTCGCGTTGAAGTAGAAATCCCGATACTGATCATGCAGTGCGAAAACCCAGCCCCACGCCCGGCATTGATCGGCCAAGGCGCGCAGGCCCTCGACGCCACCCTGTTCATAACCCACCGGCAACACATCGGGATGCCCGTTGTCGTAGCCATAGTAGCCCCAACCATCGCAGTGCACATAGGCGTCGATGCCTTGGTCATGGATGGTGCGCAGTTGTTCCCCTATTTCGGCAAAGGGCGTCAGCGCGTGATTGGCCTCCACCTTTTCTTTGATGAAGTACTTGGATTCCGGGACATTGTGGTAAAGCGCAGCCACGTGCACCACCGGATGCCCGATCACCTTTTCGAGTGCCGGATTCCGCGCGACTTTTTCGGCCAAGGTGACAAAGCGCCCCGTTTCCTTCACATACCGGCGGTACCGTTTGGCCATCCCCACATAGGTGGCCTGTCCGTCGAAAACATAGCGTACAACCCGCAAATAGCGCACATGGCGCATGCTGGAATACCACACCGGCTGAATGGATGTGCCGGTATCTTTAGCGTGCCTGTAGGTGACACCCCCGTCGTCCACGGTTTCCAATATCGTCATCACCCCGTGACCATCCTGAATTTGCCCCCACCAGGGCATATACAGCGTGCGTGAATTCGCCAAATCGCTCGACTCTATCTTCTGGTCCCAATCACCGGGTATGAGCATGCCCTGCATCCGGGGAATCACCGCGAGGTCCGCGCCTGTATTGCCAGTCTTGAGCGGTTTAGGCCAACGAAGCGTGTCCACCTCACTGGTGTCGCCCGGTGCCGCGAAGGTAAAGCGAATTTCGTTGCCTTCCAGATAAATCCCCAGCGCGAATTCCTCTCCGGGCTGCTTTTCGAAGTCCTTGAGCGTGACCGTCATGCCCACGCAGAAACTGGTGCGAAGCGGGGTCATGGATTTGGTCTTCGCATCGGAAAAACGAAGCGATGAGGCCGGTCCGCGCACATCCCCCTCGTCACTTTCGCCAAAGTGCCATTGTTTTCCAGCCGCAGTTTCTACCGACATGGCGAGTGTGTTCTTGTCAAGGGCCAGCTTGAGCGCGGGTGTGCTTATTTGCCATGCCTGATCCGTCTCGGAGACCGTACCCTCGGCAAGCACCGGTTGTTCAGTGGCGTTGGCAAGGAGCCAGGTTCGCGCGGCATCCATGTCCGAATACAGGACATCAATGTCCTTGGGATCCCCCACATGGGAAAGGCGCTCGACAAAAGGCTTGAGGCGGTTGGTTTTTTCCGCTTCCTGCGCGGCGGGTACGGGCACCTTCTCGAGCTGCTCCAGATGCTTTTTCAAGACATCGACGCGTGAATCCCAATCCGCGCCAAGCGCAATCCCCATCAAGACGGCCAGAGTCCACATGTTCTGTTCCTTTCTTTCGATAAGCAAGCATGCTAAACGGGGAAACAAGGGCGACCCGGCGATGGTCACGTTCTCGCCGCCTCTTCAAACCATACTCATTTGCCCAACGAAGAAACAAGCCGCACGAGGATTTGAATGGCAATCATCACCAGAAGTGAACCCAAAAGAACGCGACGTTTGTGCAGACTAAGACGGGCGTTGACCATGATCCCTAAGGGAGAGGCCAGCTGCGCCCCGAGAAAGACAAGCGGAACCAGCGGAAGATAAATCTGTCCAGCGGTCCACGGATAGGCATAGGATTGCTTCGCCAGCAAATGGGCCAGTGCCCCGGCGGCCGCAGTCGGCACCATGACCATGTTGGAAAGTCCAACGACCCGCAAGTTGGAGGCAATACCCGCTTTGAGCGCGAGCGGCACCATGACGATCCCCCCGCCAGTACCGGTGGCCCCCCCCACCACCCCCGCGATAAGGCCGATGACAATCGAAACGCCCGAGGCACGGCGCACCTCGGATTCATGCACCCGCACAGGCTTGAGCATGAACGTCTGAATGCCCAAATAGAGCAATACGCTCATGAAAATCAGCAGAACGAAATTTTCCGGCATTTTCGTGGTGACCCACGCCCCAAAGAAGCTCCCCCCAATCGAGGCTGAGGCCAAGAGAAAAGTCAGCCGCCAGGGAATGTTGGATTCCCGCCGCTCAAGCCGCCAAGCGTTGCATAAAGCCACGAACACAACAATCGTGAGGCTTGTTCCCTTGGCCGTGTGCGCGTCAATCCCCGGCACCAAGGCCAGAAAAACCGGCAGCATAAGAATCCCTCCACCCAAGCCCAAAGCACCGCTAAGAAGCCCCACGCCGGTTCCCGCCAATAGCATCCACGCCGCAAAGCCCATCTGATTCTTCCCTTCATACGGTAGTGAAAAGAGGACACCCCGGAAAACGTATCAGGTTTTCCGGGGCGCGACAATCATTAAATGCACTGTGATTCCTGACGGTAAGTTCCGAAACCCCAGGGGGCCGGAAACCGATCACGGACTACAGCACCTGCTGCTGGCTCTGCTTGCCGGGCTGAAGGTTTTCAAGCGCGGGGGCAGCGGGCGCTGCGGGGGCTGCAGGAGCCGCCGGAGCAGCTGCGGGGGCCGCAGGCGCAGCCGGAGCGGCCGCATCAGGCGCGGGGGCCGGTGCAGGAGCCGGCGCAGGCGCAGGCGCAGGGGCCGGAGCCGGGGCAACAGCCGGTGCAGGCGCAGGCGCGGGGGCCGGAGCGGGCGCAGGGGCCGGAGCCGGTTTCGCAGGGGCCGGGGCCGGCTTGGCTTCGGGCTTTGCGGGCGGGGTTGGGGCACTGCAGCCACCCAGCAAAGTGAAGGCGGTAAACAGGGCCACGACCATCATCGTGCATACAAACATCTTCTTCATTGTGTCTCTCCTTACGTTGTTGCGGTTCTCCGCGCCTTCCCACACGGAAAAGACGCCTAACCCACTGACTGACTCACGGCATTTATTGTAGCACTGAAAGACTTGTGCTGCAACTTCCACACGGAACTCTCTGGCAGGTGAGGGCGGAAATCTGCTACAATCCGGCCTTCATTCGAGGGTTGCCGAACCATGACGGTTCGGCCAATCGAAAAACCACCTAAGGAGTCGAGTTTTGGAAGCGCGCGTATACAATTTCTCTTCGGGTCCAGCCGCCTTGCCGCTGGCTGTCATGGAAAAAGTACAGGAACAGCTGCTGGTCTACCCCGGTGTTGGTGCCTCTGTGATGGAAATCAGCCACCGTTCGAAAACTTTCTCCGCCATACACGAGGCGGCGAAGAGCGGAATAAAGCAATTATTGGGGCTTTCGGACGATTACCGCGTTCTTTTCGTCCCCGGTGGCGCGACCATGCAGTTTTCGATGATTCCCATGAACTTCCTCGCAGGGAAGTCCGCCGATTATATCCAGTGCGGAACCTGGGGCGACAAAGCCCTCAAAGAGGCCAAGAAATTCGGGGAAACAAGAATCGCTTGGAGCGGGAAAGCCGAGGGCTATTCGCGCATGCCCGCCAATACCGAACTTGTCCTCAACCCGGACGCCGCCTATCTGCACTTCACGGCCAACGAAACCATCGAAGGCATAGAGTTTTTCCAAGAACCCGAATCCGGTAACGTCCCGCTCATCTGCGATGCCTCCTCCAATTTCCTCTCCAAGCCCATTCCGGCCAATAACTACGCGATGATTTATGCGGGAGCCCAGAAAAACGTGGGGCCTTCAGGGATGGCCGTCGTAATCGTCCGCCAGGATCTTATCGAACGCGCTCCCGCCGGACTTCCCGTGCTGCTGGATTACCGGGTGATGGCCGAAAATGATTCCTTGTACAACACCCCGCCCAGTTTCGGCATTTACATCGTTTCCCTCGTTACACAGTGGCTGATTGAAGAGATTGGCGGACTCGGGAAGATGGAAGCCATCAACATCGAGAAGGCCAAGCGCCTCTACGCCGTCATTGACGGAAGCGGCGGATACTATCGCGGTCACGCCGTACCCGAATGCCGCTCCCGCATGAATGTCACCTTCCGTCTGCCCGATGAGACGCTGGAAGCGCGTTTCGTTTCCCAAGCCAAGGAAGCCGGCATGCATGAATTGAAGGGCCACCGCTCGGTGGGCGGATGCCGTGCCTCAATTTACAACGCCATGCCGCTCGAAGGCGTTCAGGCCCTGTGCGATTTCATGGTGGATTTCCAAAAGAACAACGGCTAGACCGCACCTGAGACCGAGGCCGGCTTCTTCGTTCAGGAGACGTGGATATGGAACGCCCGCAAACGGCCCGGCGGCTCGATCTTTGGATCATGACCGCATTGGCGATACTGACGCTGGCCGTCTTTTTGCAGTGCGCGTGGCACGGATTCCTGAATTTCGATGACGACATTTACGTTTACGAGAATCCGCAGGTCAAGACCGGACTGACGTGGCCCAATGCGGTTTGGGCCTTTGTGGAGCCGCGCATCGGGCATTGGCACCCCCTGACCTGGTGGTCGCTCATGCTCGACGAAACGCTTTACGCCGGTTGGCCCGGCGGATTTCACATCACCAGTCTGCTGCTGCACCTGGCGACCGGACTGCTGCTGTACCGTTTTCTGCGTAATGTGACCGATGCCACGGCCCCCTGTGCGGCTGTGGCATTTCTTTTTCTCGCGCATCCACTGCACGTCGAGCCCGTGGCTTGGATTTCCAGCCGCAAAGACGTCCTCAGCGGAGCCTGCCTCATGGCCGCACTTATTGCCTACGGCCACTATATCCGACGCCCCAATGCAATTCGCTATGGCTGGGTGGTGGGATGGTATATCCTCGGCATTCTGTCCAAGTCCATGCTGATGACCTTTCCCGTCCTGCTCCTGCTCTTGGACTTCTGGCCTCTGACCCGACTTCAAGGCGCGTGGAAACCCCGCCTCATCGAGAAAATCCCCCTGTTCATTATTGCGGGGGCTTCTGTGGGCATTGCGCTTTGGGCCGGTTATCGCTATCGCGCGATTGGCACCGAAGGCACCTACCCGCTTCTGGTGCGCCTGCTCAATGCACCCGTCAATTACGCCGTCTATCTCCGTCAGACCTTCTGCCCCACGGGGCTCGCCCCCAACTACCCAGCAACCCATATTTTCCGACCCTGGCATGAGATTTTCATGGCGCATGCCCTGCTCCTCGGAGTCAGCGCCGTGGTATGGCTCGAGCGCAATCGCCGCCCCTATCTTCTCATGGGCTGGCTGTGGTTTCTCATCGCCATGGCACCGGTATCCGGGATTATCCAGGTGGGTGGACATGCCACAGCAGACCGGTATACCTATGTGCCGCTGGTCGGCATCTTTATCATGGCCGCATGGGCGGGCAAAGAATGGAACGATCGGCATCCGGAGTTTCACAGGGCGGCTCGGGTGCTTCTATGTGGGGTGGCAATCGTGCTGACCACCTTGGCCATCCGGCAGACGCACTTCTGGAAAACCCCCATCGACCTTTGGCGGCATACCCTCGCCGTGACCCGCGATAATGACAAGGCGATGCTCAACTTGGGCAATGAACTCCTTGGACGAGGTCGATACGACGAGGCCGCCGAACAGTATCAGGCTCTCTTGAAACTGAATCCCACCGATTGGGACGCGCAAATCAATCTTGCCAAAACTTGGGGCTTCCAAGGGAAGATTCAAGAAGCGACCGATCAATTGCGTCGCACCATTGCACTTGAACCCCGACACTATCGCGCCCATTTGGAAATGGGGCGCTTGTGCCTCAAGACGGGGGATCTGCGAACCGCCCTCACCGCGTTAGCAACTTCGGTCGAATTGCGACCCGAAGAACCGATCCCCCACTTTGAGTACGGCAAGGCCTTGATGAAGGCCCGGCAATGGCCCTTGGCCCGGGAGCAGTTTGGTATCACGTTCCAATTGGACAACACCTACGCACCCGCTTTGATATCGTTGGGCTTGTGCCAGGCCGCCGAAAACGATTTTTCAGGCGCGGCAGAGTCGTTTGCCCGCGCCAGCCAGCGCTGGCCCGCCAATTTCGAGGCGTGGTTTAATTTCGGACTGGCACTCCATAAACTGGAAAGAAACCAGGAGGCCACCCAGGCACTGGAGCGCGCCTGCGCCCTCAAGCCCGAGGATGCCGAGGCCAGAAAGGCCCTCGACCTCGTGCGCAGCGCATCCGTCCCGCCCGCATCCGCTCAGTGAGACCCCGAAATCATCGAGGGCGTGCGAACTTGCATCCCGACCCTCACTTGCCTTACAAGGAAAAACAGTGTCCGCCGAAGCAAGGAGTAATGGCTCATGAAATGGCTCGTAATCGCCTGCGTATGGTCGCTGTCCGCATTTTCCGCCGAAACGGAACAACCCGCGAACTTCGATGTGGATGCCCACGGCGCGCCCAGCGCGCAAGCCCCGCATCTGGCACCCTGGAAGGTGATCAAACTCGACCCGGACTATGGTGGCATGTGGGTTGTCAGCGGTGATCTTGATGGAGACGGTCAGGTCGAGCTGCTGAGTTCCGAGAATTTTAATGTCGATGACACGCACTACACGAGCACCGCTGTTGCGCAAAAACTCGATGGTAGCGTCTTGTGGCACTGGGGAAATCCCGATATCGGACGCAAGAAATGGCATCACGATGTCGCCTGCCAGCTGCACGACTGGAAGGGCGACGGAAAGACCAGCGTCCTCCTCGCTTCCAAGGATGCGGTTGTCGAACTCGACGCCAGCACCGGACAGGAAACGCACCGATTCCCCATCCCGTATGGCGCTTCCGACTGTCTGGTATTCTGCAATGTATCCGGTGGCCCTGTGGCGAACGACATCCTCGTGAAGGATCGGTATCACACCATCTACCTGTACAACCGCGAGGGCAAGCTCCTTTGGCAGGTCACCGATCCCGGTGGTGCTCGTACCGCCCACCAACCGCTCCCCATCGACATTGATAACGACGGCCGCGATGAGATTCTCGCCGGCTACGCCTTACTGAATCCAGACGGGACGGTTCGCTGGACCTTTCAACTGAAGAGCCCGCATCAGGCCAACGGCCACCTCGACTGTGCGCGAGTGCTGACCAAGGGTCGAACCCCCAAGGAATACCGGATCGCCCTCACCTGCTGCGGGGCCAATATTCTCGCGGTCATCAATGGCAAAGGGAAGCCTTGCTGGGAACTTTCCGGCAAGCACTTTGAATCCATCGATATCGGGAACATGATCCCGGGATTGAATACACCCCAGATCACGGTCGATATCGACCACATGCCCAACGATGGTCCCGTATGGGTGATCGACAGCAAGGGAACCTTCCTCGGTCGGGTGACCACCAACTACAGCCGCCATCATGCCCTCGTCGACTGGAACGGCGACCGCTTGGACGAAGTCGTGATTGCAAACAATCGCAGCCTCTATGACGGCAAGGGACAGTGTGTCGCCGTGCTCGACGGTCCCGAAATCGTCGATATCGAAAAATACGAGATGAGCGTGATCACCGGCGACTTTTCCGGCGATGGCGTTCCGGATATCGGTCTGGTGACCCCCGATATTGTCTACCTCTACCTGAATCCATCCCCCCTTTCCGGGCCTCGAGCCCCCCTTGGAACCGGATCCAATGTAACGCTTTATTGACTCTTCCCCGCCTCTTCATTGCCCATTTTTACCGCCCAAAGGTGATGCCATCACGCTTAGTTGATTAATTCGATTACTTTATAGTATATTTAATCATTACCAATCGAGTTATGTTAGTTATTTTAAAGCTATGCGATTGAGCGGGAAGACCCAATGAACATTTCGATTCGATGCGAGTATGCGTGCCGCGCCCTGCTTGAATTGGCGTTGCAGGATACCCATGCGCCAGTGACGGTGGAGACCATCGCCACAAAACGGGGAATTCCGGAAAAGTTCCTCGTGCAGATCCTGATTCAACTCAAGCGGTCGGGATTGGTGAACAGCGTTCGCGGGGCCCATGGCGGATACCACCTCTCGCGTGCCCCTCAGAGCATCACGCTGCTGTCCATCATTGAATCGCTCGATGGCCCCATCTTCGATCCGCTGCCCTCCGCAAACCGCGTCGAATCCGAGATGGCGGCGATTTGGCGGCAGGTAGCTCAGGAAGTAACCGGGGTACTGCAAAAGGTGACTGTGCTGGACATGCTGAGCAGCGATTCCAAATCCACGATGTATTACATATAACGGTATCGGGTTCCTATGGAACCCCAACGACAGGCCCCATAGCAGATTATCCCCGCGAAAAGGAGTAAGACGGTGGCAACAGAGACCAAAGACAACGAACTAATTCAGGTGGATTCTCCTGCAGAGTCGCTCGCATTGATTCTGCCTGAATCCGTTCGGCAGGACGTGCTGGAATACCGCGCTCGAGTGGAGGCTTTTCTGCGAGGTGAGACCTCGCCCGTTGCATTCCGGGCTTACCGCGTACCGATGGGAATCTATGAACAGCGCATATCGGGTCGCTACATGGTACGGGTTCGCATTGCCGCAGGGGTTGCCCTGCCGGTGCATCTGCGCGCCATCGCGCGGCTGGCCAAGCAATACGGGCATGACCACTTGCATGTGACAACCCGACAGGATATCCAGATACACGACCTTGCGATCGAGGATACCCCCGCCGTGCTGGAAGGCCTGCTGGAGGTCGGCCTGTCTTCGCGGGGCGGAGGCGGCAACACGGTACGGAACATTTCGGCCAGTATGTCCGGGGTCTGCCCCACCGAGCAATTCGACGTGGCTCCCTACGCGGTCGCGCTGGCTGAATACATGCTTCAACACAAGAGCTCCTTCAACCTCCCGAGAAAATACAAGATCGCCTTTTCCGGTTGCGACGATGACTGCGGTCAGGCCTCCGTGGCCGACCTGGGCTTTTTCGCCCGGATTCAGAATGGCGAAAGAGGATTCTCGGTATGGGCCGGGGGCGGTCTCGGACGGGAACCCCGCCCCGCCATCCCGATTGAGGATTTCATTCGTCCCGAAGAAATATTCGAGGTC
>CAIZGN010000317.1 GCA_903932505.1 Candidatus Hydrogenedentota bacterium
ATTTTGTTTCATTGGCCCGTCTCCGCACGGGGGGCGACAATTATGGCAGGCCACGCGGGCTCGTCGCGCAATTTAACTTCGATGCGGATCAATGATGGCAGAAAGTTTTCCTTCCATTCTCCCATCCATCTTGATTCGCCATTGACCGTGGTTTTTTTATAAAAGGAAAAACGTAAACTCTTCACGTTCTCCAACACCAGCACATCCTCAATCGGTTCGCTTGGCCCTTTGTCCCCTGTGGAAAACGGGCGTATCGAAAGCTTGAGATCGTTGCGCTCCCCGTCCTCCACAAGATGCAGGCGGAACTTGTAAATACCGCCTCGAACTTGGGGCGGCAGGGTTCCTGTGTATTCAAGCCAGGCGGACCCGCCACTGAATAACAGGACGGGGGGCGCGCCAACTTGTCGGGCATCGGTGGGGCTCTCAAATATCGGTTTGACATCGTTTAGGTGGGAGCGGAAAAAATTGTCCACAACCAGTAGTCGAGATGCCCGGTCCGCCAGCCGTTCGCCTTGTTCCCAACTGTCCGCCCCGACGCGCATGCCACCCAACAGCAGTGTCATTATCATGGCCAACAACACGGTGGCGATGATAACCTCCAGCAGCGTGAAACCAGTTTGATTGGATTGGTATCGCATCGTTGTCAGTATCATCTCGGACCCATTCCTGAACCAAAACCGGGATTGGAACGATTATCCCCAACTAATCTGAGGGTGGACAGTGTGAATGACCGGGGTTCAATCGCATCGCCCCATTCCACCGTCAACTCCACCCAATAGGGTTTAAAGGGCTGATTTTCCGGCAACGCTTCACCGGGTGGAACGAAAGGGCTTACACGCATGACCCAAGAAAACTGGTCGTCGATTTCGCCGCTGGATTGGCCGGGCTGTAAAGGTGACTCAACCCCGGCATTCGCCAGCAACGACTCGGCCAGCACCACCGCCCTGGAATGTTCCTCCGAAAGCCCGGACAGGCGGCCGTCGCCGCTGAAAACACGCAACAGCACACCTAGGCTCAACGCCAAGATGGAAAACGCCACCAGCACTTCCAGCAACGAAAATCCATCCTGCCTAACTTTAGTCATTGGTTTCTTCCCGGATCACAACCCCACCAGTCAACCAGTTGACATCGACCAAACGCTTCTTCCCTGCCCCGGTCAGCGTGACCCGCCCACCGCTTGCCGATCCATCGGGATAAAATAGGATGCTGCCCTGCCCCTCCGACATCAGGAAATCAGCGGTGAACAGGCTTAATTTGACATCTGACGGCAGTGAATAGGGCTTGTGCCGACCGGCAATCTTGTAAAAATGCTGGTTTACATTCAATACGAATTCCGCCTCGCGTCCCCGTTCGAGCGCCACCCCCCGGGTGTGCCGCAATGCCGAAGCCACATCGGCTGTCGCGGACTTTAATTGCATGTTGGCGATGGCTGGCTGTAGGTTAGGGATCGCCACCACCGCCACAACGGCAGCGACGACGAGCACCAAGATCATTTCTAGGAGGGTGAAGCCCCGTAGCCGTTTAATCATGTTCGGTCATTCATTCCGCCACGAGATGAAGGAC
>CAIZGN010000318.1 GCA_903932505.1 Candidatus Hydrogenedentota bacterium
CCCGGAACCGTGTCTTGTCGGCCGTCACGCAATCCATGAGTTGCTCCATCCCGCCACCGGGCGCGGCAAGCTTCTGCCATACACCCATCTCCGATACGGCGTGGAAGGCGAACAGGTCGGTGTGGGCGATGCCCAGCGCCTTGAGGCTGGCGTCCACTTGCGGAGCGACGGGATCAAGGAGGTTGTCGACCTTATCGATCACGAACATGCGCTCGCGCCTCCCCTTCAGCGCGGCACCGACAATCTGCTCGCTGTAGCCGGATTCATACCCCGGCGCGGTGTCGATCAGGTTCAGGCCAAAATCCATCGCCCTGTGGAGGGTGCGAACGCCTTCCTCAAGCGATACGTGCCTGTCCGCGATGTCGCCGATCCCGATGCGGGAGGCATTGAAGCCGGTTCTGCCCAGTGGACGAGTGGTCATCATGACGCCCGAGTATGATTGCACGCCGTGGCTGAGAATGGAACTCGGTTCCTTCGTGATCCATGCGCTTGACCTGCCGCCAGGACGTGCGATCAGATTCCGCCCATGCACATGGAGCAACTCCGCGAGCTGCTGCTCAGATTCCCCGGCGTGACCGATACAATACGGAAGCTCGTAGTCCTCAGCCCGACGATGGCCGTATGGCCAGTGTCGGATGGAGGGCACTGAGGGTGCCGGCACGGTACTGATTTCGAAACGCCCGCTGTGACCTGGACCGCTTAAAAAAACATCATTGACTTGAAGCCAGAACGTATGGTAACCATACACCTATGCCACCCAAACCCATTTGTCCTTTCGCGGAAACTGTCCGCACCTGCCGGAAACGATCCGGTTGGGGGCTTCGGGTGCTTGCCTCCCGTTGCGGGATGAACCATGCCGCGCTCAGGGAACTGGAGAACGGGCAATTCACCCCAAGGGTTGGCACGGCTATGAGAATTGCCGACTCGCTCGCAGACACCGAGAAGGCCATCGAGAAACTTCTTCGCCTATACCTACGCCAGCCACGCGCCGGACTCCTCGCCGAACTTTTGGTTGGTGAGGCTCTCCGCCGCGAAGGTCTAAGCGTCACATTTTCAAAGAAACAGCCGTCCCGTAAATCTCCAGCCTTCAACATAGTTGTCGACGCCGGCGAACACCTCAAGATCGGGATCGTCGTGAAAGTTATCAAAAGGGAATAAACCATGGGCACACGAGCGCGTGTGTCCATTTTGAAAAGGTTTGAGGCCGGAGCAACTGCCCCGGCAAACGCGGCAACAGCAAGCCTCGCTGCTGCATCAAAGGCCGTTAATTTTAACTGGCCAACTTTGGGCGATGTCATCACCGCGCAGCAAACCCAGTGCGCCACCCGCGAACGTGTCGTGAACGATCTCAAGCGCCTTGACGATCCGGCGCTGCCGCAACCCCTGACGCCCGATCCGGCGTCAATCCTGCCAATTTATGAAAAACCATAAAACCATGCCGAAAGGCATCAAGCTCCAGCCCTCCCGTGCTCAGCGCCACGGGAAACGGGGATCACGCGCAAACAACAATGCAACCCGTCAGCACCCGCCAAAACAGGATTCGATTCTGGCGAGCAGGCCCACCGATCACAGCACGCCATCATCTCTGGTATCGACCGGTAACAACCACGCCGACACCCCGGCCGAAGTCCTCGCTGTGGCATCGGCCTTGGATCCAGAACACGCTCACGACTACCTTGCCGACAAACTCGCCCAGGAGGGATGGATGCATGTCGCTTTGGGTAGCATCCCTCTGGATGCACGAATTGGTAGCTGGATCAAAAAGTATGCACGCGTTGCCGAAAATATGGATGAACTGTCCTTCGGTCAGTGGCAATCACTGGTGACAGCTCTCCAGAGCATTTGCGACTGTGCCGCATTCGACAGGCACGAGACCG
>CAIZGN010000319.1 GCA_903932505.1 Candidatus Hydrogenedentota bacterium
GGGGCGAGGATCGGCATCCACCTTCAGGGTATCGGACTTGAGCCAATCGGGGCGCACCAGATGGGGTGTAATGAAAACGACCTCAGCCCCCGCACCGCGCAGGTCGGCGAGAATCTTCCCATAGTGCGGGGCAACCCCCGCCTCATCGAGGTAGGCGTCGTTGACAAACTCAATGGTGACGAGATCGGGATGCGGATCGATGAGGTCGCGAACGTAGTCATGTTCCCCGCCCTTGGGCGCATCCATGTATTGCTTACTCCCCGCGCCACCCCATCCAGCCGTTCGCATTTCCACTTGGGCTTTTGGGAAACGTTTCTGCAGTTCGGCGGCAAAATGGTTCTGATAGAAAAGCTCCGTCTTGCCATCAACGCCCCCCCCACAGGTCACGCTGTCGCCAAAGGCCACGATGACGACTTTTTCTCCGGCGCGCAGTTTTGCCAGGGTTTTCGGGAGGAGTTTCTCGGCCGGGGCGTCTTTATAGGTGATGCGCGGAGTCGGTGTTTGGATTGGAAAGACCGACTCGTTGTCCAGCTTGGTCGTTCCACCTTTGACGAAAATCGATACGACGGCCTTTTCTCCGGGAGCGAGTGCGGGGGGAAGGATTGAACCCACGCCCGGGGTTCCGGGCACCAAGCGGGCGCGACCGGCGGCATCAATGGCGATGGAATCCAAACGTTCCGGATAATAATCATAATCGACGAGGACGGCGGTGGTTTCAGTGATGGCGCCGCCCTGCATACGACCAAAGGTGCCCCACAGCGGATCGACTTTGTAGTCCTTGTCCAGCACGAAGGGGGCGGCTTTTTCGTCTGCGGCGGGTCGAAGCACCAAACTTTCGGGGATGAGTGCGCCGGTGGCGGTGCATTCCTGCGTGATAATGCACGCAGGCCTCGCGCCCCTTGCCCAGCCTGCGGATGTTTTCTCGTTGTACTCAGGGAGTACATCGAATTTCTCGCCACGCACAGGGATTTTTTCAGGTGGTGCGACGGTGAATTTTACAGCTGGAGAAAGTTTGCGCGCGGGTTCGCCACGAAGAACCACGGAACCGGGACCCACAATGATTTCCCATCCCGCGAACTGCACCGGCAGCGCTTGGGGCGGAACGATTAGCGCTTCTGTCGCACAGAAGCTGCTCAGACATACGATCGACATCAATAGCATCGGTAAACCTCTCGTTATTTCTGAAACAAACTGGTGATGCCGGGAAGGAGACTACCTTCTCCGGTGTTCTTTCCTCCGGCAGATGGGGCGTTCCTGAGAATCCGGTCGGCGAGCCGTGAAAATGGGAGACTCTGCAAGAGAACGGTACCGTGTCCACTGAGGGTGGCGAGCGCGAGGCCTTCACCGCCGAAGAACATCGACTTAAGGCCACCGGCCCATTGAATGTCGTAGTCGATCCCCTTGGTGAAGGCGGCAATGCAACCGGTATCAACCTTGAGGGTTTCGCCTTTAAGTTCTTTTTTCACCACAGTACCGCCAATATGAATAAAGGCAAGTCCGTCGCCGGTGAGCTTCTGAAGAATAAAACCTTCTCCGCCAAAGAATCCGGTTCCTAAGCGTTTTGTGAATGCCACTGAAATTTTTGTGCCAAGCGCGGCGCAGAGGAACGCGCCCTTTTCGCAGTAGAGTTCTCCACCGATGGCGGCGAGATTAATCGGCATAATTTTGCCGGGATAGGGCGCAGCGAAAGCGACGATTTGTTTCTGGGCGCCTTCGCAGGTGAAATGGGTCATAAAAAGGCTCTCGCCGGTGATCATGCGTTTGCCCGCGCCGAGGAGTTTCCCCATCAAGCCCTCATTGGCATCCGTACCGTCGCCCATCCGAGCCTCGAAGCGAATCCCGTTCTCCATATAGTTCATGGCACCGGCCTCGGCCACTACGGTTTCCCCGGGATCCAATCCAATTTCGACGATCTGCATGTCGTCGCCCAGAATGTTGTAATCGATATCATGACTTTGCATTGGGCCACTCCTTTCGTTGGGTTCAGGACTAAGTCTACCCGAGGGGGAGTCCCGCCCACAATCTGGCGGTTTTGGGGCTAGCCATCCTGAAAGGCGTCTTCGTAATGCTTGATTTCGGGGTTGGCATCTTCTGGCAATAGAATGGCGATAATATCGAAGCGATAATAGGCCTTAGGATTGGGGTGATAGGTACAGTAGTGACGGGCGGCCAGACGGATGTGCCGCTGCTTTAGGGGGCCAACGGTATCCTCCGGGGGGACAGGGCCACCCGGTCTTTGTGTGCGCACCTCGACGAAGACCA
>CAIZGN010000320.1 GCA_903932505.1 Candidatus Hydrogenedentota bacterium
CGCCAGTCAGAGCTACGCACCTCACCGGAGATGCCGGGTCGCCCCCTACCGGCATCTCCACTCTTACCTGAGGAACCGCCCGTTGGCTTTGCCAGCGGGCGGTTTTTTCTGTGCTGTTTGCCTATTTTAGGCGAGTTAGGGTACAATCGTTTGGGATGGCTATGTGTGGCTAGCGTGGATTATGGTCACGGGGAGATCGTTTTGCGAGAATACACAGTATGTGTCGCGGACATCAGCGAGGCGGAGAGTACCTGCCTTTGTGAAGGTTTGGAGCTATACGGTTACACCGCCTATGGTGTTCGTTCGTGCGCGGAGGTGTGGTCGGCTTGCGAGGAGGGACGCGCGGATCTGGTCCTGCTGAGCCTTAGCTTGCCCGACCTGAACGTGGAAGAACTGCGGCATCGTCTGGCGCAGACCCCGGCGACACGGCGGATTCCCATTATCCCGGTTCTGGATCGGGAGGCCAATGAGGTGGGCGCGGGGTGTGGCCCACTGGGTGCCGGGGGACACATAGTCAAACCGTATAACCTGCCCATGGTGGTTGTTCGGGCAGACTCGGTGCTGCGTGGCACTTGGCCCTATGAAGGGGGAAACGGGGGCTGCCTGGAGGACACCGTCTACACCGATCCGCTCACCGGACTTCGCAATCGCCAATTTCTTTGTGAGCGCCTCGGAGAGGAATTGGAAAAGAGTCACCGTCACGGGGTTCCGGTCTCCTGCCTGTTTCTCGACATCAGTGAGGTGGAGGCCGTGGACGAGGAACTGGGCGTGGTGTCCATGGATGATCTGCTGGCCGAGGTTGCCATGACGCTCAAAAACATGTCCCGGGTCTATGATATTCTCGCCCGCTTTGACGGGTGCATGTTTGCCGCCGTCCTTCCCCACACCTCGTTGAGCGCAGCGATTAGCTATGCAAACAAAATCCAGAACGAAATGAATTCGACGACTTTCAGCGAACCCGCGTTCCCCACGCGGGCCAAATTAAGTTTTGGCATATCGACCAGCCGGGACGGACAGATCCGGGATCCCGAACAACTGATGAGCGAGGCCATGCGCAATCTGCTGCACGCCACGGCGGGTTGCGAACGGGGCATTGTAGCCCGCGCCACCGCCGAAACCGCGTAACAGCTGGGGGCCCCTTTCCCGGAGGAAAGAAGCCCCCATCGCCCATCCTTAGCGCATCCGATTCGGCCATTCCTTTTTCCGCTGCCATGAAGTGTCCGCGAGGGCCGCTTTGCGCAGCTTCACTATGGCCCGGTCTACCGCCCGCCATGCCGACGAAGGGTTACTTCCGGTGACTTGCCCAATCTCCACATAGGTGCGGTTCTCAAAGTAGTGCATCGTCAGGCACTGGCGTTCCCGCGCCGTAAGCTTCCGCTCCATGGCCACGCGAAGCCAGCCCAATAGCTCCTCCTTGCGCTTTCCCCAGGCCAGAGCCATCGCCACTTCCCGAGGCGACTCATACCACGCACCCTTATCGGTCGTCTGGAACTCAAAAAACAGCAGCTTTACCTGTACCTCCATTCGGGTCGCACGCGTCGTTCGTTTCACGGGGCCTCCTTCCATTTATTGGTGCGCCGCCCCAATGCGGCGTCCTTGGGCAAGTCTAGTCGCGAAGGAGCCGGAAAGAACTTTGCTATTGCTGGTTTTTTTCTTGTTTTTTTCGATGCCACCGCCTTTCAGGCGGACAAGCCCTCAGCAAAGCATCAGCATCGAGGCCGCATCGAATAAAAGACCGGTTTTTTGCGTTAATACGGAGGAGAATCGAGCAAAAAACACCCTCTGTGACACAAAAAGAAAGGCCTGCACCATGAACAGAACGTGGATGGATCGGGCGACCGCCGGACTCGGAATGGCACTCCTGCTGCTGCTTTCCGGATCAGCGTTGGGGGAAAAAGAGACCGCAAGCAAAACACCACCCGCCGCACCGGCGGAAGAAAGGACGGAGACCATGGCTGTTAAGATTGGGGCAAAAGCGCCGGCATTTACACTTCCGGATGCGGCAGGAAAAGAAACCTCACTGAAGGATTTTGCGGGAGAGTGGTTGGTACTGTATTTCTACCCGCGAGATAGCACCCCGGGATGCACCACCGAAGCCTGTGAATTCACCGCATCGATTGCCGACTTCAAGAATCTGACGGCCAAGGTGGTCGGCGTAAGCCCGGACTCGCCGGAAAGTCACCGTAAGTTCATCGAGAAATATGAACTCGCCGTGACCCTGTTGAGCGACCCCAGTCATGGGATGATGGAAAAGTACGGAGCCTGGGGCATGAAGAAATCGTTCGGCGTGGAAAAAGAAGGCGTGATTCGCAGTACGGTCATCGTCGATCCGAAGGGTTCGGTTGCATTTGTCTGGCCCACAGTCACCGCCAAGGGCCATGCCGATGAGGTGAAGGCGAAGCTGGAGGAACTGCAGAAGACAGCAGCAAAGTAGACGCGGCACCTTGCCGCGTCGGCCTTGTTTCCACCCTCACAGTATCCCTCAATCGGTGTGGAATACCTCTTCCATATCGGCCCACCATTCGCCTTCTTTTTTGTGTTCGATGGGTATCTGGCAGGGTTTGCAGACCGCCCACCACTCCTGTGTGGTGGGGTCGGCAGCCATTTTCGCCATGTCGGCGTCAAAATCCGTGCCGGTGTATTCGAAATAGCTGAAGAGGTATGGATTTCCGTCATCCATCGTGCCGAGATAGATAGAGTAATTCCGGATATTGCAATCGCTGATCATGTCGAGCACTTTGGGCCAGACTGCGGCGTGCAACTGCTTGTATGCTTCGAGCTTTTCCGGTTGCAACCGGATCGTCATGCCGAATCGTTTCACAGACATGGATAAACCTCCTGTATCGGGACTGCCTCAGCCCATTGGAATATCATACTTCCCGAGATCGAGCGGATAGGTGCCGTACTCGCGCACGAGTTTCACCACAAAATCGTACCGGTCACCGGAAATGGTGTCCGGCACGGAGTGGTCAGACTGAAAGATGAACCCGCCGCCCTTGGCCGCATTAAGCTTGGTGACCACGATGCGCTTGAGCTCGTCCAACGGACAGTCAGCCCAGGCCATGACATCCATGTTACCGCAGAAGCCGATACGATGTCCGAACTGTTCGCGCAGGGCCACGGCATCCAGCCCGGCCTTGGCTTCCAGCGGGTTGTAGGCGTCCACACCCATGCAGGCGAAGTCCTCGAAGATGCGCTTCACATTGCCGCAACCGTGATAGATGACGGGGAGTCCATGGGCGTGACAGAGGTTTACCAGTGCCTCAACCCCGGGCTTGAAATGGGCGCGCCAGAAATCCGGCGAGAAGAGGAGGTCACGACGATAGGCGACATCCCCCCAGATGACCATGCCATCGATCTTGCCGTTGGCGGCCTTAATTTGGGCCTCGGCCAGCGCGAGATTGTACTCGTTAAGCCGCTCGACAAAGCGGGCCACCGCATCCGGGCACATGCCCATCCATAGCAGGGCATTGGCCGAACCGATGATGCGCACCATCATCTCATTGGCCTCGCACACACTGCCATAGACCGCGAAATTGGACCAGAGGCCCTTCACGGTGTCCACCCAAGGTGGAAGATTGCGGGTGAACCCGTCCCCCACCCCGGCCAGCTGATTATCGCCCCCGGCAAAGAAACGCCGGTCGTCGCGCGGGTCGTCGAATTGGAAGGCGTCCATTTTTTCCGGGGTGTCGGTGTCAAAGGAGAGGAATGCGGGCATGGGATCCGCAAAGTGCTTTTCCATCACTGCGTCAAAGCCAGTGCGAACCACGACCTTGTCCGGCGTCTCTTCGAGCATTTCGAAGGGGCGAATATGCGGATCCATGTTGGGAACCGTCACAATCCAATCGAGATCATAATAGGTATAGATGTCGGTGTCCGGGGCCAAGCCGAGATCCTGACGCCAGCGCTTGAGGAAACTTCCCCAGAAAAAGTCGCTGATGGGAACCCGGTCGGGTTCCTCATGGCGAAGGGCCTTGTTCATTCGCTCGACTTTGGACAGCGCATTCGCACTACGTTCCATGAACGTCTCCTCTTAACGGTAGGTGCATTCCCGTGCCGCTTCGGCATAGGCGTGGATGTTTTCTGCGGGCGTTTCAAAGAAATGGTCGGAAGCGGCCAGTACATAGCCACCATCCCGGCCGAAACCGTCGAAAAGTCGATGAACCTCGGCGCGGATTTGCTCCTTCGTGCCGGTGGTCAGGATATTGCACTGATCCATACCGCCAATCATGGCCATCTTCCCGGCGAACGCCTCGCGCACCCGCTCGGGTTGGGTGATATTGCCGCCGGCGGCGGGCGGGGCCAGGGTTTCCGAGGCGTCGGCCCCGTTCTGCGCAAGCAAGTCCAGAATGTGCATCATCCCACCGCAGGTGTGGTAGGTGATGGTATGGCCGAGCGCATGGAGGGCATCGTGGATTTCGCGGTCATACGGCAGACAGAATTCTTTGTGGAGCGTGGGCGATATGACGGTGTCGCTGGCGGAACCGCCTCCGGTTTCGATGAGGTCAAAGGTCGCGCCACGCAGCGACTGCTCAATGAACTGAAGTTTCTTGTCGCAGAGAATACGCAGGAGGCTATGCACCCAGTCCGGGTTTTCGAGGCATTCCATGATGAGTGCTTGCGGTTCCATGAGGCAGCAGGCATGCTGCCAGCATCCGGCCTGATCACCCCAGACAAAGCCGCGCAGGACTCCCGCGTCCCCCACCGCGTCGTACGCGGCAGTGATCTGTCCCCGCTCCACCGAGGCCACGGGCATATACTTGCGGATCAAATCAATATCCTCGTGCCGCTTGATGAGATAGTCCAGAATCCAAGTGGTGGCCTGATTGCCACCGGTTTTATAGGTCAGAACGCCTTCCGGGGTGTGAATCGTGTGGTGTAAGACCTTATCCTCCGGATCGTCCTTGAGCACTTCGATTTCATCCCGCCATTGGGGCGTGGATACCAAGTATTTTTCCGCGTCGGGAATCCAGAACTGCCCCATGGCTTCGAAATACTGGATGGCGGCATCCATGCCGGTTGCACGGAAGGCGGACAGGGGATCCATCCCCCCCATGTAGCGGTCCAAGTGATACTGCTGCCACTGGTGAACCGTAACAGGCAACCGATCCGGTTTTTCACGCCGGATGGCGCACATTATCCGCTCTTTTGAGGTCATGTTCCGATTCTCCTTGTCCTTACCCCAGTCCTATCGATTTTCCTATGGTAACCGCATTGGTCTGTCCGTCTCAAACAAAAAAGTGCGTTTTGCGCCGCACAGGTTATGCTATACTCGCCGTCATTGATAACACTCACCTTGTGGAGAATTGCGATCGATGAGCACCACCACCACCCCGCAACGACTTGTTTCACTGGATGCCTACCGCGGATTCGTCATGTTCCTTATGATGGCGGAAGTTCTGCATCTCGGCGCGATGTCAGCCTCGCATCCGGACAGCCGGGTGTGGCAGTTTCTCGATGACCAGCAGTCGCATGTGCAATGGACTGGATGCGTGCTGCACGACCTCATCCAGCCGTCGTTTTCATTCATTGTCGGCGTGGCGTTGCCGTTTTCGATTGCCGCCCGCCTTTCGCGGGGGCAATCCCGGGGCAATATGGCACTCCACGCCTTCTGGCGGGCCTTGCTTCTGATTTTGTTGGGGGTCTTTCTGCGGTCCATGGGGCAAGAGCAGACCCGTTGGACCTTTGAGGACACGCTGTCACAAATCGGATTGGGCTACGGGTTTCTCTTCATGCTGGGATTCGGATCTATCCGGGCGCAATGGACGGCGTTTGCGGCCATCCTTGTGGGGTACTGGGCGGCCTTTGCCCTGTATCCCCTACCCGGCGCCAACTTCGATTGGAGCCGGATCTTTCTCACACCGGATTGGGAAGGCAACCTGAAAGGCTTTGCCGCCCACTGGAACAAGAACACCAACTTTGCCTGGGCCTTCGACACGTGGTTCATGAATCTCTTCCCGCGCAAGGAACCGTTCCTGGTCAATGGCGGCGGTTATTCCACGCTGAGTTTCATCCCCACGCTGGGCACGATGGTACTGGGCTTGATTGCCGGGGGCGTATTGAAGAGTGAGCGCAGCTCCAAGGAAAAGATTCGCTGGATGCTGATTGCCGGGGTGAGCAGTCTGGCGATCGGCTGGTTGCTGGGTGCAATCGGGCTGTGTCCGGTGGTGAAGCGCATCTGGACCCCGAGTTGGGTGCTTTTCAGCGGTGGATGGTGTCTGCTGCTGCTCGCCGCCTGCTATGGCATCATCGACATTCTGGGTTTCAAGCGCTGGTCCTTCCCGCTGACGGTTATCGGGATGAACTCAATCGCCGCCTACTGCATCGCCCACCTGCTGGAGTCTTTCATCCAGGAAAATCTGAAAACCCATCTGGGGTTGCAGTTTTTCAACCTGCTGGGCACGCCCTGTGAACCCATCGTGCGCGGGGGGATGGTGCTGCTGGGGTACTGGCTGATCTTGCTGTGGATGTACCGCAAAAAGATTTTCCTGCGGATTTAGGCCCACACCTCGCTGCCCACCTGCAGACGACCGCCCTCATACCAGAAGAAATCGACGGTTTTTGAGTGGCGCATGTCGGGTCGTTTCAGCACGGAAAAAGGAAGGGTGCGCCCTTTCACCTCCTCGCACGCTGCTTCATAGTCCGCGAGGCTGATCCGCATGGAGTCGGCATTGACCTCTCCCCCACGCCCTTCAGGCACAAAACGGTAGAGATGCCACGCGTGGATGCGCCCGCCCTGTTCGGCGTAGCGGGACAGCCAGTCGGCTAAGGCCGGGAGTTCCTGGGCATTCCACGCGCTGACCACGGTGGACAGCGTAACTTGTCGACCGACTTTACGAAGTTCTTCCAAGCGCCCGAGCATAACGGCATGGTGACTTGCCGCTCCCCCCGGACGCATGCGGTCGTGTATTTCGGCCCCGGCCGACTCCAGTGGCAATACATATCGGGCAACTGATGGGTTTTGGGCGTAGTCCGATGGCAGCACGATGCCGTTCGTGCCGATTTGAACGAGAAATCCCCGCGCATGGGCCTCGGCCGACAAGCGGAAAACCCCGGGGGACCACAGCGTGGGTTCGCCCCCGCCCAATACGACATTCCCCACGCCCCGCGCCTCCAGAACCTCCAAGGTGGTCAGCGCCTCATCAAGCGTCATGCTCCCGCAGGTGTCGTCCGTGATGCAGAAACCGCACCGCATATTGCAGCCAGCATGGAGAAAAAGAACCCCCACGACATTTACATCAAGCATACGCTCTCTGCGCCTCATAAAAGTGCGGGACAAGCCGCCTTTGCTTGTCCCGCTTTTCCAACCGCAGCCCTTGTGGCGGTGATAGGTACGTGCCGCCCCTAGAACAACATCTGTTGCGACTGACTGAGATCCTCTTCCTCTTCCGTAGCCACCTCAGCGACTTTCTTCCGCCCGCGTGCAGGCTTTGGAGGTGCGGGCTCATCGGAGGATTTCTCAACGGCTTCGACGGGCGGAGCTGGGATGCTCACTGGGTCTGCATTAACCACCGTCACGGGTGCTGCCTCCACCTTTCGAATTGCCACCGGGGCCGCTTCCGCTTCCGGGGAATCCTGCACATCGGAGGCGGCCATGGCGGCCAAATCTTCTTGCAGCATCACTTCCGTGGTACGCCACGCCTTGCCAATCTTGAAGGCACGCAGTCGCTTTGCAC
>CAIZGN010000321.1 GCA_903932505.1 Candidatus Hydrogenedentota bacterium
CGGCAACGGGTGCTGTCACCGGCTTTTCCGCGAGTACGCAGATTTATGTTGTGGGTATCCAACTTTCGAGTCCGGGGGCCTACCTGAATCCGCAGGGCACCCTGCAGATCGTCGCGTCCTCGAGCTTGCCCGGGGATACGATTTCCTGGACCTCGAGTGCACCGGCGGTGGCGTCGGTGGATGCGGTGACCGGCCTGGTGACCGGGCAGGCTACGAACGCGAACGCGGTGACCATCACGGCGACGGGCGCGGTCAGTGGCTTCTCCGCGAGCACACAGGTTTATGTGGTGCAGGTGAATCTCTCGAATCCCGGCGCATATATTCCGCTCCAGGGCCAACTGCAACTCACCGCCTCTTCGACGCTGCCGGGGGACGCTATTTCCTGGGTGTCGAGCAATCCTGCGGTAGCGTCGGTAAATTCGGTGACCGGGCTCGTGATTGGGAAGAGCGCAAACGCAAACGCGGTGACGATCACCGCGACGGCTGCAGTCAGTAAATTCTCGGTCACGACCCAGGTGCGCGTGGTCAATGTTACCCTGAGCAGTCCGGGCACGTATGTGAAGCCGCAGGGCACCCTGCAGATTTCCGGTTCCTCGAGCTTGCCGGGCGACACGATTGCCTGGACCTCGAGCAATCCGGCAGTGGCCTCGGTGAACCCGAGCACCGGTCTGGTGACGGGCGTGCAGGGAAGCGCCAATCCCGTGACGATTACGGCCACAGGGTCGGTATCGGGACTGTCTGTTAGCACGCAGGTGCAGGTGGTGAATTTTACACTGACCAATCCCGGCGGCTACGTGCAACCCCAGGGCACATTGGCGTTTTCGGCGACTTCTTCGCTGCCGGGTGACACGATTTCGTGGTTATCCAGCAACCCGGCGGTGGCTTCGGTCAATGTGGTGACGGGGTTGGTGACCGGTCAGGCCACAAACGCCAATCCGGTGACCATCACGGCGACGGGTTCAACAAGTGGTTTTTCGGCGAGTGCGCAAGTCCGCGTGGCGCGCATCAATGTCAGTGCTCCGTCGGCCTATGTGCGGCTACTGGGAACCCTGCAGATGACCGGAAGCTCCACACTGCCGGGCGACACCGTGACTTGGATCTCGAGCGACCCCACGATCGCAACCGTGAATTCCGGAACGGGTCTTGTGAGCGGTGTGCTGGGTAGTTCGAGTCTCGTGACCATTACGGCCACCGGTGCGACCACCGGATTCTCCTCCAGCTTCCAAATTCATGTCGTGCGGATGGTGCTGTCCAGCCCGACGACGTATGTGGCGCCGCAATCCACTTTGCAATGGACCGCATCCTCAACACTGTCAAACGATTCCATGACGTGGACCTCCAGCAATCCAGCAGTGGCCTCGGTGAATCCGGTGACAGGAATAGTGACCGGGCAATCGACGAGTTCGAATCCGGTGACGATTACGGCGACCAGTGCGCTCAGTGGTTTTTCCGCGACCGCGCAGATGTTTGTGGCTCGGGTGAGCCTGACGAGTCCCGGTGCTTATCTGGCGGCGCAAGCCACCATGCAGATGACGGGAGCCTCGACGTTCCCGGGAGACAGCATCACGTGGACCTCCAGCGATCCCACAGTGGCCTCAGTGGACGCCTCTACGGGTTTGGTGAGTGGCGTCCAGGGCAGTGCCAACCCGGTGACCATCACTGCGACGGGTGTACTCAGTGAACTTCAGGCGACCACGCAACTCCGCGTAGTGAGTCTGGGCATTACCGCGCCAAGCGCCTATGTGGCCCCCCAAGCCACGTTGCAACTGTCCTGCACGTCCAGTTTGACGGGCGACACGATTTCGTGGTCATCAAACACCCCGGCGGTCGCCACGGTGAATGCCTCAAGCGGCTTGGTGACCGGCCAGGCGACGAGTGCCACTCCGGTGACCATCACGGCAAAGAGCGGGCTCAGCGGACTCACCAAGACCTTCCAGGTCTACGTGGCGCGGGTAACGGCATCGGGCCCAAGTGCATATGTGGCCCAGCAGGGCACCCTTCAGATGACGGGCTCGTCCACATTGGCGGGCGACACCATTGTATGGACTTCAAGCGACAGCTCCCTGGCGTCGGTGGATTCAGGTACCGGCTTGGTGACGGGTGTGCTGGCGGGGGCCAACCCTGTGACCATCACGGCCTCCGGTTTTATCAGTGGGCTTTCGGCGACCTTCCAGGTGCGGGTCGTACGGATCGCGCTGACCGCGCCCGCCCTGTCTGTGCTGCCGCTGGGCACACTGCAGCTTACGGCCACCTCCAGTTTTGCGAGTGACGCCATCACATGGACGTCCAGCAACCCGGCGGTGATCTCGGTAAACGCAACCACCGGTTTGGTGACGGGCGTTTCGGAGAGTCCCAATCCGGTGACTATCACAGCCACTGGCACTGTGAGTGGTATTTCGTCCAGCGTTCAAATTCGCGTGGCGGGTATTGTGATCACGAAACCGAGTTCCTATGTGTTGCCTGCGGGGACACTGCAGCTTACGGCAACGGCGGTGCTACCCAATGACATCCCGTCCTGGACGAGCAGCAATCCGGCGGTTGCGACTGTGGATGCGGCCACCGGTCTGGTGACGGGCGTGGTGGAGAGTGCGAGTCCGGTGACGATGACGGCGACCGGTTCGGTGAGCGGTATTTCGGTTACCACAAATATCTACGTGGTTCGCGTTGCCGTCACGGGTGCGCTCAACTTTGTCGCGCCCGCAGGCACGATCAACCTCACGGGTACATCGACTGCGCCCGGCGACACCCTAACCTGGTCCAGCAGCGACACCACCGTGGCCACGGTTGTTGCGAGTACCGGGAAGGTGACCGGTGTGTCCGCCAAGGCCACCGCAACGACTATTACCGCGCGGAGCACACTGTCCGGCTTTACCGCGACCACCCAGGTGTTCACCGTTCGCGTCACGATGACTTCGCTGAGCCAACCCCTGCCAGTCGGCAAGCCGGAGCGTTTTACGGTGACATCAACCTATTCGCTCGACACCACGTTCACTTGGAGTTCGGATACCACATCGGTGGCCACTGTGGATGCCACGGGCATTGTTCGCGCGGTGGCGCTGGGTACGGCAACCATCCGGGTGACAGGCAATGCGAGCGGGGTGAGCGCGACCAAGGCGGTGACTGTCGTGGCGGCGCAACCCAGTTACCTGATCTTCGACGGAGAGACTTCGTTCACGACCAACGCGCAAACCCTGTGGAATCAGACGACCCCGTACAATGGCGGTGGCTGTCTTGAGGGCGTCCCCACGCTGTACAAAGAACCGTCGCTCAGCCTGACCGGCCTGAGTTCATCGAAGGCGGACATTTCCGGCTTTGACGAGATCTGGTTCTTTGCGCGGGCTACCGAAGCCGGGCATTCTCTTAACTTCTACATGGTGGGCAACAACATCAGCAGCAACCATATTGACCTGACTCCGTATATCACGGGAGGCGTGCTGGACACCAACTGGCGATTGGTTCGTTTGCCCATCAGCACGCTGGTGACTTCGACCTATCTGCTAGCCCGCGTGGACTTCATCTATTTCGGGAAGGCCAACACGGCGTCCGGGTACCACGTTTTCATCGACGACATGTGGGCGGTCAACACCGATGTAGTGAATCCCGCAACCGCCCCGCTGATCGGACTATTCCAGTCGCTGCACTTTGGCGATGTGACGGCGGGCAGCACCTCTGCGCCGCTGACAGCCACGGTCTACAACGCGGGTACGGCGACCCTCGATGTGAGCAGCGTGACCTTGCGTGACGACGCGCTCGATGAATTCTCGCTTAGCATAACCCCCTTCACCGTGGCTCCCGGTGCCACCCACTCTATTCCCGTGACGTTTACGCCGAAATCGGCGGGCGACCGCGTCGCGCGTCTCGTGCTGTTGCATACGATCACGCCCATGGGTGATTCGAGTGAAATTCAGCTGACGGGTCGCGGGATCGGATCGTCGATCACGGTTTCGCCCTCGGTGCTCGATTTCGGTTCAGTTGCACAGGGTCGAAACGCCGTCATGACGCTCAACATCTCCAATCCGGGCAATCAACCGCTGGTGATTTCAAACATTGCCTCGTCGGTTCCGGTATTCACCCTTTCGGCCGCTTCGGCAACGATTCCTGCGGGTGGAAGCACTACGGTGGACGCGACCTTTACCCCTGCGGCCGTGCAGTCCTATGCGGGCACCTTGACGTTGACTTCGAATGATCCCGTGCGTCCTACCCTGACCGTCGCGCTTTCGGGTGCGGGGCTTGTGACGGGCTCGCAATCACGGATTTCGTTGCTGGTGGAGAAGACGACCTCTTCCACGGTGGAGCTGGGATGGCCCCGCGTGGGGAACGTGACGCACGTTAAACTCTTTGTCGGCCCCGAGCCAGCCGCTTCCAGTCCGGGCTCGCTTCCGCTTCAGCGGTTGATTGTCGATGTGCCTGGTACGGACACAGGGGTCATCGTGACCAATCTTGCGCCCTCCGCGCATACCTTCTTCTACGCGGAAGCTTGGGCTCCCTCCGGTAGCGGCGGGGAGGTGCTGGAGGCGATTGGAAACGCGCACACGGAGACGGTGGGCGGCCCCCGGGCCGTGCTCGACAATCAGGTGCGCGAGGTTCATCTGTACGCACCCAACATTCTGGCCGTGGTGGTCGCGGATCCGATGGTACATTCCTACACCACCGCCTACAACGCGGATGATGGCGGCATTGATTATCTCGTGGGCTTTACGGGTGCTGAACTGGAGGCGGGACTTTGGACGGTACAGCGGAACGACGGCACCTCGATCGGAGTGACGCACGTATACCGCCAGTCCGTACCTGTGGGCCAGCCGTATTACGAGATTGCCCCGCCTGCGGTGTACGAAAACCGGCTGGATGTGGATCACTGGATCTATCTGGTGCTGGACGCGCCGGTGGGTTCGCGGGAACTGCTGCAGGTCACTGGGCCGCAGATCACGCGAAATACCCTGACCCTTGCGCGCGTGGCGGGCCAGGAAATTTATAAACCCTCGTTCCTGCTGCCCTTCAGCGATCGGTATTTGGAAACCCCGGCCTTGCAGGTGAATCAGGTGGGATACAGTCCCCGCGCCACGGAACGCTATGCGTATGTTTGCGGTTGGATGGGCGACGGTGGCGGCGTGCCGCTGACGAATTTCCCGGCCACAGCCAACGTGCTGATTGAACCCGTGAATCCTCTGCAGCCACGCACGCAGGCGCTCGGATCGATCCCGCTGGGCGATCGTTCAGCGAGCTTCGCCGAGGGCGAGGTCGAAGTTGGTGGCAAGGTGCGTGACATCAGTCTGGCCGCTCTGCCGCCCGCCGAAGGAACGGTGTACCGCGTGCAGTTGCCCGGCGTGGGGGTGTCCTGGCCCACGGCGGTGAGTGAGTCGGCCGTCTACAAGGCCTACTATGTCACCACGCGTGGCATGTACCTCAACCGGTGGGGTCGCGATTTGCAGCCGCAATGGACCGATTGGTCGCCGCGCCCCCCGGATCATCCGTCGGTGTTCACCTCGGAGAAGCCGGAGTGGTGGCTGGAGACCAGCGCGTTCACCCCGGATACGCCACAGGTGACGCCGCGTCCCCTGGCGGGCGGGCACCATGACGCGGGTGACTTCGACATCCGTCCGCAGCACTTCCTGAACGCCATGCTGATGATGCGGGCCTTCGAGCTGAACGAATCGGCATTCAGTGACGGTCAGCTGGACATCCCCGAGAGCGGGAACGGGATTCCGGACTATCTGGATGAGATTCTATATAGCCTGAAGGGCTGGGAAGACCTGCAGGAGCCGGATGGCGGTGTGCGCGGTGGCGCGCAATCGTACAGCCATCCGCAGCGCATCAATTATGCCGATGCGGACACGCTTCCCTACTGGACGTTCTCCGTGGATGCCATGCACACCTTGCGCACGGCGGCGATGTTTGCGCAGGCGTCGCGGCTGGTGCGCCCGTACGATGCGGTGAAGGCGGATGACCTGAAGAGCCGCGCGCTCCAGGCCCACGCCTACGCGCTATCCCACGGAATCAGTGAAAGCCTCGGTGGCCCCTTCATGTATGCCGCAGGCGAGTTGTACCGGATCACGGGCGACCCCGCGTTCCGAACCACCTTTGAGACCATGTGGAACCAGGGCAGTGCGCTGAATTACAACAAGGGCCCGGTGATCTACGGCTTCGCGTCGTGGGGCTGGGAGGGCGCATCACAGGCCATCCTGCTGGACTATGTGCAGGGTTATCTTACCGGCCCGGACAAGTCGGCAGCCATTCTAAGCCAAGCGGTGTCGATATTTGACTCGAAGGCGCAAGAAGCGGTGCTGGCTGTTCGTAATGACCATGCGCATCGAAATGGACGCCCGGCAAACTGGGATGTGCTGGCGGGTCACGGCACGGCGGTGGGCGAGTTCCTTATGCGCGTCTACGCCCGCATGCAACTGGCCGGGGATGCGCCGCTCACCTTGACGCAGGAGCAGGACTACATCAACGCGATCAGTCTATCTGCGGACTTCGTGCTAGGCTGTAATCCGCAGGGCATGGTATGGATCACCGGACTGGGTTCGCGCTATCCCCGCGAACCGTTGCACCACGACTCCTTGGCGTTCACCCACGAAGAGGGCTTGCCCGTGGTACCCGGCATCCCGGTCTATGGCTATGGCGTGCTTCTGGGCCAGTCCTACTACGATTACGGCAAGCACGTGATTTACCCGACGTTTACGGACATCCCGGTACTGCGGCGGTTTATCGACATCCGCACCTTCGTGACGCTGACGGAGTTTACGGTGTGGCAGACGCAGGCACCGCAAACGGCGCTGTTCGGAACGCTGGTGGGAACGGGCTTGCACACACCGGACGCCTGGCGACCGGGAAACCCACTGCACCGGGAGACCACGGCCGGACGGGAGAATGCCACCGCGAAGAAATAATGGATTTTGGGCCACCGCCTACTTCGCGGAGAGGACGTAGAGCGCCTCTTCCGCGAAGAGATTGGGCCAGAACCGTATTTTGCCGCAGGCGTTCAGCGGTATCTCGCATTCGATGGCGATGCCGAGCCCTGTGCAGAATTCCCGGAAGTCTTTGATGGTGAGCACATGCCGGTTGGGGGACTGATGCCAGGCATAGGGGAGGTTGTGGGTGACGGGCGCACGCCCCCCGAACAGCAGGCCGGCCCGTACGCGCCACAGCCCGAAGTTGGGGAAACTCACGATGCATTTTTTACCGACGCGCAACATCTCGCGCAAGACGAGGTCGGGGTGTTTCAGGACCTGCAAGGTCATGCTGAGCACCACATAATCGAAGCACTGATCCGGCAGCGCGCTGAGGCCCTTGTCGATGTCAGCCTGAACAACCGATATGCCGCTGGCGACTGCGCTTACCACGGCCTCTTCGTCCACCTCGAGGCCCATGCCTTGGACATCCTTTTCCCGTTGCAGCCGACGAAGCAAGACCCCGTTTCCGCAGCCGATATCGAGCA
>CAIZGN010000322.1 GCA_903932505.1 Candidatus Hydrogenedentota bacterium
CTCGTTCAAGACCTTTGGGAAACCCTTCGCATACAATTCCGCGCGCATGCCGAACAAAGCATTTCGGGCCGCCGCAGTGTCCTCTCCGATATCCTCCCACATCGCCGGGTAGTACACAACCGGACTACATCCATACTTCATCTGAAATCGTTCATTAAAGGCCGGGGTCCACGTGCGGGCCTCTGCAGTTCGATACAAGGTCGGTTCATCATAAAACGCGGAATCAATCACCTTGCCGAAATAGGGCTTGAGCCGTTCGTAATAACGGTCATACGTCAACGTCGCGAATTTCGTCACGGATCGCGGCTCGAGGTAATCTACCAGCCCGTCACTCCCATCGGTGACGCAGGTGAAAAGCATGACCCGCCAAACACCCGCAGGGGCATCCCACGTCAGCTTTTGGGCAAGAACCCCCGCGCTGATGTCGATCCGATCCCGTGTAGCGGTATTCATCGCCACAGCCCCCATGAAGACGCCCTCAGGTATGGCACTCTCAAAGCGGACAGGCCCACGAACCTCCTGCTCGACCTTGTCCAGCCGTTTGCTCAGCGCCTCCGGATACGCCTTCGCCAATTGCCCCCCCGCAGACCCGCTCGGAAACCAATACTCATCATACAGGCATAGCTTCATCCCCAACGCGCCAGCGGTTTCGGCGGCAAAGGCATACGCATCCAGAAATGCCGCCCCCATAAACCCTTCCTTGTCCTGCGCGGGCAAAATACCGAACCCCGCATACCCGAGCGCTTTCGAGCCTTCCATGATGGCCCGCGTGGACTCCTGAGAAGGAGGCGCGTTCCAGAACCAAAGGGGGCGCGGCTTCCATTCCAGCGGAGGCTCGGAAAAATCCCGGCGCAGACTCTCATCCGCATGAGCCCAGGCACAGACCAAGACCCCAAACAAAACAATCCGATTCAACGTAGCGTTCATCACATCACCTCCCGTGCATGGTTCACAACCCCATAAATACGATCATTGGAGGGCAGACGTCCTCGGCTGCTGCAATTTCAGGACTCTCTTCAACACTTAGCGGCCGATGATTTCCACTCTCCCGGTCATTTCGAGCGCAGCGATAAATCTTAACCGGTCTATACCCCCCAAAAAATCAAGCCACCCCGACCGCTGAGATCCTTCCCATGACTTCGTCCAATTCCTTGGTACTCAAGAACCCAATGGTCATCGCGTCCACCGAACCCAAACCCGCAACGAACTTCAACGATTCATCCATCTTCGCGACCACATTTGGATCACCTTCGCCGAGAATCTTCATCCCAAGCACACCCTTGCCCGCTTGATGGATCTTTTCCAGCACCGGCACCACTGCTTCCGGCGGACCATCCATGCGGACGCCATAGGGGTTGATTCGTGACAAGACCACGTCGACCCACGGATCATCCGCAACGCGTTGCAGCGCCTTCAGGTTGTGGCACGACAATCCATGCGCCTTAATCCAGCCCTTGGATTTTGCTTCCGAAAATACATCCATGAGCGGACGCAAAGTTTCCGGCCAATTGTCCTCGCTTTCGCGGATACAGTGCATTAAAAGGACGTCAATGCAATCGGTGTCCAGTTCCTTACGCATCCGGTCGATATCATGCCGTGCCTGTTCCGGTTCCCGCGACCAGACCTTGCTCAGCAGCATGACCTTGTCCCGGGGAATGGATTTCTTCAGTGCCTCGCGCATGAAGTTATGCGAACCATACTGATCCGCCATGTCGAAATACGTGATCCCCTTTTGGTAGGCATATTCCAGCAGATCCAATATTTGCTGTCCGGTCATTTTCATCGTGAGATCAGTGATGCCCTTACCCCGACCGCGGACACCCGTTCCTATGCCGAGATAGGAGCATTGCAGGCCCGTTTTCCCCAGCGTCCGCACATCAGTGGCCTTGGGAAACACAGGGGCTGCGCCCATAGTACCGGGCAACAAGGTAGCCGCCAACAACGAACCCGCTGTACCCTTCAAAAAACTGCGTCTATCAAAACTGGACATCAGAAAAACCTTTCAAAACATTCGCCAAAGGGCACTTACTCCAAAAAAAACGAACAGCCAAAGAGGCCTCCCAATTATTAACCGAACCAGTTGTGCTTCTATTTCCAAGCGCACAACGGAAAACCGATGGTTACTCTTGCACCATTCTACTCTAACCCCAAAGCAGTGACAGCGTGAGGCAGACATTCCTGTCTGCCTACCTTCCAAAATGCGAGGCAGACATTCCTGTGGGCCTTCCTAGGGTAATGCCGCCACTCACTTCTTGCGCGGTTCAGCCACCTTCGTGAGGTACTGGGCACGTCCGTCCACCATCCATTTCCACAGGGCGTCCCGCCACTGCACAACCCGCTGTTTCTCCACGTCTGTTTGGGCCTGAGCTTCGGCCTGGGCCATCAATTTACCCAGTTGTTCCATTCGCGCCGCCGTGCCGAGTTGGGTCCAGGCCACGTTCTTCCAGTCGATGCCGTTTCTACGGTAAAACGGCTTGGGGTAGTTCTTGGGATTGGTCGCAATTTGTTCGATTTGCAGATAGAACCGCTTCATCGGTTTTGCAGCTGCACCGAAGTAGCGTTGAAAGAACTCGTCCAGCACCACATCCACATCCAGAGAGGGGTCGTCCCAGATTTTCGCGATGACGTATCCCTCCAGCATGTCCTGCTCGCCGCAGACAAAAATCCCACGGATTCCGTCCTTGATGAACATCCGCATGGTGCTGGCGGATTCGTGCACCATGACATTGGGAAAACAGTTGAATTTGTCGATCAGTGCGGGTTCCATGGGGTGATGATAATAGTTCCACAGATAGATTGGAGCCTTGGTTTTCTGCAGCCACTCCTTGTAGAGCGTCATGTCGTTCTCGCGCATCTCCTTGTGTATGGCATACATGCAGGTATGCAGGCAGGGTGCTACCGAGACGTTCGGCTCCATATCGAAGGCGCGCGGCGCATAGGCGTAGCTCCAATAGGCGAGCGTCGCGATATACTTGTCGGGATGGGTCTTCCGCACCTCCCGCGCCACGGCGTTCACAAACGAAAAGAAATAATTGCTCACGGTGCCGCCGCTGAACTGGCCCGTCCCCATGTCTTTTCCCGACCGCAACAGCGTCTGGCACGCCTCGCAGGTGCAGAACTTTGAGTTGTCGTCCGGCACTAGCGCGAAATAGTCCCCGATGGCCTTCCAGCCCTCGGGTGCATTCTGCTTTCCGTCAAAGAAGTCGCGCGCCATCTGGGCGACCTCCTCGACAAGCTTTGGATTCGTGTAGCACAGTTGGGTGCCTTTGCCCGGGCCTTGTGCCTGATACGCAGGATTGTTCAGCATGGTCTCTACGGTTTTTTTGTGGAAGGTGTGGTTTCCAGCCCATTTCTCGCCGCCAAGGCGGAGCCTTCGCCAGAAGAGGTAGACCTCGGGTCGCGTGACCGCTCCCCACTGCCCCTGCATGAAAGGCCAGTTTCCCGCCCAAAGCGCATCGCGATCCTTCAGCGCGGGTGCGCGACGAATGTCCGCCCCTTGCGCAGTGATAGTTTTCTGCGCCGGAAGGACAATACTCACCGCGTTTGGCCCGTACCACCGAACATGACAGTACCGCTCGATAAAGTCGTACGCGGCGTAGCAGGTGCCTTGGTCGTCGTAAACACCCGGCAATTCCATCTCGCCCGTGCTGCGCTCGGGTAGGCCCACGGTTTTCCAATAATCAACCCGCTGGCGTGTGCTTTCCATGGTGTCGCCACAGCTCATGGGTCGCCCGAACTCCTTCCGGTTGGCCTCGGTATCTTCCCAATCCCGGCCGATGAGAATCACCGTATCCGGTCGAAAGGCGATGAGGTACTCTTGCGGGGCAAAATCGGCACCCTTGAAGCCCAGCGCATGCGTGGCGTCGCTTTCCCCGACAAGAATTCGCGGACCGCTCACCGTCTCTTTATCCGTGCGGATCGGCAGTTCAGCCCCGGTTATTTTCAGCACATGGAATTGAATCTCAAGCGCCGCGAGGCGCGCAGCCGGTGTGGGCTCACTTCTTGTCACAATGGTGCAAGCGGGTGCCCCATCCTTTGCGATTGGGAAACCGGGACGATCCGGGGTGGAGACCATTGGCAGGCTCTTGGTTGCACACCCGGAAAAAGACAGCACCATAACGCCAAGGAGAAACAGGACGGGCTTCAAATGCATGTTCAGGGCCTTTCTCATTGAAACTCAGCAACGACCACAATCTTTTGTTGTTATTTTCGAGAGGATCCAAGACGCTAGAGCATACCATATTGCGCCCAAAACCAGTATAATTGCACGGATTTTGAGATTGTGACCCCGGATGGTCGCAGACAGCTCATGGCGTAAATGGAAAGGTAAAATGATGACCGAGAAGATGTTGGCAATCAACGGGGGCCGTCCTGTGGCGCAAGAATCACTGCCGGAGATCTACGGCGGGGCAAGCGAAATCGGTGACGAAGAAATCGCAGCCGTGACGGCCGCCTTGCGCACCAAGCGACTGTTCCGTTTCTTGGATCCCGAGCAGTCGCGTTGTGCCGAGCTGGAGCGTCTGTTCGTCGGGATGACCGGTTGCGCGAATGCACTCGCGGTTGGTGGCGGCACAGCCGCGCTCATCAGTGGCCTCGCCGGCCTTGGCATTGGCGACGGCGACGAGGTCATTCTGCCCGGCTATACCTATATTGCCTCTGCGGCCGCCGTGCTCATCTGCGGCGGGGTTCCGGTCATCGGGGAAATCGACGAATCACTCTCGCTGGATCCGCACGATGTGGAGCGCAAGATCACCCCGCGCACCCGCGCCATCA
>CAIZGN010000323.1 GCA_903932505.1 Candidatus Hydrogenedentota bacterium
GCCGCCGGCAGGCGCAGGCCTTTGCCCAGGAACTGTTTGTTCATGGCGGCGCTACTGTAGGTTGCTGCAGCATCTTCTGGCGCGTTATTCGAAGTCGGGGGGGGCTACGAGCAACGGCTGCGCCTCGCTAATCGCGCTAAAAGCCTGCTGCTTCGCTTCGTCGTTAACGACCATGCCGAGTCCTTTGAAGGGTCGAATTCCTGACGCCTCGAAAGGCTTATCTTTGATTAGAAGCTATCCATATCGATATAGCAAGATTATGAAAAATCTGATACTTGGGTTTCATTTCCGCAGAGCGAAGGACGCAGCAGGGGGTGATCAGGAGGCTTCGGCGGCAGGCGCGACGCGTCCCGCATCATCGGCCGACTGGACCCCGGCAACATGCTGAATTCCGCCGAATTTTGAGTTTCTACACAGGCGCTCTGCGAAACCACCGATCGGGCAAGAAGAGGCGATGGCACCAATCGGGTGACCGGTTTGGAGAGGTCACGTCGAACGAATGTCTGGACTGGAGGAATCGGGCCAGTGACCGAAGATGGGCCGGGTGCGGTCCGCCACCAAAATCCTGCCCGTTGGAGCGGCGGGCGGACTCGGTAAGCTGCCGCTCAGAGCCTCATCATTTCTGGCCCGCCGGTGACGGCAAACGCCGGAGGCGCTGCGATCATCCGCCCCGCGCTTCTGCTCTGCGGGCCTTCGCCTTGCGCGTCAGTGCATCAGGGACTCGCAATGGGTCCTGACGAACTCCGCAAAAACCCTGTCGTGCTTGACGATGTCAAGAGCGAGCATCTTGCGCACCGACTTGTCCATGCCATCAAGATCGCCGTTCTTTAGCGAAGCGTCTTTCAACTCATCAAGGCGCTGGAGGATCGTTCGATGAGCGGACCGATGTTCCAGCACAAAAGGATAAGACACGATTTCCATGACCGACTCTTCCACGGAAAAGTGGAACCTGAGGAGCTCGTAAAGCCGGACAAGAATGGAATGGACCGGTTCCCGCGATTCTTCCCCGCCCAGTGCATCAAACAGGGTGGTGATGACCTGGTCGATTTCCTCGTGCTGAGTGTCGAGTTCCTGAATTCCGATGCAGTATTTCTCATCCATATGACATCCACGCGCTCACGGAACGTGTCCAGTTCATGATAAATATTCCGGTGCGATGCATCGCTTCCGCCCCTGCAGCCCCAAAACCACGGCACAAGCACCGGCTGCCGGGGATTCTATTCCAGTCATCCGGGATACCGCCGCCGGATTTCTCGCCCTGGCGATCGCATCGGCGACAAGGTCCGCGCGCCGGCCCGGCTGCGCCCGCAGTTCTTCCCGGCTACACCGGGCAGCCTTGCCCGGATGTTGATGCCGGCCACGCCCTTTCATTTGAGGCGAGGAGCACTCCAGGAACCGCGACAACAGCATTGCCCGGCATCAACGACCCTCGACGCCGGGGCTTGTCATGAACGAACTGCCCCGCCGCCATTCTTTCGGAAATCCCCGTCGGGATCGGCGCAACGGAAGAACACCAGCTCGTCATCGGGGGTGAGGACAAAATTCAGATTGTCCCAGTCGAACTTCAGCAGATGGCC
>CAIZGN010000324.1 GCA_903932505.1 Candidatus Hydrogenedentota bacterium
CGGCAACGGATGTGCTGGAGATTGCCGAGGATATGCTGAAGTTCGTCGAGTACGAGGGTGCCCAGGCGGTCGCGGCGGCCCCGGCGAGACCGTAGCGATGCGCTGCACCGGCGGGCGGTGTCCGACCCTGGCACCGCCCGCCAATCATGGGAGGTGTAAGGAATCGTTACCCGCACGGTCAATGTGTCAATGCGAACGTTCGGTTGCAGAACACGCAGCCAAATGTTGCAGCGGATCCCAAAGCGGGTGGACTCACGCCGATAGGAACACACCGCGCGCCAGTCGCGTGGGGATCACCGACCGCATCAACTCCGGTGACCACGCAATTCGACCTAGCGGTGCCGAACCATTGCTCAGCCGTAGCTCGTTTCGGGTCGCCCTGACTCGTTCACACAGAAACACGCGGTACACATGTCGTTGTCGCGGGTAAGATCTTCCGTGATGCCATACGCCGGCAGTGCGGCGCTAAAGGTGTTCGCGCTAACCCCCGCTCCCACTTGTGGCGGGAGCGAGGTTAGCGCGCCTATCGATCACTCCTCTCACATTACGGCTCGATACGTGACACAATAATGGTATTCTGCGGCCACTCGGTCTGCACTATGGTCGTGCCGCCAGGGATGACGATGAAGGGGCTGAAGATCGTGCGATAGTGCCAGTGGCCGCTGTTGATGTGCGTGAGGTTGGGCCAAGCCCACTCCTTCACGGTGCCTTCCATCCCAACGGTTACCACCGACTCCGGCGTGTGCCCTTGGACCATCGCGACCACGGAACCTTTGTGGGCCTGAATGGTGTGTAGGAGCATGCCATCACTGATCCGCCACTGCGAGAGGGTGCCCGCGCTGTCCGCGACGAGTACGGTAATCTCTTCTGGATCAAAGGCCAAACCGGTAGCCTCGTTCTGTCCTTCCCCGCCAGAAGGGGGAGACCCCAGTGTTGCTTGGAGTTTCCACGTCTGCGAATCCCAGAGCTGAACCTGCTGGCCGGGAGCACAACTGGCAAGCAGGCGGCCTGATGGCGAGAAGCCGAAACATCCTGTGCTGTAGGTAAGATTGCCATCCTCGACCGTTCGTAGCAGTTGGCCCTGGGCAACATCCCAGACCCGCAGCACGCTTTTGCCGGCGGAGACGAGCCGCGTACCATCAGGCGAAAAAGCCAAGCCGATCACGCCCGCATGACCCACCGCAAGATCACGTATTAGCGCACCGGTCTCGGTTCGATACAACTGGAGCGCACCATTCTGGTTGCCAGCGAGGAAGGTGCCATCCTGTAGCAGTGCCACACCGCTAAGACCTGGAAGGCGGCTGATCTCACTGAGATCGTTGACTCGGATCAGCACATGCTCGCCCGAGCCCAGCGTGATCAAGAGGACGCGCCCATCGATAGAGGCAGCGAGAAACGGCTGTTCAATCCCTAAGATGTGTCCATCAGCGGAAACAGCCACTGGCTCAATCAAGTCAGTTTGCCCAACGGCCAATGCCACCGGAGCGGTGCGCTCGACCACACCGTCCACGAGGCGGCGCACTTCAAGTAATCCGTCGTTTGTGAGCATGATCGCTCGGCCATTGGACAGAACAACAAACTGTCTCGCCGGAGGCCCCGTGAGGATGATGCGCCCGCTGGAGGTGAGGTCAGCAAGATCCCACCACGCGAGGCTGTTATCGCCAATGAGCATGCAATACCTTCGCCAAAACTGACCGAGAACAAACATGGCTTCTGTGGTACCGTTGGGGTGTTCAAAGGCACACCACGGAGAGTCCACACAAGCCATGGACACTATTCTACCATTGCTCAACTGTCTGTCCGGCGAGATGACA
>CAIZGN010000325.1 GCA_903932505.1 Candidatus Hydrogenedentota bacterium
ATCATCGAGGAGTTCTGGAAGAACGGACACCAGACCCTGTTTTATGCGGAGGGCAAATGGGATCGGCATCTGGAGGCCTTTGCGGAACTGCCCGACCAGAGTATCGTCTACCACGTGGATCAGGGCAACATCTTTGAGACCCACAAGAAAATCGGCCACAAATTCTGCCTCAGCGGAGGTGTGCCAAATTATAAGTTGGCCTATAGCACCCCGGGCGAAGTTCGGGATTGCTGCCGGAAAATCATTGAAGAAGTTGCGGGCGATGGCGGCTACATCATGGACGCGGGCGCCATTGTGCAGAACGATGCCACCGTGGAAAACATGCGCGCCTTGACCGACTGTACGCTCGAATTCGGAAACTATGGCAGTTCAGGTTCCTACGAAATGCCCACCTACCCCAAACAAGACCCCAGTGGCCTGATCGGGCTGTCGAAGACCCCGCCCCCCCGTCGCACCCCGGCCGGTGTCTGCGTGTCTTGGGAAGAAAAACGGAAAAGCCTGCCACCCATTCTGGGCGACGAAGCCATCATTCGCCGGGTCTGGGAAGCCAACGAAGGCTTGGCATACATGTATATTTGGCACTGCCTGTTGTCCTTCTAACCGCCACCGGTTTGATTCAACTGGGCCATATTGGATACAGTACTCCTTATCCAACATCCGTTATTTTTGGCGGAAACGAAAGGAATTGAGCAATGGGTAGAGGCGATATGCGGACGGCACGCGGCAAAACATCCCGCGGAACTTTTGGTAAGACCCGGTTGAAAAACCCGAAACAAAAGAAGAACAAAGCAGCGCGCAAGAAATAGCTGCACGCCGCTCATGCGGATGCATTCTGTGGATGGAACGGCGGCTCCCGCCGTTTTTTCCTTTATAAGTCGCCCTTTCGAGAATATCCCGGGCCCTTTGCGTGTTAATGGGCAGCGAAGGAAGAATCCATCCCCCAGGCGCTTTGCGCCACCCCCTTCAACGGGGGATTCTTCATGCATATGGCGCGGTTATTCCCATCAGGAGCAGGAACACCAATGAATATCGTGATAATGGGGCCGAAAGGGGCCGGAAAATCAAGTGCGGGTCGACTACTGGCTGAAAAAACCGGTTGTCCCATGCTGGAAACGGACACGCTGACCGAGAACCTCCACGAGCAGAGAGACGGGCACCGTCTGAGTTGCCGCGAACTCTACGCCGAGCATGGCGAGGCCTTTTTCCGTAGCATCGAGCGCGAAGCGGCGATCCTCGCTGCACGAAGCGACTGGCACATTATCATCACCGGGGGTTCCATCATGCTCGACCCAGACTCCCGGCGAGAACTGCGCCGGGGTGCGATCCTGATTTACCTTACGGGTGCCGCAGATGCCCTGTGGGAACGGGCCATACAAAAGGGAATTCCGCCTTGGCTTCAAGGCCCGGACGGCCCCATTGTGTATCAGGAAAAAGTATCCATTCTCGAAGATGTGATTCTCCCCTACGCGGATATTGTCATTGATACCAGCACGCGTTCGCCCGAGGAGGTGGCCAACCTCGCGTATGATCGCCTTATCGAGGAAATGAGTCTGCTGAGCCGCGCGGCGAACACCTATGGCGAAGTTATTCGGGTCACGACCTTTGGCGAAAGCCACGGTGCGGCCATGGGCGCAGTCATGGACGGGGTCCGGCCCGGCATCGAGATTTCAACGGAAATCATTCAGGCCGAGCTGAACCGACGTCGCCCCGGC
>CAIZGN010000326.1 GCA_903932505.1 Candidatus Hydrogenedentota bacterium
ACCGATCCGGTGGCCGTGCGCACTTCGCCGCGCGGTAACCTGCGGTATGTGTATGCCGTGAACCGCGAATACTATCCCGTGGATCTTCAATTGGCCTTCAATAAACCGCCCCACCGCTTGCGTGACCTGGCGAACGGAGACGAACTGCCGGTTGACGACCGGAGCTGGTCCTGCGTCATGGCTCCTTATGGCCTTCGCGTACTTGCCGTGCCTGCGGAAATCGAAGTTACCGGGTTTGGCACAACCTGCCCGCCTGAGATTGTCACTGAGTTGACGGAAAGGGTTCAAAAGACCCTTGGGCGGATGGATGTTTTGCGCGGAAAAGGGTTCGGGGTTCCGGGAATTGACGAATTTGAACAACGCATGCGCACCGGACTGGCAGAGCGACGCTATGCTTGGTTGCGGCGGGCGCTAAACAGTTATATTGTGCGGAAGTGCGAGGAATGGCCCGTGTAGCGAGGGTTATAACCCGAGGGAGAGTAGTCACATGCTGTATGTCACATTGATGTTGTCATTGCTGGGCGCGAACACGCCGGAACCGGGAAGTCTGGATACGGATCGGCTGTGGTATGCCCAACCGGCCGCCATCTGGGACGAGGCGTTGCCGGTGGGGAATGGCCGTCTGGGTGCGATGGACTTTGGCGGGGTGGAGCTTCAGCGCATCCAGTTCAACGAGGAGACTTTGTGGGATGGCTATCCGCGCGACCGGGTGAACCCGCAAGCGAAGGAGGCGCTGCCCAAAATTCGAAAACTGATGCTGGACGGCAAGAACAAGGAAGCCGAGGCACTGGCCAATGAAACGATGCTGGGTATTCCGAACCGGATTAACTCGTATCAGACCTTTGGTACCGTGGAGATCGAATTTCCCGGTCTGGGGCCGACGACGGAATACCGTCGGGAATTGAATCTTTCCACGGGAATCGCCGCGTCGGAGTTTGTGGCGCACGGGGTGCGATACAAGCGGAGTGTTCGCGCATCGGTGCCCGGTAACGCCCTGGTCATCGTGTTGGAAGCGGATAAACCCGGCACGCTGGACGCGCAGGTTTCGCTCTCACGCGAACGCGATGCGGCGGTGCTTGGTGATGGGAAAACGGGGTTGATGCTCGAGGGGCAGATCGCGCGCAAACACCACGAGAGCGGCGAAATAGTCGGGATGCGCTTTGCCGCGCGGCTTCGCGCCTTTGCAGAGGGCGGACAGGTGCGGATCGAGCGCGATCGGATCAAGATATCCGGCGCGGATCGCGTCGTGTTGCTGCTGGCGGCGGCAACGAACTATCGGGGCGAAGACGAAAAGGCGGTGACGCTGAAGACAATAGAAACGGGCATTCCCGATGCAGCGGCCGACCTGCGCGAGCATGACCGCCTGTACGGGCGGGTACACCTCAATCTGGGTGCCTCGCCCAATACGGGGCAGGCCACGGATGTGCGCTTGGAGGCCGTGAAACAGGGCGCAAACGATCCCGCGCTGGCCACGCTGTACTTTAATTACGGACGTTATCTGCTGCTGTCGTGCTCGCGGCCGGGCGACCTGCCCGCGAACCTTCAGGGGCTTTGGAACCCCTATATTGAAGCGCCGTGGAGTTCCGATTATCACACCAACATCAACCTCCAAATGAATTACTGGCCCGCCGAGGTGACGAACCTGGGCGAATGCCATATGCCGCTCTTTGACTACATGGATTCACTCATTCCGTCCGGCACGGAAACCGCGCAGCGCATGTATGGCGCGCGGGGTTGGGTGGTGCATCACCTGTCCGACGTTTTCGGATTCACGGTGCCCGCCGACGGCGTCTGGGGTATCTGGCCCTTCGGAGCGGCATGGCTGGCCCAACATCCCTATGAGCACTACCTGTTTTCCGGTGACGAGGAATTTCTGCGCAACCGGGCGTACCCGCTGATGAAGGGCGCGGCTCTCTTTCTGCTGGATTATTTGAGCGAGGACGCCAAGGGGCGCCTGGTCACCAATCCCTCGCATTCCCCAGAGAACAAGTTCAAGAAAGCCGATGGCACCGTTTGCATGTTCAGTATCGGGTCAACCATGGACCTGGAGATCATCCATGATTGCTTCACCAACTGCATCGAGGCCTCAACCATTCTCGGAGTGGACGAGGGATTGCGCGGTGACTTGCAGCGCGCACTTGAGCGATTGATGCCGTTGCAAATCAGCGCAAAAACGGGCCGTTTGCAGGAATGGAGCGAGGATTACGACGAGCCGGAACCGGGGCACAGGCACATGTCGCATCTTTTTGGATTGCACCCCGGGCGACAGATTACCCGCAACACGCCGGAGCTTTTTGCGGCGGCGCGAAAATCGCTCGAGTATCGACTGTCGCACGGTGGCGGACACACCGGATGGAGCCGCGCTTGGATCATCAGTTTCTGGGCGCGATTTGGGGATGCGGACAAGGCCTTCGAGAATGTGCAGGCACTCCTCGCCAAGTCCACACAAAGCAATCTTTTCGATTCGCATCCGCCCTTCCAGATCGATGGTAATTTCGGGGGTACCGCCGGTATAGCCGAGATGCTGGTCCAGAGCCACGAGGATGCCATCCGTCTCCTGCCCGCACTTCCCGGCGCGTGGACGGAAGGATACGCCAAGGGACTGCGAGCCCGTGGGGGCTATGAAGTCGACCAATCGTGGGCGGGAGGACTGCTGCAGACCGCCGAGGTGCGCCCCACACGCGATGGCATGTGCCGAATTCGATACACACAACCACTGACCGTGTGTGAAGCAAATACAACGACGCCTTTGGCAGAGGCTAAACAGGAGGCGGGCGGAGATTGGGTCTTGGAGTTTGCCGCAAAGGCACAAGGGGCATATAAGATTGCGCGCCGGGATGCGACACGATGATGCATGCGCCGACTTAAGGTCCCCGCTTGGCTGAGAATATCCAGGTGCCCCGTTCTCGTAACGCAGGCATCTTGCCCGCAGTCTTCGCAGCCAAAGCGCCGACTAGGGTCGGCGCAGTCCATATAGGTTTTACCTTGTTGCTTGGGGCGGCTTTGCCTTTTCTTGTGGTTGGGTTTTGATATAGAATTCACTCCGTAGGGGCAGTAAAACATTGGGTCGGATAATGATGATTTGAGGAGTGTCATGGAAACTGGGCGCGCATTGGAATTGCTGGAAAAATTTAAGAGTATCCGGGTGATGGCCGTTGGTGACATCTATCTGGATGAGTATGTGTTCGGGTCAATCACGGAGGTTAGTCTGGAAGCCCCGATTCCGGTGCTGGAAGTGCTTGAACGCCGCTACAATCCCGGCGCAGCAGGGAATGCGGCTTGTAATGCAGCGTCCCTTGGCGGAACAGTGTATATGGTCGGGGTGGTGGGCAAGGACGCCAATGCAGACATCACGCGGCACGAATTTGCCGTGCGAAATGTGAACACGGATTATCTTGTCGTAGATCCGGCGCGCGCCACGAACACCTACGGCAAACTGCGGGCCGGTGGACACAATATCCCGACGCAGGAGGTGCTGCGTACGGACACCCCGAAGCCAAAGCCTGTTTCGGGTGAGGTTGAGGCGCAGATCATCGCAAATATCGAGAAACTGGCTCCGCAGGTGGACGCCATCATGCTAGGGGATCAGGCCACCTCAGTGCTGACCGTCGCTGTGGTGCAGGCGATTGTGCATTGCGCGCAGGCGCACAAGCTGGTGACCGTGGCCGACTCGCGCAAGCGGGCCGGTTTCTTTAGTGGTATTGACGTCGTGGTGCCCAATGATGCGGAGGCGGGTTTTGCAGCGGGGATAGAAGTTCGCGATGAGGCGTCCTTGCACACCGCAGGGAAATTCCTGTTGCAGTCCGCAAAGAATGCGCTGGTAACGCGTGGCCCACATGGCATTACGATTTTTGCACAGGACGGGACGATTCAGGATGTGCCGATTCCGCCAATTCGTGCGATTGATGTGACCGGGGCGGGCGACACGGTCGCCGCTGCTGTGACGCTGGCGCTGGGCGCGGGCGCTTCGTTGTATGAAGCCGCGTTTCTAGGCAACAAGGCTGCGGGAATCGCGGTGGTGCAGGAAGGCGTCGTGACAGTTTCAAATGCCGAAACTGCGGCTGCGCTCACCAAGGTGGACGGACCCGGCAAGGTGAAGACGCTGGCGGAATTGACGGTTATCGCAGCGAAGTTGAAGAAGGACGGGAAGCGTCTGGTTTGGACGAACGGGTGCTTCGATTTGTTGCATGTGGGACACATCACCTACTTGCTCCGCGCCCGGGAAGAGGGCGATGTGCTCTTGGTGGGGTTAAACAGCGACGCCTCGGTACGGGAAAACAAAGGCCCGGATCGGCCGGTGGTGGGTGAACGCGACCGCGCTCTGGTGCTGTCCGCCTTGGAGTGTGTCGACTATGTCATTTTGTTCGATGGCAAAACGCCGATCGACATTCTGGAAGCGGTTCGACCGGATGTCTACGCCAAGGGTGGAGACTATAACCTGGACACCATCGTCCAGCCTGAGCGCCTTCTGGTTGAATCGTATGGCGGCTCGATCGCGATCATTCCCGGGGTGGAAGGACGCTCAACGACCGACCTGATTAACCGAATCTCGCAAGGAAGCAGCTGACCCGCGCGTATAGAGAATCGAACGCCCCATACGCCGTCTTGGTGCTGTGGGGCGTTTTTTGTGGTTGCGCTTTCCTTGATCCATGCAGCCGACAAGACGGATAATGCGAATTTGTAATGCAGAAATCGGGCCACCCCCCGGAGGATGGCACTGAACTGCGGTAGCCCAACTGATTCAGGAGATTGCCTCGATGAAAGTACGTACCCTGACCTGTCTGGCCGCGCTGTGCGGTCTGATGCTAAGCGTGTCGGCGCTGGCGGCGGATTGGCCCAATTTTACGGGCCCCAACTGGAACAATGTTTCTTCGGAAACGGGCATCGCCAAGGCTTGGCCTGCGGCTGGCCCAAAGGTGCTGTGGACCCTGCCTGTGGGCAAGGGCTATGGTGGAGCGTCGATTCGGGATGGTGAAATCTATGTGCTGGACCGCCAGGAAGACAAAACGGACACCATGCGCTGCATCGACCTGAACACCGGGAAGGAATTGTGGAACTTCTCGTATGACGCTCCGGGGTCGGTCGGTCACAGTGGTTCGCGCACCCCCCCGACCGTGGCGGCCGATTATGTCTACTCCGTGGGGCAGATGGGCGATTTTTATTGCATTGACCGCAAGACCCACCAACCGGTGTGGCACAAAAATATCCTGAAGGACTATGGGGTGGAAGTGCCCAGCTGGGGTGCGTCCCAGTCGCCGGTAATCTATAACGATTGGGTGGTCACCGCGCCGCAATCGCCCAATGCCTTCGTGGTGGCATATGATCGCAAGACGGGCGAGGAATTGGGCAAGTCGGGCGGTCTGGGCGCACCGGGCTATTGTCCGCCGGTCATTTTGACGCTGGGTGGCGTGGAGCAGGCGGTCATGATCGGCGCGGGCCAAAAGGGCGTCCCCGGTGGCACGACAGTGGCCGGAATTTCTCTGGAAGACGGCTCAACCTTGTGGACCTACAAGGGCTGGGACAATTTCATCCCGATCCCCTTCCCCACCATTCTGCCGGATGACCGCCTTTTCATTACGGGCGGCTACAAGAGCGGCTCGGCCATGATTCAGGTGAAAAAGGAGAATGGTGCATTTGTGGTGAAGGAACTCTTCAAGCTGGACTTCAAGGTATGCGGAAGCCAGATTCACCAACCGATTCTCTACAAAGATCATCTGTATGTGAACAGCAATTCAAACGAGACCAACGACGGGATGCGCTGTTTCACCTTGGACGGCAAACTGTGCTGGTCGTCGAAAGACAAGGATGAAGCCCTGACCTTTGAAAAGGGCACCATGCTGCTCGCCGACGGGTTGATTTTCAATCTTGAAGGCGACAAAGGCGTGCTGCACCTTATCCAGCCTTCTCCTGAGGGCTACAAGGAACTGGCCGCGGCCAAGTTGCTGGAAGGCAAAGAAATCTGGGCACCGCTGGCCCTGTCGCAAGGCAAGCTCGTGATTCGGGATCAGCAGAACATGAAATGCCTGGATGTGGTGAATCCGTAATCGTTTTGCGGTGTGTTTTTCGGGCGGGAAACTTCTTCCGATGCAAGAAGTTTCCCGCCGTTTTTTTGTGGGGGATGTCTACTCAGGGGCAGGGCATGTCGAAGCTGTACGACCCGGATCCAACGTTGATGGCGGTCCATCCGGTTTCGGCGGGTTGTGCTTTGAACTCGGACTTGCCCATGATGGGCACGCCGCTTTCCAGTAGGTCTTCAGTCTTGGCCACGGGCAGAATCACCCGCGCGGCGGCGTTCACCGGAATGCGCAGCGTAACCCGAAGGCTTCCGTTTTCTTTGGTCCATTCGGAAACAATGGGACCGCGCACGGAATCGTAGCGGGCCTTTACCCAGTTGAGGTCAGCTGCGATTCGGGGTTGGATCTTAAAGACGTCAAAACCCCGAGTTTCAGGAAGCGGCTGGATGCCCGCGAGTTCCTTGTAAAACCATTCGCCGATGGTGCCGAACATGGGATGGTTGTGCGAGAAGACGTTGTCACTGTATTCCCAGTGCTCCCACAACGTGGTCGCACCGTTGGCGATCATGTGGCCCCATCCAGGGAAATCGGGTTGGTTGGCAACTTTGTAGGCGGTTTCATGGGCACCGAAATCACTGAGGGCGTGGAGCATGTATTTCGTACCAAAGATTCCGGTGCTCAGGTGGCCTTTGGACGGGCCTTCAATGTCGTCCACCAGAACGCGAAGCACGGAGGGCACCATGGCGTCCTGCGCCAACCCCATGTGCAGGGCAAAGGCCTGACAGGCCTGGGTGCCTTTGCCGACTTTGCCGTCCCCCGCGATAAGCCGCGCGCGGAACGCATCCTGAATATTCGTCGCGAGCTGGGCAAAGTGGTCGGCGTCTTCGTTGTGGCCGAGCCTTCGCGCGATGCGCTCGAGGGCGCGTGCATTGTAGTAAAAGAAGGAAGTGGCCGAGACCATGGTGTCCTTGTCGGCCAAAGTTTCATGGTCGCCAATACCGTTGTCGATGAGGTAGTCCTTCGCGCTTCGTTCAAGCAAGCTCACCCAGGCCTTGGCGGCCTCGTATTGCTCGGCGGACAAAGCCTGTTCGCCGTAGTAGGTGTAGAGCTGCTCAAGGAGGAGCGGATGCACCGTGCCCCAACCGATCGGACCGCTGCCCTCACCGAATCCGGAGTCCGCGATACCCACAAAGGGCGCGGTCTCGGTAAATCCGCCGTTGGGACGGACCGCGTCGGCATAATCGCGCACAACCTTGCGATAGAAGGCGGCCATGTCAAAATTGTAGATACCCAATTCACTGTCGGCCACGAGATCACCGCCATAACCGAATTTTTCACGGTGCGGGCAGTCGGACTGCACGCTGTGAAGGTTGCTGACAAGGGTGCGGACGCAGAGGGTCTGCGTGGTGTTGAAGCGGTCGTTGGAACAGGAGAATTCGCCCGCAGATTGCACGTCGGTATGCAGGCGTTTTGCGCAGACCGCATTCTGTGAAGGCGTACCCGGGAAGCCGGTAACTTCCACATAGCGGAATCCGTGGAAGGTGAAACGCGGCGCGAAGGTCTCGTTCCCCTCACCACGCAGCACATAGGTATCGGCCTGCCAGGCGGTGGCGGGGCGTTCTGAACCTTCGGGCACGGGTTGGTTCTTGAACTGCCCGGCCACGGAGGTCATGGGGTTCAGGGTGCCGTCCGGATGCAGCAATTCGCCGTAACGCATCTGCACCTTGGTTCCAGCGGGGCCGGAGCAGGTCAACTGCGCCCGACCGGCCATATTCTCGCCGAAATCGAAAATAAAGACGCCGGGCTGAACTTCCTTCACGCTTTGCGCGGCGATGTGATTCGTGACCCGGATGGGCTGCACCGGCTGGGCTTCAAGGGCACCAGCCGGTGGCTGCGCGGCTTGCGCGGCGTCCCAGGCGGCATCGCTGAAGCCTGCGGTGTCCCAACCGGGCTGTTCTTTGCGCGCGTCATACCATTCCCCGAGGTAGACGCTATTCTTGCGAATGGGGCCGTCCGCAGTTTTCCAGGAGGGGTCGGTTTGTACACGCCCAGTCGACCCGTCTTCGTATTCGATGTCCAGCTGCATGCGCAGGCAGGGGTTGCCGATCGCGAGGGCCTCGCGCAGATTAAAACGAGTCCACATGCGCAGGGGAAGCGGATTGTACCAGCCATTGCCAAGCATGCATCCCAGAGCGTTGCCGCCGGACTTGAGGTCGCCCGTGACATCGTAGACCGAATAAAATACGCGCTTGCCGTAGGAAGTCCAGCCGGGATCCAGTTCATGGTTGCCGACCCGCTTGCCGTTGAGGCGCAGTTCATAATAGCCAAGTCCGCAGACATAAGCCCGCGCACGGCGCACCGGCTTGTCCACCGCAAAATCCTTCCGTAGCAAGGGGGCGGGGCGTTCGCTGAACCAGTCCTGTTCGGTGGGGGCAGGTGCTTCGGTGCGCTGAATCCAGGAGGCTGTCCAGTTTTTTTCGGACAGCAGCCCCATTTCCCACGACCCGGGCTCTTGGCAATCCATGACGCCGCCCTTGTTATGCCAGGCGCGAACCCGCCACCAGACCCGCTGTCCGGGCTGCAGGGGAACCCCGCCGTAGGGGATATTGAGTTGTTCGGCCGACTCCACCCGGCCGGAATCCCAGAGGTCACCTCGATTTTCGGCGAGCAGGTCGGGCTTTGACGCAACCAAGATTTGGTAGGCGGTCTGCTGGATACCCCGGAATTCGGCGGGGAGTTCAAACTGCCAGCTTAATTTGGGCGCTTGCACGTCCACCCCCAGGGGGTTCTCGAGGTATTCACAACGCAGGCGGGACGGATAAGGATTCAATGGTTGCGCCTCCCCGGGGAAACTCACCCCTGTGCAAATCAACAAACCCAATAGAAGAAAACGTTCCATGCGGAGACTCCAGAGTTCGCCGGGGCCGTTAGTGGCCCTTCGGTCGTTCTTCATGGTGCCACATTATGGAAGGTGGTGTCATTTTCTGTGGCGCATGCGGCGAAGGCAGGCAAAGCGAAAACTGGGGGCAACGCACGCCAAATAGATTCTGACCGTTAAAATGTAACAAAGAGGAAGGTGCGGGCCACTACTTGGCGTGAACCTAGGTGTCGCCCGTGCCCTGCGAATGTGGGGAACGGCTTGGAACACCGTTCGTGGGCTTTTCCCGTGCGGGTTGAGCCTTCCTTTGCGTAGCGTGTATAGTGCTGGACGGCGCGGCCAAGCTCCGTACAGCCGAAAACCAGAAACGGAGGATTTTCGTATGAAACGCCACTATTTTGTTGCCGCGTTGCCGTTGCTTTGCGCCCTGTTCGTCGCCGTATTGCCGGCGATGGCCCAACCGCCCGCACCGGGTGGTCCCGGCGCTCAAAGTCCGGCTGACCGCCAGAAAATCTGGGCAGCAGAAGCCAGCAGCGTGGCCCAAATCATGGGTCTTCCTGCGGATCAGACCAAGAAACTAGTGGATGCCTATACCGCCGCTCGCGACAGCCAGGGTGCGGCACTGCGTGCGCAACGCGAGAAAAGCGGTGGCGGCGGTGAAGATGCTCGTGCAGCCATGATGGAAACCATCAAAGCGGAACGCACGAAACTGGATACCGCCCTGAAAGCTTTCCTGAAGCCAGAACAGGCCGCGCAAGCGCTGGCCTCACTGGGCACGTTCAATCGTCGCTGGGATGGCATTGCAGGTGCCCTGGAAACGTTGGGCCTCGACCCGAAAGTGAAGCTTGAAGTGCAAAAATTGGTGGTGCAGTACGTGGTGGATCTGGGCGCGGCGCAGGAAAAGGCCATCGCGGCAGGCAACATGGAATCCATGCGCGAACTTTCGCGTCAAAGCAAGGAAAAGCTGGATGCGGCGGTAACAAAGCTCGTTACGCCGGATCAAGCTACGCAGTGGACGGCCAAGACTGCGTCGATGGGCGGTCGTGGCGGACGTGAAGGCGGTGGCCGTGGTGAGCGCGGTGAAGGCCGCGAAGGCCGTGAGGGCGGCGAGAAAAAAGAAGCCAAGCCCGAGAAATAGAGGTTAGTGGAAACAGCGGCCTCGAGTTTTCTAAGCATTTCGCTGCGGTATTAAGAAGGACATGACGAATGAAGAAGTTGATCTTGGTTCTGGTTTTGGCCGGTGGTATCGCAGGCGGCGTGTTCTGGTGGAAGAACTCGAGTGCCGCTGTTTCCGATGAAAAGAAAGAGACCCAGACAGAAGCCGTCGAGCGCGGGGAGATCCGGCAGGAGGTGGCCTGCACGGGGCGCGTGGTGTCGAATCGCGACGTGGAAATCAAGTGCCGCGCCAGCGGACAAATCATGAAAATCCCCTTTGATGTGAGCGATGTCGTGAAAGAGGGGGATCTCCTGCTCGAATTGGATCCCCGGGATCAGGAGCGCAGTCTGCGCCAGGCCAAAGCCTCGCTTGCAGCGGCCGAAGCGCGGCTGGCATCGTCGAAAAGCAATCTGGTGGTTGCCGAGAAGACCGTCGAAGTGGCGAAGATGAAGGCGAAGGCGTCGATGGAATCCTCGCAGGCCCGGGTTGATGACACCAAATCAAAGGCCAAGCGGCAAGAGGAACTGTTTCAGAAGAAATTCAGCAGTCCAGAGCAGTATGAGACGGCAAAGACGGCTTCCGTACAGGCGGAGCAGGACGTGATGTCCGCTCAGGCGAACCTTGAGGATGTGAAATCGCAGGAACTGGCACTGGAATCCCGTCGACAGGATGTGGCCTTGAATGAGGCCCAGGTGGAGTCCAGCCGAATCGCCTACGAGATCGCGGATTTGCAGTATGGATACACGAAGGTGACCGCGCCGCTGGATGGCGTGGTATCGAGTCGGACGGTGCAGGTGGGGCAGATTATTTCTTCGGGTGTGACCAATATCGGCGGTGGCACCACCGCGATGATCCTTTCCGACCTCTCGCACCTTTACATCTATGCAAGCGTGGACGAAAGCAAGATCGGCGAGGTGCAACTGGGGCAGCCGGTACTCATCACCACCGACGCCTTTCCGAACACCAAGTTTTCGGGCAAGGTGGAGCGAATTGGAACGAAGGGGTTGAGTGTGCAGGCGGTGGTGACTTTTGAGGTTCGCATCGAGGTGGTGGACGAGAACAAGAAACTCCTCAAGCCCGAAATGACGGCCAATGTGACGATTACAACGGCGGACAAGACCGACGTGCTTGTGGTGTCTGCCTCTAACATATCCCGCAGCCGCAAGGGCAACTTTGTGACGCTGGTGAAGAAGGACGGCACCCAGGAAGAGCGCCATCCGGTGACGCTGGGCATCAGCGACGGAAATCAGACGGAGATATTGGAAGGTCTGGCGGAAGGCGACACCGTGCTGGTGCGCAGTCCCGAGGACGAGAGCCGTTGGCGCGGTGGCAATGAAGCCATGAACAAACGCATCCAGGATCGCGTGATGATGCGGACCATGGGCGGTGGTGCCGCCACGGGTGGTGGCGGCGGTGGAGGTCGAGGCGGTGGTGGC
>CAIZGN010000327.1 GCA_903932505.1 Candidatus Hydrogenedentota bacterium
CGCGCAGCGCAAGCAGTGCTGCGAAATCATCCAGTAATCCGCGAAGATCAAAATCAAGAGTCTCCATGTCGAGTTTCTTGGCCTCAATCTTCGAAAAATCCAAGATATCATTAAGTAATCCCAAAAGGGACTCACCGCTGTTACGAACCGTCTCGGCATAACGCCGCTGCTCTTCCGTTAATTCGGTGTCCAGAAGCAGGCCGGTCATGCCGATAACCCCGTTCATGGGGGTGCGAATCTCGTGGCTCATGTTCGCAAGAAACTCGCCCTTCGCAATACTGGACATTTCAGCTTGCGCCGCGAAGTCTTTGGCCCGCTCGGTGGCCTCTTCAAGACGACGGTTGGTTTCTCGAAGCTCCTCTTCGGCTTTTTTGCGTTCCGTGATATCGATCATCACGGTGAGCAGATACTGCCGCCCTTGACTGGTGATTAGTTCGCCAGAGTAAAGCCCGTCTAGGATGGTGCCGTCTTTTCGTCGAATCTGGAGCTCGTAATCGACAATTCGGCCATCCTTGTCAAGGCTGGAAACGACCCGGGCCTGATGCTCCGGATGAACAAAAAGCCCGAGGTCGCCCGGGGTCATCCCGATAATATCGCCCTTGGAGTAGCCCAAAGTTTTCAAGAAAGTGTCGTTGATGTCATAGAACTCGTGCTCCGGGAGCACTGAAAGCGCCATCAGCGCCGGATTATTACGGAATAGCTGTTCAAAACGCTGCTGCGCTTCCTGCTCGGCTGTAAGATCCTTGGATATCCCAAAAATACAGTCCGCACCGTTCCATTTCCCGAACCAGATTCGCGTTTCAACCGGAATATGGGCCCCCCATTTCGCCGCGAGAGGCAAGGGACAGCTAGCCCGATCCCCCTTGAACATCGCATCAAAAATAGCCTCCGCTTCCGCCCTGCGCGAAGTCGGATGCAAGTCCAAGATAGTCATCCCGCACAATTCATCCGGGCTGTATCCAAGTTTTCGGATAACAGCACCGTTCGCAAACAGGATATTCCCATTTTGGGTGCCAACGGTGATCATGTCATCCACGGTGGCAAAGAAGGTGCGGAAGTTCTCTTCCCGATCCCGCAATTGTTCCTGCGCAATTTTGCGTTGACGAATATTGACCAGCATCTGCGCAAAAAGCAAGAGCAAACGCTGCTCGTTCTCCGAATAGTTGTGGTGCTGCCGAACGGAGTCAAAGCCCACGAACCCGATGCTGACCCCGTCACTCATCATAGGAACCGTGAGCAGGCTCTTGATATCCTGCGGCTCGAGTACCTCCCGAACGCCACCGGGGGGAAGTGCCAAAACGTCCGGGATAAAGACAACATCCCCGCGACCGTGCGTCACGACCCAATCGGGCAGGGCTTCTAACGGAACAGCTTGAAGCTCGTCAATTTGCGGGGATATTCCCTCGCCACACCACTCGTGGGTATTAATGCAAATCTGCTGAGCGAAATCGTAATCGAAGATGTAGGCCCGATCCGCACTTACGAATTCGGCCAGGTCACCAAGAGAGGTTCGTATGGCGTCCTCTACGTCTTCCAGCGGCAGATTGATATACCGCGCAGCAATATCCATAAGCAACTGCTGGAGGCGGGACTGCAGGTGCAGCGCATCGTCGGTCTCCCTGCGCTGCGTAATGTCGTGGTGGGTACCTGCCATGAGTGCCGGTTGGTGATCGTCTGTCCAGTTTGTCACTTTGCCTCTATCCAGAATCCATACCCAGTGCCCGTCCCGGTGTTTCATCCGGAATTCAGACTCATAATAATCAATTTCACCTTGGAAATGCTTGTTGAGCAATTCGGTGGATGTGACCAAATCATCGGGGTGCGCGAATCGTTTCCAAGTTTCGATGGACACCGGGGAAATCTCGTCCAGTGTGTAGCCAACAATCTCTGCCCACCGCTCGTTGAAAACCACTTCACCGGTTTGAACATTCCACTCCCATGTGCCGACATTCGTACCTTCGATAATGTCCGCAAGCCGCTGCCGCTCCCGGTGCAGCACGTTCTCAACTTCCTTTTGGCCCGAAATATCCCGCACCACGCAAGTGAGGTCTGTTCGGTTGGCCTCAGCGTCTCTGAAAGAGGTCACATGCAAATCGAACCACAGGCGTCCGCGTGGAAAATCAAGGAAATATTCGGCAACACTCATTTCCCCGGTTTCTAGGGTATGATGAAGCGAATCCATGATTACCCCGAAAGCAGGCTCGGGGAATCCGATGGCGTCCACCTTCTTGCCGATGAAATACTCGGGTTCCACAAATAAATCGGTCGTATACGGTTGGTAGTACTGCAGGAAGGTTAGGTTTTCATCGAGCACAAACACCAAGTCACTCATGCTCTCGATGAGCGACTTCATCCGATGCTCACTTTTCTGCAGGGCATCCTGGGCCAGTTTGCGCGAGGTAATGTCCCGGCTGATGCCTAGCACTCCGATCAGGGTGCCGTCCGCCCCCCAGTACGGTGTCTTCAAGGTGTCAATCAGAATCTTGCGACCGTCTTGATAGGTAATCCATTCCTCATTGTGGCGCGATTCACGCGTCTCCAGCATTTGGAGGTCGTAACTTCTGAAGAAATCGGCTAACTCTTTGTCGAAGAGGTCATAGTCCGTTTTTCCGATGACTTCTTTTCTCTGACGCCCCACAAACTCCTCAAAAGGCGGATTGCACCCCAGATAGACCCCATGAACATCCTTGAAGAAAATGATGTCGGGAATGGAATCCAAGAGCGATCTGATCAGACGAGCCTGGCGCTCAATCTCTTCCTCAGCCTGCTTGCGCATCGTGATGTCAATTTCTGATCCGGCCATACGAACCACGTGACCGGATACGTCCTGGGTTGCCCGCCCCCGGCTTAGGAGGTATTTGACTGACCCGTCCTTGCAAAGAACACGATATTCCTCTTCGAAGGCATCGGTCTTATGGTCGACATGGGCCTGAATCGCGGCCAGAACGTGTGGAAGATCATCGGGATGGATGCTCGCCCGCCATTCTTCCTCGCTCTGGTCAAACTCGTCGTCGGTATAACCTCGCAGTGCCTTCCACTGAGAAGAAAAGTGGAAGGTCTTATTCAGCATGTCCCAATCCCACACGCCCCCAAAGGATCCATCGAGCACCAATTCGTAGCGCAAGGCCTTTTCTTGGAGCATGGCGGTTCGCTCATCAACCAAGCGCTCCAGCCCCTTGCGTCGATAGGCAATCGAAGCCACAAAAAAAGCTAGGGCCGCCGTAAGTAGTGATCCTACCAACAGAACAATCGAGCCCGCTCGGACAGGGTTGACGCTTTCGAATGTGTGGGAGGGTGTAGCTTCTATGAGGAAAGTTTTGTCTGCGTAAAAAAGCGGAAAAGTGACCGAGTAATCAGCGTTTGGTTTCTGAAGGGACTGGCTGTCGCGTGTCGAAGAAAGCGTCTCCCTGTGGTTCGGGCCGGACAGCAGGACAAGATCCATCCCCACCACGTCGGCCCCCTCTTTGCTCATCGTCGCTGTCTTGAGCAGTGAACCCATTCTCAACACGCACAAGGCAAAACCCCGAAGCTGCCGGGGTGTCGCGTGGTCGTAAACAGGACGGAACAGAAGCATGCCGCGCTGGCTTTCTGTTTCTTGAACCAGCGTCACCGGGCTTGTGGCCGTGATCAGGCCGGTTTGAATCGCTTCCTCAATGGCAGCCCTTCTCGTGTCATCAGAACTCAGATCGTAGCCAAGCGCTTTCTCATTACCCTGCATCGGGGTGATGTAGAACACCGGGTAGTACAGGGGGCGCGCGGTGGCTAAGGCCCGGCTGCCTGAACCCTCTTTTTGCCAGACTTCAAAGTTGGGCGCATCCGTGACACGACGTTCCTCCTCTCGGGCCTGTTTATCAACATCCGCTATTTGAGGAATCCATTCCCAGGCCTGTACGGCTGTGTCCTTGGACAAGAATTGTGCAAACCGGTCAAATTCATCACGGGTGATTTCCGGTTGGCTCTCCAGAAAACGCCCCAGCGACTCCAGCTCGTTTTCGGCCAGCGTGTGAAAGGTGTCGCTTACACGGGCAGCACGAGCTTGGGCAAATTGAAAGAATTGGGTGCGATGAAGAAACGCTTCGTCTTTGTGAATAAGCCAGGAAATGGCAATCGTAATGGTGATGCCGGCCAGCACCGTCATAACGGAGTCAGAGTCCAACCGAACGGCCCGTCGGGCGATCAGTCGATGAATCAGGAGGGCGATACCGACCATCGCCAGCGTGAAGAGGAGCATGGGTACCGATGCCGCCAATAATTCAGCATTCCAACCGGAAGCGTCATATTCAACCGCAAGCACCGCGATGGCGACTCCGGATACATCAAAAACAGGTACGGAAGCCGTTATCGTCAGGGTATCCCCGGTTTTGCTGGGTGACCCGATAAGGGAGGTTTTTGTATTCCAGGCCGTCTGACAATCAACACTGTCTGGCGTTACGGGGGCGGCAGCGCTGGAATCGGATCGAACAGCTGCAAGAAGGGTGCACATCTCGCCTTCGTTTTTGCAGGAAAGGACGTAAATCGAACGACAATCGGGGGTGGAAGCTGAAAGCGCTGAAAAATGACGCATGATGCGCTTGGCGGCAGGATCTTCAGGGTCTTTGGAAATCGCCTTCAATTCCTGAAGGCAGTCGATATCATCACTGAGGGCTCGTTCGATCAGTTGCGATTGCTGTAGCCGCTCAGCGCGCATATCACGGTCAGTCCAGGAAATTAACCGCCACGTTGAGAAAACGCCAACGCATAGGATGACCAAAAGCGGGGCAAAAATTTCCATGGAACGGGTCCAACGGAGATGAATGCTCATCGGTATTCTCCTATTGCGTCAAACGGCGTCCCTGACCAGACAAAGGACACCCATCAACCACGCATAAGGGCACACCCCCCCCTCTTCTGTGAAGAGGGATAGTCTGTCCATTAGTGCAGTGAAACCAATCCTCGAAAAAACGCAGTCTCTGTTTGGGCTCTCAAGGTTACTCACACCACGGGTTCGATGAACCGGAATAGCGATTTTCAACCATATCTCATAATTCTAATCAAGATTTCGATGCGGCTAAGTATAGCATGGACGTTTCCATATCGCAACCGTCAGATACTTTTAGAGCGGGGTTTACTCCCCGGGTGGACTCTTGTGCTACCATCCCATTTTCGATGACTTCTGAGAACGAATTTGCTCACGAGGGATACATGTTCAGAATTATCAGGCTCCTCAACGAACATCGCGCATTCCTTATGTGGCTGACGCTGGCCGCATTCCTTTCTTTCCACGCTCCCAATTTCTTCTCCATGGCCAATTTCGCCACCATTTTGAAGGGGGCGTGCCTGAATGCCGTTGTTGCCACGGGATTCACCGTTATTCTCATCCTCGGCCAATTGGATCTATCCATTGGGGCCGTTGTGCTTCTCAGCGGAATGTTGACCATCGGCCTTCAACCGCACATCGGGTGGGCCGGGGCTTTTGCCGCCGCACTCCTCGTCGGTGCGGTCATCGGCTTCGTCAACGGCCTTCTTGTCGTCAAAGGAAAAGTCGACTCCTTTATCGTCACCCTTGGCACCATGACCATCGTCACCGGTCTCACCCACTTGTACAGTGATGGCGGCTCCAAATCCATCGACGATTTCCGTTTGGCGGATTGGCTGGTAACCTCCATTACCCTGGGCATTCCCCCCATAGTGCTCGGAACTCTTCTGCTGGTCGGGGCTTTTTCGCTCATGCTCAACCGAACGCGCTACGGGCGCGGCTTTTTTATGGTCGGCGGCAACGCTGAGGCCGCCTGGCTCGCGGGTCTCAATCGCGACCGCTATTGGATGGCCGGTTTCCTGCTATCCAGCCTTACCGCCGCCCTCGGTGGTGCGCTATTTGCCGCCAGTCTCAGCTCGATGACCTCCTCCGCCGCACTCGGCGCGCGCACCCTCATGACCGTCCTCGCCGCCGTCATCATCGGCGGCACCTCGATGAAAGGCGGCAAGGGCAGCGTACTCAAGAGCTATTTTGCCGTCCTCCTGCTCACAACGCTCTTCAACGGTATCGGCTGCTACGGCCTCGGTTTCGAGGTTCAGATTTTTGTCAATGGCCTCCTGCTTGCCGCTGTGGTACTCTATGAGGCCTACGCCATCCACCGCCACAACCGGCTGAAGGGACGGCGACCGGAACTCATGAATGAAGTGGAAAATGGGTTCGTCTTCACCGGAACGCATCTTGGTGAAGCGACGCCAGGAGATTCGAGGATGAATGACAAAGACCGATTTGCTATTGTTTGTGTCACTGTTACGGCCATCACCGCCATAGCCTGTGTCATGATTACCGCCATCTATTTCAAGCATGGCGCGCCCCCGCTTCCCCTCCCCGCAGCGGCATTGCAGTCCACCGTTTCCGCTTCACAGACTGTCTTTGCGCTCAAGGGCACCGATAACCAACCTTACTTATTCCCCCCCGGCCCGGCCACGAAAGTGCCTGAACGACCGCTCGATCCCAAAGCCCTTCCCGAAACAGACAAAGGGCACTGGTGGGATATCGAATATGCCGGTTGGAAAACGAAAAAGGTGACCATGCCCGCTTCCCCGAAAAACGGGCCGCAGGGCAAACAAGTCATCTTACTCAAGGCGGGAGACCACCCCTACTGGACGGCCTATGTGCATGGATTTAGTGCCATCGCCGATTCTTACGGGATCAAAGTTAAGGTCTTTAACGGGAATTGGAACATGGATCTTCAGGCGCAACAGGCCGACCAAGCGGTCAACGAGCGCCCCGACATGATCATCCTTGCGCCGGTCGATGCCACCGCCTGCACCCCCCTGCTCCGAAAAATCAACCTCTCGGGCATTCCCTGCATCGCCTCCAACACCATCCCCTGCGAGGAGGCCATGCAATACTGCCTCGCGTGGACTGGGCCTGATGACTGGGGACAATTCCGCATGCTGGCACGTGCGATCGCCGACGCCATGGGCAAGACCGGTGGCTATGCCATCGTGCGGCACATGCCCGGCAGTTCCCCCTTCTATTCCCGTACCTTCGCCCCCATCACTGAACTCGCCGAATATGCCCCCGACATGAAGATGCTCGCCAGCGACACATCGAATCTGGAGGCCGAAGGCACGATGCAATTGGTGGGCGCATGGCTGTCCACCTATGGCGACCAACTCAAGGGTCTGGTGATTTCAGACGATGGATTTTGCCTTACCGGCGCACTCGAGGCCATCAAGAAGGCCGGGCGCACGGATATAACCATCGTAGCCGCAGGCAACAGCAAGACCGGCATGGATTCCATCAAATCCGGAGACACCCTCGCCGTCTCCTACCAATCCGCCGAAGGCGATGGAGCCCTGGCAATACATTCGGCCGCACGTTGGTTCAGTGGCGAGACCCTCGACCCGGTGGTCTACCTGCCCAAGCACGTGATTACCAAGGCAGATGTCGAACAGTACCTTCCCGCACAGTGGTAGAAAACACGATCCGCTGAAATATGCGCAATGCGCGCAGGGCTATAGCTGTTCTCCATGGAATTGCATACGGGCTGCAGCGAGCACCAACCCGAAAATCGCAATCACCATCAATCCGCCAAGCACAGATCCGGAATCACCCGCTTCGGAATCCGAACCGCAGCCAAGGAAAGCGAAAGCCTTTGGCTTATTTTCACCTTCACCCTCACCTTCGACCTCGCCTTCGACCATCGCTTCACCTTCACCCTCGCTACCGATTTTCGAGTCGTCCGTGAGGTCAATGGTGATGGCCTGAATTTCACCGGGGGCAATGGTAACCGGCATCATGGAACGGATGTAGCCGGAAGCCTCGGCGGACACCGTGTAACTCCCGCCATCCAGGCCGGGGAACACGCAGGTGCCCAGGTCATCGGTCGCGATTCGACCCAGCGAAGTCGGTGTCACAGCAACCACGGCACTCGGAATCGCAGCTTTGGTCGACACATTCTGAACACGGCAGAGAAGTTCCGAGGATATGATCCCGCTCTTCCCCAAGAAAGGTACAAAGTCGACGTTGCCGTCCATTTTGTTGC
>CAIZGN010000328.1 GCA_903932505.1 Candidatus Hydrogenedentota bacterium
ATTATGTCGTTTTCTATGACAAACCCCTGATGAAGTTTGAACGCCTACTCATGACTTTTCTGGGAACGGCATCTCGGGGTGTACGGGCCTTTATCGAGCAAATGCCCCCATGGCTCAAAGAAAAAATCGTCACCCGTAACACGATCCGCAAAGCGTTGGATTATGAGGGTCCCATCCTCTTTTCAACCCATCACCTTTCGCATGCCGCGTCTGCATTCTTCCCCAGCCCGTTTGAGGAAGCCGCCATTATCACCGTGGACGGCGTGGGGGAGTGGGCGACCACAACGTATGGCGCGGGCCGGGGTAACCGCATTGATATTTTGAAGGAAATCGCCTTTCCGCATTCGCTAGGGCTGCTTTACTCGGCCTTTACCTATTTTTGCGGTTTCAAGGTCAATAGCGGCGAGTATAAGCTTATGGGGCTTGCGCCTTATGGTGAGCCCGTCTTCGTCGACACAATTAAGCGTGAGTTGATTGACCTCCGTGAGGATGGTTCCTTCCGATTGAATCTGGACTATTTCGATTATTGTGCGGGGCAGCGTATGACCACTGCAAAGTTCGTCCAGCTTTTTGGTGGACCGCCTCGCGCCCCGGAGTCCCCAATCACCCAACGTGAAATGGATTTGGCGCGTTCCATACAACAGGTGACGGAAGAGGCCCTCTTGAACATTGCCCGACAGGTGCACCGTGAAACGGGATTGAAGAACCTCTGTATTGCCGGCGGTGTTGGTCTAAACTGTGTGGCCAATGGTCGTCTCCTGCGAGAAGGCCCCTTCGAAGATATTTGGATACAACCCTGCGCGGGTGATGCGGGAAGCGCACTTGGCGCGGCCCTGTTCGCCTGGCATCAATTGCTAAACAATCCACGCACCCCCGATCCTCAACGACAAAAGGCATCCTATCTGGGCCCTTCCTTTTCCGATGACGCCATTGAAGCCTATCTCCAAAAGGAAAACATCCCCTATACCCGTCTCACTGAGGCAGAACTTCCCGGCACGGGTGCGCGTCTTGTAGCGGAGGAGCAGGTCGTGGGCTGGTTTCAGGGCCGCATGGAATTCGGTCCGCGCGCCCTTGGCGCACGCAGTATTCTTGGCGACCCTCGCTCCCGCGAGACGCAATCAGTGCTGAACCTCAAGATCAAGTTTAGAGAATCATTTCGACCGTTCGCGCCTGCGGTGTTGCGCGAACACGCTGACGCCTGCTTCGACCTGCGCGGAAAAGCCAGCCCCTACATGCTCTTGGTCGCCGATGTAAAGGCCGAGAGGTTGCGCACGCTTACTGACGAGGAGCGTGCTGCTCAGGGTTTTGACAAACTGCGTGTGGTGCGTTCGGATCTCCCCGCCGTCACCCACGTGGATAACTCCGCGCGCATTCAGACGGTTGAGCGCGCAGACCATCCCCGTTTCTATGACCTGATTCAGGCCTTTTACGAACGCACGGGTTGCCCGGTGATGGTTAACACCTCATTTAACGTGCGTGGCGAACCCATTGTTTGCACACCGCAGGAGGCCTACGCGTGTTTCATGCGCACCCATATGGATTACCTTTTTCTTGGGACGTGCCTTCTGGATAAGAAGGTTCAGCCTGCTTGGCAGGAAGCGACGGACTGGCGACAAGAATTCGAGTTGGACTAAAATCGATCTGGAGGTATTTCGTGTTCGACGTAGACACCAATAGCAAATCCGAGCAGCGGAAGTTCGGGTTGGTGATGGCATCCGTACTCAGCCTGCTGGCGTTTTTGCGCTGGCTGTTTCACGGATTCGCAATGGCGGCCTTTCCTGCGTATATTCTTGGCGTAGGATTGCTGTTTCTGTGTCTGTCCATCGTTGCCCCCTTCGTTCTCGGCCCGGTTTTCCGGCTCTGGCTCAAATTTGCAGAAGTCATGAATTGGGTCATGACCCGGGTCTTGCTGGGAACAACTTTTTTCCTGCTGGTCACCCCCATTCGAGGTCTTATGCGTATGTTCAGCGAAGACCCGCTAAAGCGAAAGTGGCTGCCTAAGACCGAAAGCTATTGGGAAATCCCCGAAGAGCAACCCCGCGAATTCGAGCGGTATCAGGATCAGTTCTGATGGGAGATATGATGAGTACAGGCCCCAAAAAATCTCGTGGCATTCTGCTTGAACTGTGGGCCTTTCTCCGTGTTCGCAAGAAATACTGGCTGGCACCTATCCTCTTGGCGCTCGTCCTGCTCATGGGACTCATTTTTGTGGCCGCCCAAAGTGCGGTCGTATCACCCTTCATTTATGCGCTTTTTTGAGGCGGATTTGACCCCTCCCGCCTTTTGACGTATGCTTGGATGTGTGTGTCTGGAACTTCATTTCATTGCCCGACAAGGAAAGGCCTGTATGAGTAGTCTTGGTAAGCAAATCCACATGAACCGAATTTTCCGTCACGCCAACGGCCGGATTTTGTCCGTTGCTGCGGATCACATGATCAATTATCCCATCGGTATGCCGGAACCACTGCGACACATCGAACAGACGCTCGCGGCCATCGCCGAGGGACGTCCGAGTTCGATTACCCTGAATAAAGGCGTGGCGATGCGGTGTTTTGCCCCCTATGCGGGGCGAATCCCGCTGATTGTTCAGCAAATGGCCCTGACCGCCGACCGCGTAGGTTTCGCGGATCATGCGCAGCCGGAAGAAGTGGTCGCCATGGGGGGGGACGCCATTGCGGTCGCCATTTTCGTAAAGGGCAAGGATGAACTGAACCATATGAAGCATCTGGCGGACACCGTTCGAAAAGCAGATGCGGTTGGTCTTCCCGTAGTGCCGCACATTTACCCGATTGTGGAAAAGAATGGCAGCATGGTGGTCAGCAACACTCCGGAGGATGTCTTCTACGCAGCACGAACCGGATTGGAGATGGGTGCAGATTTTGTCAAGGTGCCCTATACTGGATCGCCCGACACCTACCGTGACATCGTGTCTTGCACCCCGATTCCGATCGTAGCCTCCGGTGGGCCCCGCTGTGATACCTTGGACGACGTCATTCTGATGCTGCGCGGGGTTGCGGCCAGTGGTGCCGCCGGAACCACCATGGGACGGAATGCCTGGGGTTTCCCGGATATCCCGGGCACCATTCAACGGTTGAAGACGGAAATGGGAATCACGGACTAGGGTGCGGCGGACTTGGGACGACTCAATCGCTGCATGATATAATGCCCGTTGGGGGTAAACGTTTGGAAGCAGGAGGAATGGCACAATGAATGAAGTCTTGACGATGCTGTTGGCGGGTGGCGCGGGGGAGCGGTTGCATCCGCTTACACGAAACCGGGCGAAACCGGCGGTTCCATTCGGCGGCATGTACCGCATCATCGATTTCACCTTGTCCAATTGCATCAATTCCGAATGCCGACGTATTCAGG
>CAIZGN010000329.1 GCA_903932505.1 Candidatus Hydrogenedentota bacterium
AGGCCGTAAATACGGAACTCCTCGTCGGTCCACACGGTCGTCTTCGTCTCGGCGATGTACTCAAAGCTGCCGACATGCGCAATTCGTTGGGCCTCGGAAAGGGTGAACTGGATGTTTTCCAGCTTCAATTTCGTCAGTTTTTGCTCGGTGATATCCTCAAACACCGTGTACACTTCGGCTGGCTGATCCTCACCCGGACGAAACACTGGCACTGCGTCAATTTTGATCCAACGGTATTGGTTCATCTGCGGGTTGAAAACCCCCATGACCACGTCGCGCACCTGTTGGCCGGTGCGCAAGGCTATCATCGACGGATGCTCCATGCCGGGGGACAGTGAACCCTCTTCGCGGATGCAGTGATGCTCCTCGTGAACTGAATTGCTGCCAATAAACTGTTCGTGGTTCTTGCCGAGAATATGCTCGGCAGCCGGGTTCATGGCGATGATAGTTCCAAAAGAATCTTGGTGAACCACCCCCTGTAACATCGTATCCGCCAATAAACGGTAGCGTTCCTCGCTCTCGCGGACGGACTGGATGGCCCGCTCGCGTTCGGCTGCGATGGCGATTTGCCGTTCAGCTTCTTTGATTGTGCTGAAATCGCTGACCACGACGCTCAACCCCAGCTTGCCTCCCAAATCAATGGCAGCACAGAAAATTACCACAGGCAGGTGACTTCCTGTCGCCGTCTTCAGGGTGATTTCTTCCCTAGCATGCTCCTGTGCGGGGTTTTTCAATCGGTCGTCCATCAGGTCGTGGTCTTCGGCTACCACATAAGCCCCCAATGGCGTACCGATGAGATTTTCCATTGGCACGCACAGCATGTCCGCCAGTCGCTGATTGCAATACATGATCATGCCGTTTGTGTCGATGAAAGCAGCCCCCTCGTTCATGGTTTCCACCAAGACGCGATAGGGGTAGTCGGCACCCTTTAACGTGAAAACCTGATTCCCTCCTGAAATGGAGGAAACGACAAGCGCATCCACCTCGCCGCTTTGGATGGCTTGCAGGATTTCTTCGGCTTCTTCAAGGCGAAATTGCAGAGATTCTATTTCCGCCAGAAGATCTTCACGTGAACGGTTGTTGGTTGGCATCTAGATGATTACCTTTCTGCCTTATTTAAACAGCACTGGGTTTAGTGCGAGAGTGAATCAAACTTCCGACATCGGATCGGGTTTAAAAAATCATTGCCTTTGGATCATGCGATTGCCTTGTTGGCCGACCAAGGCTATAATAATAAGCCAAATTTCCCAGTTTACCAAAAATGATCCAACTATGATGTTTGTTGGTTTGGGTTAGAGCAGCAAATCAACCTACGCCACTACGACGGTTTGAGTAGTGTCAGCGTATGGTGTTTGTAATCCCAGACTGAGATGTAATTTTTAAGGAAATGATAGCCTAACCCTAGTAGATTTTGTTTTCCAATTTTGAAGGTAAGGTTGCTGGCATCGTGTAGGTCTTGAGTTCCGTAATTGATTCCCTTCAAGGTAGCGCTCACATAGGTTTCATAGCTTCCGTAACTGTGTTCTCTTGCGGTAAGGGTCAGGTTGCCCCGGTCCTCAAGCGTCTTTTTCATGGACTCTGTCAATTCCAGGCTACCGGCACTACCTGTGTCAAAAAATGCGTTGATGGTTATATCACCCATCCGCAGTTCGATTTCAGGCATTTTCCCATCGACACCCGTGGGGGTGAACGCCATCGTGGCGATTACTCGCGACGGATCGACGACGCTGGCGAGAACATCCTTATTTTGGTTTAGGCCATGGAACTCAATCGCACCAAAAAAACCTATCCTGTGGGCTGTGACGATCATCGCACTCTTCGCTGCGACAACTTCGTCAGCCTCGGAAAAATCCATGCGCAAAGGCGAGGACACTCCACAGCCGACCTTTACCTTCAACGAATATTTAGTCGCCAAACCAAATTTCACGCTGCCATTTTACTTGCTCAATGGCCATATTTTGATTGATGGTGCTGTCAATGGCAGGCGAGGAAAATTCCTGTTCGATACTGCAACCGAGTTCCCGTTTTTACTCAATAATCACTTCTTGTCTCTATCCAAGGATAAACTCATTGGGCAGGGGTACGCGGCTTCTGGTCAGAAAATAGTGATTTACACGCAAACTCGCGCTATCGCAAACATCGAAATCGCCAACCAAATTCGTTTTAAAAACGTACCCGCCCTGCCGCATAATGATTTCAGTTTCATAGAGCAGGCATACACCCCAAATTTCCTCGGCATGATCGGCCATGGTTTCAATAACAACTATC
>CAIZGN010000330.1 GCA_903932505.1 Candidatus Hydrogenedentota bacterium
ACACCGTGTACCAGATGGAGTATGTGGAGTCCGCGCAGGTTCCGGTTCAACCGGGTGGAAATGGGGCAATCGCGGAGGGTGTGGGAAAATAGCATCTTGGTGAGATTTCCCTGACAATCGTTCCGATGGGTGGCGGCATGGAAGGTGCAGGGAGAGTTTATTCGCGTCTTCGTGGCCAAAAAGAGTTGGCTCATTGTGCGGCGAGGGTAATCGCTGGCAGAGGAAAGGAGCTTTCAGTATGAGTTTCATGATCTACGATGAATTGCTTCCTGAGCAGAAGGAACGTTCAGCGCGCATTGCTCACGTAGCCCTCTTCGTGTTGCCGTTGCTCTTTGCGATTCTTGGGATTGCGGCCATTCTCTTTCTTGTGCCGGATAACATGAAAGGTTCAGGCCCCGCCACAAGTGCCCTCCCCGCCGCTGCCAGTATTGCGCAGGATTTCTCCTCTTGGTTTGAAAAAGGATTTTGGTACGCCGAAAACACCCCTGCGCCACTATATTACACGGCCATAGCCATTATTTTTCGCGTCTTCGGATATGCACCACTATATGCCAGAGCGGCCACCTGCCTGCTAAGCGCTGTGGCGATTTGGGCTATCGGTGCTGTGGTCGGTCGCCGCTTTGGGCTTCTCGGCGGGTTGCTGGCGCAGGCGCTGTTTATACTCAATCCTCTGATGATGTTTGTATCGCTGAGTTCCGGCTATTATATCTGGGGTCTCGCCCCTATTTTTATTGGTATAGACTTGCTGGATCGGCATCACCTCAGCCAGCGGAAGCGCTATTACTTCGCGGCTGCCCTCGCCTTTTTATGTTCTGGGATGTGCAGGCCCGAACATTTCGTCTTGACCTTGGCTCCCATTCTCTTGGTCTCGGTGCCGCTCTTCTGCCGGATTGCTTTTTGTGGCATCACATGGTCGTATCCGCTGGCCTGCGCATTGTATACGTTTGCACACGGACTCCGGGTTCCCAATTCTGAAGTAACGAGGGTGAGCGAGACCCTCGGAACTATATTTATCAAATGGGAGCAGTTGAGCTGGCGTCTGATGATTGGAAACTTGCAGGGAACACATTGGGTGTTGCTCGCAATGGCCATGCTGACGGTCGGATTCTTCACGCGAACCCGTTTTCTTTCCGTAATCAGCGTCTTGCTTTGGCCGTTTTTCTGTGCGCTCGATCTTACCTCTGCCGGTGAACCCTATATGGCTCATCACTACTACATGGTGTCCGCATTCCTGTTGGTCTTTGCTGCTGGAGCCTTAACGGTCATGACCAAAGCTACCGTCCGGCTCGCCAGCAGATATTGTTCCGCGAAAGGGATGCGCGTGGTGTATGCCATGATTGCGGTGAGCATTGTGCTCACCTTCACACCGATTGGTCGTGCCCGGTCATTGGGTACCGTGCTTAGCAGTCAGATACGTCCAGAAAGTCGCGTCGCCCGCGATTTCCTCCGAAAAACTGCTGAGCCATCGGATGGGATTGTGGTTGACTGCTCGCCCGATATTACCTGGCTCATGGCGGAATTGTGCACCCAGAAGAACGCCCTGTGGGCATACTCTTCCGCCCACCAAGGACGTCCTTTCAGTGATCCCAGAGAGGACGACGCGAGCATTCGAATCTACAATGAGTTCATGGCAAGTGCTGTCAAGCCTTGGGTATCCGTGGTGCGACCTTCCTGGCTCATTACTCCGTCCGAGCAAGATTGGGCTAAACACGCCAGAAATCTTAATTATCGGTCGATTAGCCTGAGGCCCGTACTGGGCAGGAAAGCATTCTACGATGGATGTAAGATTCCACTGGATTTGTTCACTATTCGGCTCGGTCTCGAGTTTGAAAACAGTGCGTACTCAGTTTATCGGCTGACGTATCAAGATTTGCCCCAACTCTTGGCCAATGCAAGCCCAAATCTACTTTGCAACGGAGGTTTCAAGGAATGGCAGGGGGATAGGTTGATCGGTTGGGATGTACTGTTCAACGCAAGAACCCGGCGTTTGATTCCGAAAACGGGCGAGGAAGCAACGGAGCTCGCGGGGGCATCTCCGGGTCAACCCGCGGCATTGACCCAGGTACTTCCTTACCCCGCCTCTTTGTCGGGCCGCAGGGTCTTTGTGCAATTCTGTGCTTGGGGTTCTGACCCGGGCAAACTTGAAGTCAATCTGTCCTATTGGGTCAATGGAAAATGCGAGACAGCAAAGGTGTCCCATCCGGGCGGGAAACGATGGTGCGACTTGGATGCGAACTTTGTGATTCCCGAAAGTATCGATAGTATACCGCCGACACTGTGTATCATCAATCAGGCCGACGCGTCTTTCTCTGCCCGCCTCCGTTCCGTCAGTGTCCGCGTCGAGCAATAATTCCAGTGTCCGACCCCTTGGGGTGCATCCATCCCGCCCTCAAAGCCCGGTGGACACCACCCACGCCCGAGCACCTGACACGAAAAAGGGCGTGGGTGTCGCGCCCTCCACTCGAATGCCGCCACGAACCGCCCGGAGTTTGGGGTTCTCGGGAATGTGGTCCTTCGAAACCGCCCAATCGACCCCGACCGTGTGCCACGCGCCATCGGCGGGACAGGCGTTCGTCAGGCTCGCCCAGCGCAGGTCGCCATCCACATCATAGCCAAGCTCGAGGAAAAGGCTGACCTGACTCGAATTCTCGCACTTCACCCGCATCTCGACGTGGACAAGGTCTCCGGGGCGGGCGAAATTAGCCAAACCCGAAAGGTATTGGTAGATCTGGGCATTGGTCCGTCCGGGAATCGGGTCAATCCCGACGGCCCCTTTGTCTCCATCCTTCTCCTCCGTTTTCTTCGCGGTAAGTCCCGACCCCACATTCCAATCCGCCGGGCCTTTCTCCCCCCAAGCGGAAAAATCAGCGTTCTTCAGCAAGTGCGCGGAATCGGCCAAAGGCACATTCTCGTCCGGAGGGCTTTCCTCCCGTTCCAGTGTTATTTTTGCATTGGAGACATAGATGGGTTTTAACGAATCAGTCTCCCCGCGAATCCCTATGCCAATCTCCAGCAGCGCGGAGGGTTCGGTCAATTCGCGAGCGTCAAATTTCTTCTCCAGCACGATGCTGTGCCACTTGCCATCCCCCTGGACGTACTGCCGCTCAAGTTTATAGCTCATCTTTCCCGACACCTCGTAAGCGCGCGAAATAAACAGGTTCGCCTTCTCGGTGTCCTCGCAGCGCATCTGCGCTTCGAATCGAATAGTGTCGCCGCCGTGAATTTGTTTTTCCAGACCCCGCAGCGACTGATCCATCTGGCGCACCTTGCCCTCCATCGGATCTATTTGAATCACTGGATGCCCCTCGAGCTTCTCTTCCGCCTGTTTTACCTCTGTGCCGAACACACATTTCCAGCCCACCGGCGCATACACTTCCCATTCCGCGAAATCGCCGTTCTTAAGGAGATCCTTGGGTGGCTCGGGCGCGGGTTTGCTGGCCACCGGCGCTGGCGCGGGCTCGCCTTCAGACGGCGCATCGACAGCTTCCCCCTCCGCCATCGGTGCAGGAGCGGGTGCCGCTTCAGGGCTGTTCTGCGCATACACCAGTCCCGCAAATAACAGGGCCGCTCCGAAAGAAGCCCACAACCATTTACCCAACATGCTTGACCCTTTCCCGACTTGTCGCTGACAAACGCCCGTCATCGAAGCGTTCCACGAATGCCGTCATTCTATCATACGAGCGCGGGGGCAAGCGCGACGACATTGATTGCGCCGCACGGGCACTCGTATACTGATTTTGCCAAGCGGCTCCGGCCGTAGGCGATGGAGAGGCGAAAATGGTCGACGGACAAGTCCTGGTGTTAAACCGGTCTTGGGTGGCGGTCAACGTCACCCCCGTGAAGCGCGCCCTCACCCTGCTCTTCCAAGGGCATGCGCGGGTCGTGCATCCCGATGGCTATGCCCTCTATGATTTCCAGTCCTGGCAACAACTCTCCGAAGCCCGAGAAAACTTTGCCCACGGTCGATTCATTCACACCCCCACCATGTGCATCCGCCTCCCGGAAGTCATTCTGCTCAGCGGCTTCAACGGCTTCATCAAGCGCGATGTCCGGCTTTCGCGCCGCAACATCTTCGAGCGCGACCGGCACATCTGCCAATATTGCGGACAACGCTTTTCGCGTGCCGAGCTTACCATCGACCACGTCGTACCCCGCTGTCTGGGCGGGCGCGACACCTGGGACAATCTGGTCCTTGCCTGCGTGCCCTGCAACCTCAAAAAGGGCGGACGAACCCCAGAAGGCGCGCAGATGAACTTGTTGAGACGTCCCGCCACCCCAAAATGGATTCCCCGTTTCGGCACGCCAGTGCCCCCGGACGCGCTCGAAAGCTGGCAGCGATTCGTCGATGCCATGTACTGGAATTCCGAGATCGGCGATTGAGCGGTCGCCCTATTGATCCAGCCCCAGAATCCACCGCGCACCCCGCCGATACAAGGCCCGTGGCCCTTCCGCGCTCAACGCGTTCACATCATGCCCCAGCGTGCAATGGAAAACCCGCCCCTTGCCCGGCCCAAAGGCAAAGCCCATCGGGTAAGCCTTCTGATCCACCTTCGACGTGGCCTCGCAAAGCACCTGAATGCCCGGTGTGCCATCCAGACAGCTATACAACTCGTCCTGCGTACTGAAATCCTTCATATCCCGCGTGATGGGGTGTTTGCCGTCCACAATGTGCACATCGAAAGGGCCATACGGATCATGCGCCCGCATCGCCGGATTCCAAACCCGCCCCGCCACCTGCACATACCCGTCCCATTCCTGCAGCGCCCCACAACCAAAATGCGCCACAATCAAGCCCCCGCCCTGCTCGGCATACATGCGAAGACCGTCCCACACGACTTGCCCGAGCGGCAAACGCTGACTGTAGTTCTTGAAATGAATCATGACCCCGTCGTAATGCTTCAACAGCGGAGAACCGAGAATCGTCGGCGTCTCCGCAATGGAAACCTCGACCTGCGGATCCTCCCGGAATATCCGCGCAAACTCCGGGGCCGTCAAACGCCACCGATGACCGGGATAATCATCCCCCGTCACGATAAGCAGCTTCTTATGCGGTGTCGCGTCCTTCTTCCGCAACAGCCACACCTCGCTCACCGAGGCTGCAGCGCCCGATTGCTTGCGGATTTCGATGCAAACCTTCCCGCCTGCCGTTGCAGTGGACGGCAGGGGCAACGGAAACGAAGACCACGTCGGCTTATCCTCATAAAAGGACTTCGCCAGCGTGGGAGGCAACACGCACGACAGCTCACCGCCCAAAGGACCGAGATAAACCGACTGGGTCACATCCTCCCCGTACCACGCCACATAAAGCACATACGCATCTCCGGCATTAAGGCCGCTAGCGGTGAGACCCACTTTCTCCGCATCAACGAGAGTCGTGCCGATGCCCCCGGGAACATTGGGAACCGTCCCCGCAGCACCCCGAACGACTTCAAAACGAGACCCGCTTACCGCCGCAGACGAAACCGCCCCCCCACAGTCCAGATGCGCCACCACCTCATACCCCTCCGGGAAACAGGGCGTCGAATCCGTCTGCCCCTGAGCCACCGCCGCCATACCCAAGCAAATCACCACCAATATACGCATGTCTCAATCCCTTTCTCAGGCTACCCCCGACAATTCCTAAGGCCTACACGTCCACCACCAAAGCGAGGAAACCCTCCGCAACCATCCATCATAATAGCACGACCGTACTGCTACTGCGAGCAAACCAGCCCATCGAATCGCCTGACCCGGTGTAGGGCACTCCACACCAGAATTTAGCACCATGGCGAACTATTGACAAACCGCCATATTCACGGTACAATCTGTAAATCCTCCGAATAGGGTGCGGTGTGGATCGTGGCCCCATGACAAGGGGGGGAAGACCGGTTGTCAGGATCCAATCCCTGCGCAAGGGAACGGGAACCGCAGCCGGGGAATGCAGAGAGGACATGTATATGAGGTTAGGAACCAGCCCCAAGGGGGGGCGTAAGTTTGTCTCGAGGACACTGGTGCTCGTTTTTTGCCTGAGTGTATCCGTTCAAGCTTTAGCAAAGGCCGACAAAATCGCCACACCGGTGCTCACACAAGCCCGAGGAAGCTCAACGGCCATCGTCCTTCAGTGGACGAATATGGATGGCGAGTCCGGCTACCGAATCGATCGCGCTATTGACCCTGAAAAAGGTTTCGTCGGGGTGGGCCAAACCAATGCCGATGTCCTGACTTGGCAAGATACCGATGCAGCCCAGGGTTCCGTCTATTATTATAGGGTTGTCGCCCGGAGTACGGGTGGCGATTCCCTGCCTTCCAACTACGTCGGGGCTGTACGGCTTTCCGCGCCAGTACCCGCAGCATCCGACCTTGAGGTTTCCTTCAAGAGCAACGAAGTCATCCTGAAGTGGGCCAGTGTCATAGGAGCGGAAGCTTACGCCGTCTCCATCGGCTCCAGCCCCGGCGCGTCCGACATCAAAAATGCCGAACTGGTCACGACACCACAGTGTGGCCCCTTGTCCCTTTCGGCTGGCACCTATTACTGGCGGGTTCAGGCCGTGAACAAAACGAACCTTGGAGAATCCGATGCGTCCAAGGAACACCGGTTTGCGGTAGGCGCAAATGCGCCGCGCATCCGCCTCAAGCCAAGCTCACTGACGATTACGGGGCCCTAAGGAGCACCTTGCCCTGACCCCGAGCGGGCGCTGTCTTTGGTATGGAACAAAAATCCCAACACGTTGAGAGAGGATTGGAATGGGAACCTGTCAGACTCGTCTGAAAAAATATGCCGCGATGGCGTGCGCCATAGTGGCCTTGGTATTGGCCTTCCCCGCCACCACACATGCGGTTCCGGTCTTCGGTCAGGTCTTCAAGCTCCGCCAACCGGATGGCTCCACAGTGCCTGCTAAGGTCTGGGGTGACGAATTCTATCGGGTGGTCGAATCTTTGGATGGCTATACGCTAGTGCGCGATCCTGTCACGACTGAATTCTGCTACGCATCGATTTCGTCAGACGGTAGTGAGCTGATTTCCACAGGGCTTTCCGCTAGTAAGCCCTTGGCGGGTAGTCCACCCTTTTCCACACATATTCGCATCAAGAATGCATCATCTGATTCCAAAATCAAGGAGGCACACGCACGCTTTTCTGCAGGGGTAGCGGCCCGCCGGTCCGCACTCGGATTTGCGCAGGGGACAAAGTTCGCTGCCCCCTCCAAAGGAAATATCAAGGGTATATGCATCATGATCGACTTCTCCGATCAAGCGTCTACGATTCCGCAGGACGCGGTGGATTTATTCTGCAATATGCCCGGCTACAGGGGCTACAATAACAACGGTTCAATCCGGGACTACTTTTACGATGTCTCTGCTGGAAAACTAACGTACACAAATTACGTTACGTCCGTCTACTACCGGGCTAAGAACCCAAAAACGTATTACGATGATCCCAATGTAGATCTTGGACTCAGATCTCGTGAACTGACTCTCGAAGCACTGAATTGGTTGGATGCTGAGGGATTCAATTTCAGTGAATACGATGCCGATGGCGATGGATTGATTGACGCCGTAAACTGTTATTATGCCGGGGTGCGGGGAGCAGATGGGCTTTGGCCCCATAGTTGGACTGTGGATTTTGTAGGCGATGGTGTGTCCACATTTAAATATGAGATTGTGGACATGGGCGAAGCACTCACCATCGGGACTTTCTGTCATGAGAATGGACACATGATCTGCGATTTCCCTGACCTCTACGACTACGGGCCAGAGTCCAGCGGCATAGGTGATTTTTGCTTGATGGCGGGGGGGAATTACGGGGATGATGGTAGGAATCCCGTACAGCCGTGCGCCTACCTTAAGGAATTCGCCGGATGGGAAACCGTCACGAACTTATCCGTGCCAACCGTCGATTTGACCTTTATTGCCGGAAGTAACATGTGCTATAAGTTTGTCCGCCCTGGCAAGCCCAACGAGTACTTCTTGGTAGAAAACCGAAACAAAACCGGGAGAGACGCGGCTTTGCCCGATGCTGGACTCGCGGTTTGGCATATTGATACCAATGGAAGTAACGACTACGAACAGATGACATCTTCCTGGCACTATCTGGTGTCCCTCGAGCAAGCGGAC
>CAIZGN010000331.1 GCA_903932505.1 Candidatus Hydrogenedentota bacterium
GAAGAATTCATCACGCGCGACACGCTCTTCAACCTCTCCGTGCGCATGTACGGAACGCCCTCCTGCGATTTCGTGCTTTACGAAGATGATGGATTCACCTATGATTTTGAGCGTGGCGCGCAGAACCGGGTGGTTTTGCACCATACCAAAAAGAACACAGGTACGGTCAAGCGTTCCGGTGATTACCCCGGACGAAAGTACGAAGTTCGTGAATGGATTCTTGCGGGCAAATAGATGCGTAGAGCGGATTGGCAAAGGATGGTGATGAACCGCACTGGCCTCCTGTACCCCTCATGGGGCAGTGTCACTTATCAAGGCGTCGGGGGGCGTTCCCTTGGAAATCTCGTACGGCTTTACGCCCAGGGGTATTGCGTTGTCTGCCAGCCGGATCTTGGAGGAAGCACCATCAATGGCTAAAAACGCGCTCGTATTCTCGGGCATTCTGCACCGTGTGATGAAAACATCGGTGGCATCGGTCAGGGACACGGCCGGTGTGTCGCTGCCGTAGGGTGGACACGTCGCCCCGTCGATGTCCATTTGCGTTACATCTCGGCACTCTATGCAACTCCAAGTTGACTTCGACCCGGGAACCTTATCCAGGTCGGCAAGATCCGCTTCGCGCCAGTCGACGCGCAAGCCCCGTATGGCAATGTCGCGGGCGTGCCGAATATAGAGGTTGTAGGGGGCAAAATGATGGAGCCAGTAGCCCTTCAAGGGATCCGGCATGCCATTGCCAAACCGCTTGGTGCGCGGATGGACACCGTAGCGCAGATCGTTGAGCGTTATCCCTGAGATCTTTCCGCCCTCCTCACCCGAGATCGTGCCGATCCCGTCCGTACGGATCGCCATGTCGCTCAATACTACGTCGCGAATCGAGCCTCCTTTCTGCGTGAGGAAGAAGAACGCTGATCCGCGCTGCTCCATGTTTATCGTAAAGTTTGTGAAGGCCAGCCGCTCGACATCGCCGCCTTCGGAGGTTACGTTGAATACCCCCGAAGCATCCTCGACAGAACAATTGGCGGCTGCGATGTCACTGACTTTCCCCCGCGGCATGTCCTTGGGAAGATATGGATCCAGACCCGTGTAGATCCGAAACACGTTAACTGTCGTATTGAAAGTGCAGCCGGTTATCGTGAAATTCGCCGAAGATCCGTCATGATTAGGGTCTATGGCAATACAGTCGTCGCCACAGACAAAGTGACAGTCCGCAATGTGGACGTTCCGGCAGGAACTGAAATGATAGCCATCGGTGTTGGGACCGGCGTGGTCGTTGAGGATAGTGGTTCCTGAGAAACGCATGTTGCGGCATCCGACGAACCATCCCGCGTAACAGGCCGAATCCCCAAGCACTATGTCCGTTACAAGCGTGTTCTCGCATTCCTCGAACGTGATCAAGATGGGGCGGAACGCATTTGCTGTGTAGCAGTGTGCCGTCATATTCCACTTCACAAAGTCCCCGGAGCGCTTCACTTCCCAAAACGATTTCCCGTCGCCGAGAATCTTGCCGCGTCCAACTACTGCGATGTTTCGCGCCTTGTACGCATAGAGGATCGCATAGCGGCAAGTCAGGGCATTCTCACCGTATTCGGGCTTGTACTTGGAGTTGGGAGAACCGGACAACACTGGATAGTCGAGCTTATCCTTGGACGGCCGTAGCACTGCCCCTTCCGCAAGTTCGAGAGTTACATTGTCCTTCAAAAATACACGTCCGAGCACATAGTCGCCCGGTGGCGCATACACCACGCCGCCACCCGCCGCACTGCAGGCATCAATGGCAGCCTGGAACGCCTTCGTAGCCTTGCCGTCCGGGTTACCGATTGCGGTATACCTCGTCACGACAAAGGGACTACCGAGAATATCTTTCTTGTCGCTTTCATCAGCAGGGAGCGACAGGCTGGTTAGCATCATCAGGAAAGCGCACGCACATCCTGGCAGCACTCGATTGTTCATGAGTGTTGGTCCTTTCCAATCGCGTCGGCAGACGGCCAAAGCTGCGTTCATCGTCCGTTCCGCAGGAATCCACTTCTATTCGGAAGGGTTTGCCGCGAGCAAAAAGCCCCTAGAGTAGGGACAACTTCTACAGATCCGTCGCCATGCTCCAACGATAATACGCGACCACTTCAATCACGTACATCCAGAGCCTCCCTCAATTCCCTATGCATTCCGCAAAGAACTGCTTGGCCCTGCCTGCCTGACCAACGAAATATACGGGTGAAGCGGTCAACCGTACCTCGGGCCCCTCGACTTTTCGTCCCATGATGTCCAAACAGGTCGCTCCGTTAGGAATATGGTTCGTGGCCCTTTCGCTAGGATCCCACAACACCAAGGTCGCTTGGTTTTCGGTCTCAAAGGCAAAAACAAGGCCAGACCCATTTGTGCTGTCGGCAACATATGTCGGGCTGGGGCCCATTAGTTCTGTAAATACTGCCACTGCGGGGAAGACCTTACGCACGGCACCATCGGCAAACATGCAGCTTTCCGTGCCGGGCTTATTGACCGATCCGGTGCATCCGGAATGCAGGAAGATCTTCTCTCCGCCGCGCCCCAAGAAGATCGTGCAGTAACGGATAGTATAGTCGGCGACTTCCTTTTCACTGAGAAGCTTGGGTTCGGACCACAAGCCCGGAATGGGTACAAATGGTTCTCGCGGCAGATCGTCGGTGCCGAAATAGGAGAATTCTGTCATCCAAATGGGCTTGGGACCGCCATGTGCTTTCATCGTTGCCAGCAGTTTGTCAATGGAGGTAAGGAGGCGGTCTTCGGGTGTTACCCTGACCGGGTAATCATGGACGCCGAGGATGTCGACCATATTCAAGAGCCCCGCTTCCACCATTGCGATGGTGTATCTCGCGGTCGTGTTCATGGCCGGACCGCCCATGATGCGGGCGTCGGGATTGGCGGTGCGAATGGCGGGCACGACTTCCCGGAGCAGCGTGAGGTAATCCTCCATCGTGTAACCTTTAAGAGTCTTGCTGTTCAGGGACGCGGAGTCAGGCAGTGAATAATTGGTGTAAAGGGGCTCGTTCAGAAACTCCCAGACCCGAACCTGCCTTTTGTAACGACCGACGGCGATGCCAATGAATCCGGAAAGCTCGCTCACATTCTGCGGCATCCAAGCCCACCGCGCCCGCGGCAGCAACTCTTGGCCATCGCCAATGCCTCCGGCGCGGTAAGGTGGGGACTCGGCCCGGAGCGTTTCCAAGCTTGGTGCCGTAGAATTCCAGTCGGTCGAGGGAAAGGGAACCATCGCCATGAGGTTCACATCCTGAGCGACCACTCGGTCCATCTGCGGATCGCTCACCTGCCATTGGAGTTTCCCCTTCTCCGGTTCGATATGCTGCCACTTGAGCGACCAGTCGCGGTACCAACTCACACCTGCTTTCTTTGCCAATCCGATCAGGAATGCCGTGGGATAGGCGTGGTTAACGCCGATGACCGACTCTCGCGCCGTGCGTGGCGGCACGATGGCTATACGCAGCAAATGCGTTTCCTCGGTCTGCGCATTTCTGCAAACGGCCACGACACGATAGAAACCCCGCCATTGAGTGGGTAAGGAAATAAGTTTCGTCATCGCGGACGCCGCCGGAACTTCCATGTCAACAGCAGGTAAATCGACGGGCTCGCCGGAGAAATCCGTCGCACGAAAAATGATTCGCGCCTGAGCCGGTGCCCCACTGCTGTTGTACGCCGAAATCTTCAAGCCCGCAGGTTCGCCCGCCGTAAACACCCCAGCAGGCTCTGATGGGACGATGCCTATCTCGAGTTCGTTCCGAAACGCAAAGTTTGTGGCTACAGTCCCCTTTTCGAGCTGAACGGAATCCACATCCACTGCGACTTCTTCTTCCTTCGTCAAGTCCGGTCCAGCCAGTACAAAGAGAAAGGGATACTTGGGCACGAAGGTGTGACTGTAACGTTTCCAGTCCCCCGTTAGCTCCACCTTCGTGAGGATCTCCTCTTGTTCACCGTCCCAGCTATTGCCAGCATCTTCATTCTGAACGCCGAAGGCGGCTGGGACGCCGTCCCGCGACGCCCGCATCTGGACGGAAAATGTGTAGGGCTGACCAGGCGTCACCTCGATCCAGCCCTGATTCGCCGCCAGCGGCCGCAATTCGCGGTGATTTACCGGGGAGAAATAATCGAAATTGAAAATAGGCGTGTCATTGTCCCCCAGCCGAATGCGCAAAAAAGCCTGGCCATCAGTTCCCCCCGAGCCTTCTACGGTGCCGTGCAGGGTGGCGAAGTTACCCCAATTCGCCACTAGGGGAGCCCAAGCGTTCTCATACCCAGCACCATGCCCCAGGGACGACCAGCCAGCCTGACCCGCTTCAAAAGAACCGTTGGGCACGAGATTCCTGCCCCCCGTCGCGGGGACGGTATCGCTAAAGCGAACCATAGGACTGGTTTCGCTTCCGTATGACATTTGTGGCACGATGCAAGATATGAACGAGCACAGCAGGGCCGTTGCAGCATAGCAGACAGAATTCTTGAACAGTTGGATGTCTCCTTCTCGCCCCCCCCAGTTCAAGTAACGCTCCCCAAGAACTCCATCCTTGAATCCTGAAGGTCGTATAGCTGGGTCGCATGTTTTTACATCTTCATCGCAAGGTAAAATCTTTTCGTTTCTACCCCGGCGAGCAGAGAAACTTTGGCTACGGCCTATGGCTGTCATGATTAGCATCCTCAATCAGCATTTTCTGGATTCCTCGTCGGAGTCCAACTGTTCCGGTGAGCTTACCTCCATCTTTCGACAGGTAGCGGTGCAAATGTAGATATCGCAGTACAGTAGTGCGATCGGCACTTTGCTTAATCTTCCAAACTCAATCTTAGCAGGTGCCTTGGGTTGAGTCAAGACCCGGCAAATGACGCGCAGGCCGGTGACTGAGCCCGACGGGGCCGCCGAGAATGGGGCGACAGATAGCTAGTCGATGCCTGCCCATTCAGGCGGACGCCGCAGCAATGACTTCCCTTGAGTCAGATTCTTTTGCGGCACTGTGCGGGTGTTTGATTCCCCAATCCGGTATGCCGACGTTCGTGGTTGTAGAAGCGGAAATAGCGTGAAAGCCCTGCGTGCAACTCGTGCCCGTCGGCGAATTCGCGCAGGTAAATGTCCTCGTATTTCACACTGCGCCACAGCCGGTCGATGAGCACATTGTCGAGTGTCCGGCGCACCCTTTTTCAAGGCGCGTTTGTAGGCGGCTACACAGAAGCCACTCTCCATGGTGCTGGACACGTCCAAGGTGATCACGTGCCGACTGAACCAGTCCATAACAGCCACAAGGTAGATAAATCCGCGACGCTGTGTGCCGTTGAAGCTTTCGCCAACGGCGTTTTTCCACAGGCTGGCGGGGTCGATGTAATGGGTTTGTACATTCATGGTTTTCTGCCAGGTCTTGACAGCCTGGGCGATGAATTCCGAGCCGTAGTCCGAGCGCGAGAATTGGGGCAGACCGTAGTTAACGAAGGCGGCGGCCAGCACATCCGTGGACTGGAAGCTGCGCCGCAGGGAAACGCCCCGACCACGAAGGAGTACGGCGATCTCCCGGCTCTGCTGCGCCGTAAGAACTTTTTTGACAGCACATCCTTCATGGCGTCAATCTCCAGGTCTCGCTCAGCGACGAGAGGCTAGAGGCGGGCATTTTCCTGCTCCAACGTCCGCAACAGCTTCACCTTGGCAACCTTCAGGTTGCCATAGACCTTTAGCCATCGGTCGAACGTCGCTTCAGACACCTCGTAGCGACGATAAAGTTCCCCGATTGTGATTTCGCCACCCTCCGCTTCCTATAAAATCCGAACAATCTGTTCCGCATCATACCATTTCTTCTTCATCGCAAAACCCCCTTCTCGTAACGGGGATTCTATCATCAACCTTCGATCATATTACGAGGCCTGGATCCATCTACGCCCATCTGTCGCCCAAGAACCTCTCGGACGCAGGGAGTCTTCTTGTTGAAACCGAAAGCGAGGAACCCAGTGGCAGAAAGTAGCGTGCAACATAGTGTACAGCGGTGTATCATCTAATTGTTGGATTGGCACACGAGACAAAGCGAGGTCGAGCGCATTGAAGATACTCGAACATGCCCAAGCCGTCTTTGAAGATGACAAAGCGCTGTTGCGCTAGATGAAGAAGTTTGTTCCAGAAGATCTCCTGACAGCAGAAGTGCTACTTTACGGTAGCGTCGTGAAAGGAACTCAGGAATCGGCGCTGCGCGCAACACATCACCCTTCAGATAAGTTTTTGGAAAGAGGCATGGGCCTAAAGCAAACCAAACGTGTCCAATAGCCAAGGCTGTAATAGACCATTGTTTCACATGTGAAACGCAGTATTCGGCAAAAACCGAGCGTCGGCCTGCTCAAATATCCACAAAGCAGACAAAATGCAATCGCCTCGCCCGATATGACCCAGAAAGCAAAAGGAGTGGCAAGACAAAGAACAAGAATGAGCAGAAGATTCCCCAGCAGTAATGGGGAGAGTACATGAATCAGGCGAAATGGGCCGTGAAGGCGGATAATGTTTCCGGAACTTTCTCCATAGCTTCTCAACATCCGTCGCCACGCCGTCTTATCGGCAGGCCGATGGTGTAAGACTCGCGCCACAGGCGTGAACTGAATATGATAGCCGATTTTGCGAATACGCCGGTCGAGGTCTACATCTTCGCCAGGGAAAAGACCTGGACGAAACCCGCCCGCCCGGAGAAAAACGTGGCGTTTATAGGCCGCATTGCAGCTCGCCACATGGCCCACCTTCCCCGGATGTGGACTCCCCTTTATGTAGCCAGTCGCCCATCCTATCCGGTGCAAGAACAGATCCATTTCCCTGGCAAAGAGCGCATCGTCAGGATGGCCAATATGCGGTCCGCCCACTGCGCCGAGACGTTCGTCCCCCGCTTCAAATACCGCCACCAGCGCGCTCAGCCAGCCAGGCTCCGGTACGCAATCAGAGTCCGTAAAGGCAATAATCCCCCCTTTGGATTTCCGCACACCAAGGTTACGCGCGCTACTTGGACCGGCATTTTCCTGATACAGGTATCGCACCCACGACAATGCGCGTACCACGGCGGACGTCTCATCGGTTGAGCCGTCATCCACCACAACAACCTCATAATTGTCCCGCCCGTAGTCCTGACGCGCCAGGGCATCAAGACATTCCGCCAGATGCGCGGCGTCATTGTAGGCGGCAATGACAACGGAAACTAAGGGTGAAGGCGTATGCATTCGGCGAGCCTCAACACAATTTAGTGTCATTGGAATCGTTCCGGTGCTGCTCGATCAGGTATCTCAGGAAGTTCCGTGCCCCCCGCACCTTCCGGTAAAGATCCTGGCGGCTACGCGTGGCGAAAAGAAACTTGACCAGATAAGAAGGCCGGAAATAGAAACGCTTCAGACCCAGATTGATATGTTGCTCCACGCATGCTTTGCTCAAACCAGGGTAATCGACTACAGGCTGTTGCTCGCCGTCGTTGAGCCACTCATCCCAACGTTTGGCGCGAAGCAATCCTTGATCCTGACAATAATTGAAATACCGTGTTCCAGGGAAAGGCACGGCGCCGCTGAATTGAACCGTATCCAGCCCTGCCCCTAAGGCAAATTCCAGCGTTTCATTCATTGTCCCAATGGTCTCGCCTGGAAACCCTAGAACGAAACAGCCATGCACTTGCAAGCCGGCCGATTTGGCCTTCCGCGTAAATTGCCGCATCGTCTCAACCTGAATATTCTTCTCCA
>CAIZGN010000332.1 GCA_903932505.1 Candidatus Hydrogenedentota bacterium
GAACGCGCCTCCGATATTCACATGGAACCCTTTGAACGGGAAGTCAGGGTTCGCTATCGCATTGACGGCGTGCTCTACGAGAAATTCACCGTGCCGCGCTCGCAGCAGGCCGCCGTGGTATCGCGTGTAAAAATCATGGCCAACCTGAATATTGCGGAGCATCGCCTGCCGCAGGACGGCCGTATCAAGATCAGGCTCAGCGGCAAGGAAATCGACATCCGCGTTTCGGTGATTCCCATTGCGCACGGTGAGCGTGTCGTGATGCGTATCCTCGAGAAGGGCAACTTTCTTTTCAGTCTCGAACAACTGGGAATGGATCGGCGCGACCATGTGGTGGTCGACAAGATAATCACAAATTCGCACGGAATCATCCTGGTGACCGGTCCGACGGGATCGGGCAAGTCGACCACGCTCTATGCGGCCCTTCAGCGAGTGAATTCGCCGGACAAAAACATTATCACGGTTGAGGATCCCATCGAATACCTGATTCCGGGGATCAGCCAGATCCAAGTGCGCCCAAAGATCGGCCTGACCTTTGCCGCCGGACTTCGTAGTATCCTTCGACAGGATCCCGACGTTATTCTAGTAGGTGAAATCCGCGACCATGAAACTGCAGAGATGGCCGTGCAGGCATCATTGACCGGTCACTTGGTTTTTGCCACGCTGCACACCAATGACAGTGCCGGGGCGATTACCCGTCTGGTGAACATGGGTATCGAGCCGTTTCTGGTGACTTCGTCCACCATCGCCATTCAAGCACAGCGTCTCGTGCGTCGCATCTGTGAACACTGTAAAGAAGAATATACGCCGGAAGTGGAGAGTTTGCAGGATCTCGGGGTGTTGGATGCCAATGGCAATCCGCCTCAGCGGTTGTGGCGGGGTCGCGGTTGCCCGCGCTGCATCGATCGCGGCTATCTTGGCCGCTCCGGTATTTTTGAGTTGCTGGTGATGACTCCGCACATTCAGGAGCTGGCCTTGCAGGGTACAGACTCGAATGTTATCAAGCGTGAAGCCCGCAAGGAAGGCATGCGCACCTTGCGCGAGGACGGGGCGCAGAAAATGTTGCGGGGCCTGACCACGCTGGAAGAAATCATGCGGGTCACCCGCGAAGATGTGCTAGACGAGAGTTGTTAGCTGTCCGTGGTTAATGTCTAGAGGCTGTTGACTGCCAGTATCAATCAACTGGAAACCAATCCCATGGCCATTTTTGCCTACAAAGCGATCTCCAAGGAATCTGGAAAGACCACCAAAGGTGTTCTTGATGCGGACAATATCGCCTCAGCCCGACGCAAGCTGCGGGATCAGAATCTTTATCCCACCCAGCTGACCGAAACCTCGGGAGGGGGGGGCAAGGTCGTCGATGGCGGCATTCTCTCCCAGAAGCGTGGCGCCGGTCACGTCTCGACGCGTGATCTCGCCCTCATGACCCGCCAGTTTGCGACCCTGCTGCGCGCGGGCATGCCCATGGTGGAGGCCTTATCCGCGCTGCTGGAGCAAACGACCAAACCCCGCCTACAGACCGCAATTTATGATATTCGCGACCGTGTGAACAGCGGTTCCACACTGGCGGACGCGCTCAAGGAGCATCCCCGGATTTTTGGCGAGCTGTACGTCAACATGGTGCATGCGGGTGAAGTGAGCGGTGCGCTGGATGCAGTGCTGGTTCGATTGACCGACGTGATCGAGCATCAGGCCCGGATGAAGGGTCAGATCATGTCCGCGCTGGCGTATCCGTGTTTTATGGGCCTTTTTGCGCTGTCGGTGGTGGTGTTTCTCATGATGGTGATCGTGCCGCGCATCACGCTGGTGTTTATAAAGCAGAAAGCGGAGCTTCCGGCGCTGACCAAGGGTCTTATCGTACTTAGTACCTTCGTCGGTAAGTATTGGATCGTGCTGCTGCTGCTGGTCTTTGGCCTGTTCAGTTTGTGGCGCTTTTGGATCAGTCGGAAAAAAGGACGTTTGCACTGGGATCGCATGAAGCTGCGCTTTCCGCTTTATGGGTCGTTGCACCTCAAGCTGGTGTGTGCGCGCTTTACACGCACCTTGGGCACCATGTTGCAAAGCGGTTTGACGATGCTGCCTGCTTTGGATGTCGTGACTTCGGTGGTAGGAAACACCTATATCCGGGCGCACATGGAAGAGGTGAAGGCCGGGGTGCGCCGCGGACGCGATCTGGCGCAACCGCTGAAAGAGACTGGACTGTTTCCGCCGATGTTGATTCACATGGTCAATCTGGGGCAGCGCAGCGGCGAAATAGAGAACATGCTAGTCCAGGTGGCCGAGACGTACGATGAAGATGTGCGATTGACCATCGCTGCCCTGGTCGCACTGCTTGAACCAGCCATTATCGTGGTAATGGGTATTTTTATCGGCATTCTGGTAGTGGCGATATTGATGCCAATCTTGAAGATGAGCACCAACGTAGGAGGAAGAGTATGAACGAGCACAAGAAACATAGGGCCGCCTCGGGCGTGTCGGGTTTTACCTTGGTCGAGTTGATGGTGGTCATCGCTATCATTGCGGTTCTGGCCACGATGGCGGGCGTCGCCCTATTCAAAGCACTAGATACCGCCGATGATGCCAAGGCCAAAGCAGAAATCAAGTCGCTGAAGGCCGCAGTGACTTCCTACATGCTGAAGAACAACAGGAAACTGCCGGAGACGCTTGAGGAAGTTGCTCCCTTCATGGAGAACAACAAGTTGCCGGAGGATCCGTGGGGCAATCAGTATCACTACACCAAGAACGGATCACGCGATTTCACCATCATATCCTATGGTGCCGATGGTAAGGTGGGCGGCACGGATGAAGTCGACAAGGATATCAGCAGCAAGGACTTCTGAGTCGGTCTAGGCATGGACGTGGCATCTTTGCGCGTTGCTTAAAGGGCGGATTTTAGAAGCCTCATATCCGCTTGCGAACGAGGATGGTGTACAGGTATGGATGAAGTGGACCCGAGAAAAACACGCGATCCACGCCGTCCTGAATTCGGCGACCCCGATCCAGGACGGTACGGGATGCTGTCCAGAACGCCGTTGCGTGCGGTCGCGTTTTGCCGAGCGAACAAGGGCTTTACGCTCATTGAGCTTTCCGTTGTGATCTTCCTGATCGCTTTGATCATGTCCGTGGCCCTGCCTCAATTGATTCCCATGATTTCCTTCAGCGAACTGCAGGGGACGGCCCGGCACATGGCGAATTATGGGCGCGGTGCCGTGGCGGAGGCTACTCTGTTGCGAGAAACGCTCATGGTTCGCTTCGACTTGGATGCGCAAGAGTATTACACGGTTCGGCTCGTCTACCCCGAGACGGAAGAGGGGGAGGGGTATGTGGATCAGTGGGCGCTCATGGACCAGAACAAATCCCTTTCGTCCAGTGACTTTCGCTCTTCCCTGGGGCAGCGTGGTGGCGGGATGTTTGGTGCGCCTGACGGATTCGATGATAATTCCGCGAACACGCAGTTGCTGGATCAGTTTGACCGTTTTGCCCGACGAGACCTTGAAATGCGTGCAAAGAATGTCGTGCAGGAAGAGGGTATTCTCGATGAAATCGGCCCGCTTTTCGAGGAGGACTTTTCGCTAGGGATGGACGAGCCGCAGGAAGAAGAACTGACGGATCCTGTGCTGGAAAAAGTGCATTTGTCGGGGGCGGTTCGTATTGAGTCGGTGACCGTGGACGGGGTTGAACACCGTTCCGGGGTGGTGGAAGTGGAGTTGTCGGCCCTGGGTCTGGGTGGACTGATGGGCGCGTATCTGGTGAATGGCGATGGCGAGTATTACACCGTGGTCTGGGACCCGGTGACCGGACAGACACGGTTTTTGGATGGCAAGCAGGAATTTACAATGGCATAGGGATATGTGTGGTGTTGCATTTGAGTAGAGATTGGCATGGCCTTAACATCGCCCGGCGCGGCGGCTTCACCCTCATCGAGGTGATGGTCGCGCTTGTGGTGCTGGGTACGGCGGTGTTTGTGCTGCTGGATGCGCATTATGTGGCCTTGCGCCTTTTTGCCACGGCGGAAGATGATGTGGATTTTCGGCAGTTGCTGGAAGAGGCCGTGGCACGGGCGGAGTTGGGAGTTTTTGACCAGACGTACTCCGGCGGCGAGGTTTTTGGTGCGCGCTACCCGGACTACAAGTGGAGCTATGATGCGGCTCCGATGGGTGAACCGGGTGCCGACGGTCAGGATGGCGGATTGTATGAAGTAACCGTGACCGTGACCGGGCCAGACCAGAACCGCTCCATGACGTTCTATGTCTACGACACGGCACTGTTGCAGGACGGGCCGGAGGGCTTGAGCAAGGACAGCGCGACGAAATCGAGCGGTAGCACGGGTCGCAGTCGTGCGGATGCCCGGTCGGGAGCCTCCTGATATGTACAGAACGAATTTCAGAATCCGACGAGGGCGCGGATGGATGGCGGGCGGCTTCACGCTGCTTGAACTCCTGATATCCATGTGCGTGCTTTCCGTCATTCTGGGAATCGTATATTCGGCCTTTCAGTCGGTGGCGGATACGTCGGAACTGGCGCGCGCCCGTGCCGAGCGGTTGCGTTTGAAACAGTTCACCGAGCGCCACCTGCGGAACGCCCTGTCCACCTTGTATGTCGACAGCGCGCGCACCCAGCCGGAGCTGGCCTTGGTCGGATACACGGATAGCGGGGCGTTCGGCCCGGCCGACACCCTGCCATTCTGTTCCTCAGCGCCCATGGGCGGGGGGCGGGGACTGCCGGGGATGCGGAAGACCGTATCGTACAGCATGGAGGACTCCGGGGATGAGGGCGCGGACGCGCTGCTGTGGGGTGCCGGGATGGAGGGCGCGCATGCGTCGCTGATCATTCAGGAGTCGCCGCTGGTGTTGGCCGAGCCGGGGTCTACGGACGAGGCAGGTGATCGCCCCACGGCCAATGACTTTTATTCGTCGTTCCTGGGTGATGATGTCGATCTTGCGAGCACGCGGCGCATTCCGGTGCGGTCGCTGGACATATTGTATTACGACGGCGAGGCTCAGGAATGGCTGGATGAATGGGATTCCTCCCTGGACGGCATCATGCCTTGGGCGGTGCGGGTGATGGTGAATTTCTCGCGCAGTGACGAGGAATTGGAAGCGGATCAATCGCAGGGGATCGACCCTGTGGACGATCCCGATCTGGATATGACGGTGGTGTTGCCGCTGGCGGCGGGAACCATTGAACCTTTTATTGACCTGAATCATCAGCGCGAGCCGCAGTCCACCGAATCGTTGGAGAATTTGACCGGCGATGTAAAAAGAGACGGGCAGAACAAGACCAATGGCACGAAGAAATAAACGAGCGAACCAATCGGGCGTGGCCCTCATTCTGGCGCTGCTTTTTGTGGCGCTGCTGGCGGCCATTATCGTGGAGTTTATTTACGAGATGCAGGTGGAGGCCTCGTTCGCGTCCAATGCCGGTGGGGATCTTGAGGCCTACCTTGCTGCGAAATCGGCGGTCGCCAAGGCCCTGGATCTTCTGGCGACGGATGCCTTGGGCGACCTCACGGAGTCGGGGAGTACAAAGTCGGGTTCATCCTCGACCCAGAAAGGCAGCCGCTCATCCTCTGCCAAGCCGTCCGACAATTCGCTGGGCGGAAGCCTTTCAACGGGCAAATCCTCCCAGGAATTTGCGGGTTCCGCGCCATGGGTCGACAGCTTCATGGACACAACGCCGTGGTATGAGGGCGTTGCGTTTGAACCGCTGAACAACGCGATCATGCGGGCCTCGATTTCGGACGAGTATGGCAAGCTCAATTTGAATGCGCTGATGGACTACAATCAGACGCCGCCCGTTGAGCGGGAGCAATTATCCGCGTCCCTACGCGAGTTCTTTGCCACCCGCCTGTCCATGGCGGAGACCGCGTCCGCCGACACCGCGCGCGCGGATATGATCGTAGATTCGATTCTGGATTGGCTGGACTATGGCGACGAGGAAGAAACGCGGCCGGAAGGCGCGGAAAACGACTACTACATGAGCCTGCAAAACCCGTTCCCCTGCAAGAACGGACCTTTCGACTCCATTGACGAGCTGTTGCTGCTGAAAGGGATGACACCGCAAGTCTATTACGGCAACGCGGAGAACGGGCAGTTGCCCTTGAGCGAGTATCTGACGGTGCACGGCGATTGGCGGGGGCGGGTGAATCCCAATACCGCGCCCATTGAAGTGCTTGAGGCTGTTTTGTCGGGTTGGGGCGGGCAAAGCGGTGATCCCGGTGTCGCACAGGAAATCTATGACCGTGCGCAGGAGCAACCCTTTCAAGATCCCGGAGAACTCTCCCAGTATGTGGGGTCGGCCGGGCAAACGAATAACACAGGAAACACCTCGTCCCAGACCGGAGCGAAACCGGGTGCATCGGGATCCGGGACCGGATCCGGTGGTTCCTTTACCACCAAGCCCAAGAGTCGTGATGTGAGCAAGGCGCTTCAGAATGTAGAGGTGGGAAGTGGACCTCGCATTCGGTCTTCGGCAGGCACTCGCGAGGGCGAAGCGGAAGGGGAAAATTCGTTGAATGGTGGTATCGTCCCACAACAGGGCAACACGCAACAGCCGTTCACGGTATGCAGTAATGTGTTCCGTATCTATGGTGATGGAAAAATGGACGATATCATGGTTCGTATTGTGGCGTATGTGTGGCGAACGCCCATCGATCCGACGGCGGTGGAGATGACCATGAGCGGATTGGGTGGTACCGGCGTTGCGGGGGGAACATTATCCCCTGGCACATCGGAAACCACGACCGGAACCAAGACGCCCACAACCAAGAGTGGTATAGAGAAACAGTTGGTGTCCAGAGGGCAGCGTGGTGCCGGTAATGCCGGGACCCTCAACACGGGGATCTCGAACGGCATGGCGGCGGGTGTTCCGTCCGAAGGCACGGGCGTGATGCCGGAATTGCCCGCAGAACGGTTTCGTATTCTGGATTGGAATGTGATCCGGTAACAAAGGAAATGGAGTAAAGGCATGCTATTCAGCGCCAAAGTGGCGGCTATTGAGTTCGCCGGAGATGATGTGCGCATCGCGGTCGTGAAGACCACGCTGACCGGATTTCGCGTGCTGGGCTTGTCCCGTGCGCGTGCCGAGTATGAGACGCCAGAAGGGCGGCGGGATGCCCTGATTGTGGCTATAAAAGCTGCGCTCGGCGAGATGCGGGGTCGCCCCTCCGTCTATGTGTTGTGCGTTTCCGGGAGCGACTGCATCGCTCGCGGACTCACTATTCCTTTCCGTGGTTCGCGGAGGGTTGCGGGTGCGGTACCGTTTGAACTCGAACCGCATCTTGCTTTCCCCATTGAGGAGGTGGCGCTGGATTACAGCGTGGTTGCGGAGATTTCCGGTGAAACCGAGGTGGTGGCGGTTGGCATGCGCCGTGACCGGCTGGATGATCAGCTCGACATTCTAATGGCCGCCGGTTTTGATGCCGATGCCGTCACCGTCGATTCTTCCGCACTGACCGGACTGTGGCAAACCCTGTCAAAAAAACGAACCAAGGGTCTACAGGCGGTCTTGCATGTGCGCGAGACGGGCAGTAGCCTCACGGTATCCTATAACCGGCGGATCGCCTTCATGCGTTCGCTATCCTGCACGGCGGAGCAATTGCTCGAGCAACCGCAGGTCGTGGCGCGCGATGTCGCCAATACCCTGCGTGCCTTTCTCGCCAAGTGGCGTGGCGAAGGAGAGATTGCCACGCTTCAGGTTACGGGCGTGTCGCTGGGACAGGACGAGCAGGATGCGATTTCCTCGGCCCTGGGGCTGGAAGTTGAAGCCATCAATCTGGTGGAGAGGCTGGCTTGCAAGCGCGGTGTGCCCACACCGGGACCGAATGAATGGGAAGCCACCGTGGGCGCAGCGCTGGGTGCGGCGGGCAAAGCACCTCTGCTTGACCTGCGACGGTCTGAGAACGGCTGGAATGGCGCGGCCAGTGGCTTGACCGGGCAATTGCTTGTGTCATCGTGCATGGCGCTTCTGGTTTTGATGGGATGGGCATTCTACTACCATCAGGGCACGGCCCGTAACATGCAAGAAGCCGCCCGGATTCAGGCGGAAATCGAAGGCGTGAATAAGAAAGCCGAGGAATTAAAGAGTCAGGGGCTTGGGGATCCCACCATCAATACCAAGGCCTTCCAGACCCCGACGGTGCTGGCCATTCTGCAGGAGCTTATCCAGAAGATGCCGCAGGGGCAGGCGGCGATATCCACGGTTGCCATCCATTCCCCCGAAGGTCGGGGCGCATGGATTGACATCACGGGGAAGGCCAGTGACGCTTCAGCCTTCAACGCGGTGATGGAAAACCTCAAGGCGACCAACCTGTTCCGCATTGACGAGAATCCGGATTTGAGTTCGAAGGACGGAACCACTCTCTTCACAATCAAAGCCTTCCGTGCGGACGCCCCCACTGAGGAAAAGAAGGAAAAGACCAATGAATCCTAATCAAGGCAGTCGGGCCGGCCTGTATTTTGCCATCTTGGTACTGTTGCTGGTCTTCATGTTTGCGCTTTACATTCCCTCCGGCCCGCGCAAGAATTTCATGCGGTCCGCTGACACCGTGAAAGACCTGCATAACGAACTTATCCTCGCCGAGGGGGGGCTTCAGAACGAGCAAATCCGGCTCAAAGAGCAGGAGCAACTCATGCAAATCCTGGACAAGCGGGACAAGTCCTTTGATCTGTTCTCGTTTGTGACCAATCTGCTCAAAGAGACCAATCTGGCGAGCCGCGCACCGCTCGAAAACTATCGCACCAGCCGCACCTCGGCGAAGCAGCCCATGGTTCAGCTGCAGATTAACGGCGTCAATCTGCAGGAACTCATCGACTTTCTGCACAAGGTGTATGCGAGTGGAAACGCGGTGGTGGTGTATGACATGGAGCGATTGCAGGCCGAGAAAAACAACAACGGTCTGGAATGCCACATGAAATTGATGACCGTCAAGCTCTAGGCGGCGGATGGAGGGGCCCATGCCGGGCGCTCTACGGGACATAGGTGAATTCGGGTTGATTGCGCGGCTCACGCACGCATTGCCGCACGATGATGCGGTGGTGGTCGGTGTGGGGGACGATTGCGCGGTGCTGCGCGCGGGCAATGCCACGTGGCTGGTCTCGTGCGACCTGTCGCTTGAGGATGTGCATTTTCGCCGTTCCACCGCCTCGCCGGAGGAC